>JAGKVC010000072.1 GCA_021152595.1 Clostridia bacterium
ATCTGAATGCGGACGACTTTGATGAATATCCGGCACCGGAAATGAAGGAGCCGAAATGGCAGAAGAAAACCTACGGCAATTTCGAGCTTGTGACCATCGCGGATGCAGAAATCACCGACGACGGCGGTCTGTTTTCCGATCCCGATCCGATCGGCAAAAGCTATGTTCTGCATGACGCGGACGGCGTGACCTATTATCTGAACAATGTCCGCAGCTCGGCTGTCCCGAACGGTCTGGACAATGAAACCGGCAGGCTCTATACCGCTGACGGCAGGATCGACGGCTACACCGGAAAGGAGCTGCGCGAGATCGAATTTGAGATCTACGACGGCGGCATTATCTTCACCTATACGACCGACGGTGTCGATGATTCCGCTGCGGAACGGGATCCGCGCTGGATGCCCTATGAGATCTGGGTGCAGGGCAGAATCGCAAAACGCCGCGCCCGTCAGGCGGAATTTCTCGCCGCTTATCTCTGAGGGAGCGCTGGTTGAAGCGGTATCTTCGATAGATTTGTAATGGGGCGCTGCCCCATACCCCGCCAAAGGGACACTGTCCCTTTGGAATCCCATTTCCAGAAAAGCCGGCAAATACGTGTTTTCATTTGCAGCTCGAAGTGAGATACCGAAAGGATAGCAGCCCTTAAGCGAGAGTTTGAGGACAGTTTGCGAAGCACTATGCGGAGTCCTCATTATAAATCCGCCGGAGACACGTTTCTCAGCGTTTCCAAATTTATCGAATCAGATCGGGGGTGATGCCTGTGGCATCCTTTTCCAATCAGGTCAAAACGGAAATCTGCGGCAGCATCCGCAAACCGGCAGACCGCCGCGCCTTTCTGACCGGCATTCTGCTCTCCGCGCGCAGATGCACCGCCTCGGAAATTATCCTGCAAACTGAATGTGAAGCCTTTGCCGCGCTCTTTCCGCAGCTTGTGCAGAGCGTCAGCAAAACATGCGGCTTCGATACGGAATTCCGTGCGCGCTCCGGCAGACAGGCTGTCTGGTGCTTTACCGTCAGCGGCACAGATGCCGTCTCCGCACTGACCGCACCGCTGCATCTCGATCCGGCAAACCGCAAATGGGCGCTGGAATCGCTCAGCGGAAGAGCGCTCGCATTCGCCGCCGCAGGATGCTTTGTCCTCTGCGGCAGCGTGACCGATCCGGAGCGGCGGTATCATCTGGAGCTGGTGCTTTCGGATGCATCTGTCGCGGCGGCGTTTCCCGAAATCCTTGCCGCTGAGCAGCCGGATATCCGCTTCAAATCGACCGTGCGCAAGCAGGATACCGTTCTCTACCTCAAACAGAATGAGCAGATCTGCGATGCACTGACCTATTTCGGTGCGCCGAATGCCTCGATGGAGCTTGCCGCGCAGCAGGTCTATAAAAATGTACGCAGCATGACAAACCGCCGCACAAACTGCGACCTTGCCAATATCGACAAGAGCGTTGCCGCCGGTGAACAGCAGATCGCGGATATCGAGCTGATTCAGCAGAAGGTCGGGCTCGGGACGCTGCCTGCCGTTTTGCAGGAGATCGCAGCCGCTCGCCTCGCCGATCCGGAAGCAAGCCTGCGTGAACTCGGCGCAAAGCTCAATCCGCCGCTTTCACGCTCCGGCGTCAATCACCGCTTGCAGCGGATCTCCGAAATCGCCGCGAAATACAAATAGCCCGTGCGAAATCTGTCTTTCCATATGAAAAATAAAAGCTGCTGAAACCGGCGCAATGCTGATTTCAGCAGCTTTTTGTCATACCGCACATACAGGACGGATCACTTCTTCGGATTCGGGACATCGAGCATGCACCATCTGCCGCCGATCTGATAAAGCGTGACATATTCCGTTGCACTGATATCTGAGCCGTCCGGCGATGTATACTGCACATTCAGCGTACAGATCCAGCCCTTGCGCACCTTGACATTCACATGATATCTGGACGAGATGCCGGATGTAAGCTGCTCACATTTTGCCGCATCAACCGGCTCCTTGCGCTGGAGCGACGCCTTCGCCTTGCAGTCCGTTCCGTAAGCGAGATTTGTCGAGGAGATCATCGCCGCACACATTGCGTCGATCGTCATTTGTCCCTCTGCCGCATCGGCATTGACAAGCCACGAGGGGAACGCATCTGTCATAGCAGCAGGATCGCGCCTGCTGAGGCCCTTATAGTATTTGCGCACCGGACTGAGATATCTGCCGCTGCAAAATACAAAAAGAATCACCGCCAGAATGATCACACCGATCGCAAGCATCAGCCGGTTTGCCTGCTTCACACCGGAGACCGGCGGCTTGATCTGCTGCATCGGCTTCGGCTCAAAGATGCCGCTTGGCTGCTCTTTTTCATTCTGCTGTTCCGGCATCTGACACACCTCCGTTTTCCGTTGTATGAAGCACGGATACGATCTCATCGAGCAGCGTCTTTGCCTGATCATACGCAGCCTGTGTCTCCTCCTCGGAGCTCATATTCTCCGCAGGAATCCGCAGCGCAAGATAGCTGCCCGCATGCAGCGGATGCGTCAGTCCTGCCTGCTCCGCAAAATCGGTATCATCAAGCATCAGACATCTTCCCTGCGCAAAGCTGCATTCCGGATAAAGCTCATCGAGCTTCACGAACATGTCCTCCGGCTGCAAATATGCCTCTGCATCCGGATCCACCAGCACAAGCATACACGTACTGGACTGGAACTGCACCAGAAGCTGCGTATTATACGATGCGGAATAAGTACCGCTGTTTTCCATCGTCGCCTTGGAGACGGGAATATAGACCGACTGCACAAGCACCTCGCCGTCCGCGGTATAATCGGGACACATCGTTTGCAGCCAGTTCGTCAGTTTGTCGGATTCCTCATAAAGCTCCGGATTGTCCGTCAGCAGCAGCACGCGCAGATCCGGATCCTCGCGCGTGACATAGTCATATACCAGAAACGCGACGACAATCGTGCAGAATGCTGCGATGCCGAGCCACCATTTTGAGTGGTAGAACCAGTTGCCGATCTTCTGCCAGACGGTATATTTCTTTTCGGTTTCCTGCTCGCGGAAAACCTTGTCGCTGTCCTCGATCACGCCCTGCTTCAGGCGGATGAGATCGACCTTCTCCTCGGCAAGCTCCTTTGCATATTCCTCGCGCGCATGATAGGCGGCGTCCTCGGCTTCCGCCTGACGCCTGCGCTCCTTCAGCTCCTCCTCGCGCCGGATTTTCGCCTGAAGCTCCACTGCATTATGAAATGCCGAGACTTTTTCTGCCTTTGAAAGATCTGCCGGATCGTTCTGCGATTCATTCTGCGGTGTCTGCTGCGGCTTCTGCTCTTCATCCTGCATGTTCATCATCACTCCTTTTCCGGTTTATTATAACACATCTCACTGTAAATTTCAATGGATAACAGATGAAAAATCACACGCATACAAAAGAAGCCGCTCCGGTCAGCATACACTGATCAGAGCGGCCTGCATATTTATCCCACGATACCGGAGCGCTCGATACCCTCTGTGAAATGCTTTTGCAGCAGTGCATAGAGAATGAGCATCGGTGTAATGGAAATCAGGCATCCGGCTTCGAGCCAGACAATCTTTTCACGCGCGCTGACATTTGCGTTTGCATTGTTGAAGATCGCAATATTCAGCGTGCCGTCGAGATTTTTCAGTACCAGCGAGATCGTCTTCGTATTCGTGAAGAACGAGCTTGCGACATAGTAATCATTCCAGTACCAGACGATCGAGAACAGGAAGACCGTCAGGAACGAGGAGCCTGCATTCGGAACCATGACGCGCAGGAATGTCATGAGCGGACCGCAGCCGTCAAGATATGCCGCATCCTCCAGCTCCTTCGGGAGTCCGCGGAAGAACTGCCGGAAAATGAAGATCATCAGGCCTGCACGGATGCCGTTTGCGGTCAGCGCCGGCAGATACATGACGAGCTTGTTGTCGATCAGGTTGACATGACCGAACAGGAAATTCCGGAATGTGCTGTAAAGCGGAATCGAAATGATCTGCGTCGGGACGAGAATCATCAGAATGACGATGCCGAACAGCAGATTTCTGCCCTTGAACCTGAACCGCGCAAAGCCGTAGCCGGTGAGCGCGCAGGTCACAACCTGACAGAGGGAACAGCCGATATTCAGCACCAGCGTATTGATCAGCGGATTGTTCTTCGTCTGCGTCAGTCCCATTGCATTGATCGTCTGCTTCATGATGCGCAGCGTCAGATGCCGCGGAATCCAGATGATCGTCGGATCATTCATATCGGTATTCTCGCGGAAGCCGTAGGAGATCATGAACATCAGCGGCGTCAGAATCACAAATCCCAGTCCGAACAGAATCAGGAAGCGGAATACCGGCCAGCACTTTTCAAAAATCTGCTTGCGCCGGAGATAGGCGATCTCCTGCTTGTTCATGCTCTGCATCCGGATCTTCATGGCTTCCTTTTTGGACATGCCCTCGCCGACATCATGTGCCTCATGGACATCCGGCACAGCGCTCGGCGGAATATAGCCTTCGGGAAGCTGCGGATGCGCCGGTCTGCCGCTTTTTTCACGCAGCGGTGCAGCTTCTTCGGCGGCTTCGGGGTTCAGCTTGTTTTCCAAATCCATATCTGCACCCCCTTATTCCACTTCGTAGAAGATAAACTTGTTGATGATCATGACGACAATGCCGACCACGACCATGACAATCGCAAAATAGCTCCAAGCCATTGCAGCGGCATAGGCATAATCCCAGTCGAGCTGCTTATCCAGCACGCGCGCCATGACAAGATTATCTGTCTTCGTAAAGGAATCAATAACCGTATAGATGAAGTTTGCAAGGATCATCGGGCTGACATAGGGCAGCGTGATCTTCCAGAAATATTCCCATGCCGTTGCGCCCTCCATCGACGCCGCCTCCTTTGCGGAAACGGGGATATTCTGAAGCGCCGCGAGGAAAATCAGAATCTGGATGCCGCTGCTCCAGACCAGTCCGAAGATATTGGTCACAACGGAATTGATGATATCGCTGAGCTGTGCGCTGATATTCATAACGCCTAAGAATTCGAGAAGCTGATCGACGATATCCGTCTCAAAGAGCGTGGAGAACTGTGCGCCGCTGTCCGCGCCGGTGCTTGCAATGTCACCGCTGATGATATTGTAGACAGGTCCCGTCGCAATGATGACCGGCAGGAAGAAGATCGCACGGGCAAATCCCCTGCCCTTGAACTCCTGATTCAGAATCACCGCGATAAACAGCGAGAAAATCAGAATCATCGGTGTCGTGATCGCGGTATCCTTGAGGACGGTGATCAGATTCTGCTTGTACTGCGGATCGGCAGCGAAGGCGTATTTGAAATTTGCCAGCCAGTTCTGCCCGACGCTCCACAGCCAGACCTTGTGCATGCCGCCGACATCCGGCTTGAGCTGTGCGTTATCCATGAAGCAGTAGCAGAGCGATTCCAGCAGCGGAATCAGGAACCAGAGCAGCGTGCCGATCATCCAGATCGAGATAAAGCCATAGCCATAGAGGGCTTTTCTGCGTTCATACGGAATTTTCATTCAAACACCTCCGCTCCTTCCCTGACATAATCCTTGAGAAATCTCGTCTGACCGTCCGCTGTCACAGAGCATTCGTTCAGATCGACAACGGTCTCAGTGCCGTTTGCGTATTTTGTCGTGATGCGGTCGTCCTCGCGCACATAGCTGATGATCTCGGAGTCGCTGATCTTTGCGAGGATATCCTTCGTGAAGTCATAATACTGCGCGGCGTTCTCGATCCAGTAATCGGAGAAGGCATAGTAATAGACATCGAAATCGGTATCCTTGAGATCGCTGGTCTCCGCGCCGAGCATATCAAACCGCAGATTGCTTCCGGCGGCAAGCGCGAGCAGTACCAGCCGCTCCGCATCGGCGCTGCCGTTGACCGCCTTGGTCGAATACGGGATCACGCCGTGCATGACAAGCTGATAGAGCGGAATATCGCCGTCGAAAATATTGAAGCCGGAGGAATAAAGCGGCAGATCGGTGATCGTGTCGGTATAGGGCAGGACATAGGCATTCGGATCCTCCGAAAGCACTGCCCCGACATCGGATTTCAGCAGCTTTAAGCTCTCCTCAACCGCCTGCTTGGTCTGGTCGCGCGAGGTGCCGGATTTCTTGCCGTAATCGCCGTAGAGCGTCGAGGAAAGTCCGCCGAGGCTCACGCTCTTGAATCCTGCACTCTGATAATTCTTTGCGAGCTTCTGATACAGCTCGGAAAAGACATTCGGCGAGAGCAGCGACATGGTTTTCTTTTCGCCGTAAGGCACACCGTAGGCGCGCTCATAATCCACGATTCGCGCAAATGAACCTGAAACTCGCACCGCTGTATCGGTCAGCGACCAGTAGCCGCTGCCGGAATAATATGCGGTATTCGTCACGGTCGGGAACCATTCGATGCCGCTGCCGTTCATGTAATCCGTCAGCTTTCTGAAGTCCGAGCTGCCGCCGAGCGTGCCGGATGCCTTCGACTTGAAGTCAACCTTTCCTGCAATGCCTGCATCGGTCCAGCGGTTGAGCGACACAACCAGATTCTCCGCGCCTGCATTCTGAAGCTGCTCCAGAATCTCCTGCATTTCTTCATAGGAGGTCATCGAGGTCTTCATGAACACCGGAAATCCGAGGACATTCCGCTGCTTCATGCAGCCGCCGTAAAGGTCGATATAGAGCTTTGCCTGATTCGCCGCTGCGGTTTTCTGCACATGCTTCTCATCGAGCAGATACTGCCGGTAACGCGCCGCGATATCGACATAATCGAGCGACTTGCCGCCGTCTGCGTTGACATCGTCGGCAGCCGTCAGCGGATAATACCGCACCTGCAATTTCCGATGCGTCAGGTTTTTCTCGTAGACATCCAGCGGATTGAGCTGGTCGCTGCCGAGATAATACTGATCGGCGGAGCGCAGCACGAATTTGAAGTAGCAGCGGTTATATTCGGTATTCGACTGACCGGTTCCGCTGACATCGGCACAGAGCATACAGCTTCCGTCGCCCTCAGAGGCAACGGCAAGCATCGCATTTTCACCCTTGCAGATGCCGTACATCGGGAGCGATACGCCCTCCACGACCGGTCCTTTTGTTTTCGGCACGGCTGTCGTATCGACATCGTAGATCATCTGGCTGTAGGTCTTTGCGGAATACTTCTGATTGTTGAAATTGATGACGGCGCCGCTGCCGTCGGGTATGACAAAATAGCCGTCCTCATCAAGCCCTGCCGCACCGAAGCCGTTGAGCATCGCAAGCGACTGTGCAAGAACAGGCTTTTCGGCGGAGGCATCATTCTTTTCGGTGATGCCGGAGGTATCGACGCTGACCTCAAGATAATCTTCGCCCAGCACATAGGAAACCGGAATCTTGATGCCGATTTTGCGGAAATTGTAGGTGACCTTGACGCCGTTCGTGATATCCGAATAGGTGATGCCGGTTTTCAGCGTATCACCGGAGCGGACGTTGGTCGTCGAGCGTTCGAGAATCTGTGCCGCAGTCAGCACCACGCCGGATTTCAGCTCCGAACGCAGCACAGGCGCCGCGATGGAATCCCCCTCCGCATTGATCGGGGAGGTCCACCAGATATAGCCGTTTGATTTGTTAACCAGTGCAAAAAGATCCTCGGGCTTCTCGTCGTTTTCCTCATCGAGCTTCGATTCATCCCATGCCCAGAATTCGAGCTTTTCATTTTCTGCGACCTTGCGCATCTTCGCAAAGACATCCTTTTCAGTACGATCCGCCCAGTCGGGATTTGCCTGCGAACCGGTATCCGCTTCCGCATCCTGTGCAGGCTCCGTCTCCGCTGCGGATTCTGCATCCGGTTCAGCGCTGACAGGCATTGCGGCGGTCGGGAGCATCATGGCTGCTGCGAGCAGGCAGCAAAGGATATGACGTTTTTTCTGCAATCCGAACACCGCCTCTCACACTCTCACGCGATACAGAATCTCTGTATACAGCGAATAGAAGAATACATAAACCTTCTGGAACAGCGAAAGGAACAGCACTGCAAGGAACAGAATCACCAGCATCGCAAAGAGCGTCAGGATAATCGCAATGACGGTCTTTGTAAAGGTGTACTGATGCACTGCCTTGACTGCATTGAACAGCAGCAGCACCGTCCAGATGATGCCGACATAATAGACGGTATCGAAGAACACGGCCTCCGCGCGCACGAGAATATGCGAAAGGATCACCTGCGCGAACATCTGCGCAATATACGGGATCAGCGCGTAGGAGCTGTAAATCGCAATGTTTTTCATTGTGCCCTCGCCGTCGAGCAGCGTGCAGATCGCCCAGTTTCCAAGCACCCACGCTAAGAAATAGACCACCGAGCGCATGATATACGGCACGACGGAGAACATCGCATCGGGCAGCGGCCGGAACTGGAAACCGCACCAGCGGTCAATGGCAATCAGCGCGATGAACAGCGCAAAAATGATGATCGCCGTATATTTGAGCGTGCCGCCCTTTTTCCATCGCAGATCCTCAAAGCCCTCAAAGGGATGAAAAACCACATGCTTCACCCACTGCGGCTGTGTCAGATCCATCATATGCAGCACACCTCCTTACGTTCCGGAACCGGTCTGCGCCGGTTCAGACGGTTGTTTTTTGTTTTTCTGCTTCCGGGCAAGATATTTGAGCAGCATGACACCGGCGATGATCAGCACAACGCCGAGCAGAAGCTGCGTCAGATGCTCCCTGAGCCACTGCGAACGGTAGCGCTCGAATGCGCGGTTATAGCGCGCCGAGGCATCCGCCTTTTTCGCATATTCCATCGACTCTCTGTATCTGCCCATATTGTAATACGCGCTGGAAATGCCGAGATAGGCTCTGCGGTAGTTGCCGTCGCGCTTGACGACCTCCAGCCACGGTTCGAGTGCCTCCTCATAGTAGCCGCCGTTATACTTCGCGGTCGCATCGTGCACGATCTGCCCGAAGACAGTCTGTCCGAAGACCGTGACCGTACCCTTTCCGGCATCGAGGACATAGATATTCTCGCAGCCCTCGCCCTTCGTCTCAACGGCAGCGACATTGCCTGCGGTAAATGCACCGACCTGATCGCCGGTCGCACCCATGATAAAGAGCAGATCGGCTTCCTTGTCATACTGGAACACTCTGCCGGTCGTCGCATCGAGGCAGTTGATCGAGCCGTCGTCGCCGATGTCGATATCGACGATCTTGGTCTTATAGCTCGTGCCGGAATACCATGTCGAGAACAGGTCGCCCCATGTGTAGTTCGACATGTAGCTGAACAGGTTATAGCCTTCCGGATTGACCTTCTTGACGATATCGGTATCCGTTGAACCGGAGGAGGTCGAGGTATAGATAAAGCCCTTGACCGTGTCGATATCGAAATTATCGAAGGCAGTCGGCGTGCTTCTCGAACGGTAGCGCTTTTCCTCCTCGGAGGCGATCGCGTTCCAGAAGTGATTTGCAATGACGGTCGCAGTCGCGGCGACGGCATTCGCACCGTAATAGCCGATGAAATCGCCGTTTGCATCGAACATCGCAGCGCCCTTTGTGGTGTTGTTCAGCACGATATAGATATTGCCGGCATTGTCGCAGAGAATCTTCTGCGGCAGAAACGTGAGCTGCTGATCATAGACGGTCGATTCCGGCTTTGTGATCTCCATGACAACCGTGCCGTCGGGATTCGTGACCAGTGCGCGCGCGTTTTCGTTGTCCGCAATATACATCAGACCGGTATCCGGCGAGACATAGACGCCCTTCGGATTCTTGAGCCGTGTCTCCGAGCCGTCCGGCATGGTGAAGCGGTCAAAAATCTCCAGTACCTCTGTGAATTCGCTGTCGATCTTCAGGATCCGGTTGTTGCCGGAATCCACCAGATAGAACTGATCCTTTTCATCCTTGAAAAGATCGGCGGGCGCATTGAGCGCGGTTGTCCCGAGATCAAGTCCGGAGACAGAACGCTCCGCCAGATAGCCTGCCTGCGAGGGTACCGCCTCACCGAGATAATTATAGTTATAGACATCATACGGCTCATCCGCGGATGCCGGAAGCATCAGTGCCGAAGCGCAGCTCAGCAGCGCACAGAGCGCCGCCGCGGACTGCATCAGCCTGCGCTTTGCTTTTGTTTTCACGTAATTCCTCATCCTTTCTGCAAGGCTCCGGCGGATCTGTCAATCCTTGATGCCGGAATGCGCCATGGTCTCCATGACCTGACTCTGTGCGAGAATAAAGAACAGGACCGGCGGAACAAACAGGATCACCGCCGCAGCCATTGTGACGCCCTGCCGCGAGATACCGGCGGAAGCTGCCTGCTGAATGACCGTCGGGAGCGTCTTGAGCGATTCATCATAGACGACGCTGCCGCCCGTGATGTTCCATGCGCCCTGAAACGCAAAGATCGCCATGGTCATGAGCGCCGGCTTCTGGTTCGGGATCACAATACGCCAGCAGATCGTAAAGAGATTGGCGCCGTCCACCTTTGCAGCCTCGATCATCGCATCGGGCACAGAGGTCATGGACTGCCGCATCAGATACAGTCCCATCGAGGATGCGACCGAGGGCAGGATCAGCGCGGACATGCGGTTGATCATGTTCAGCTCTGCCATGACCATGTACTGCATCAGATAAATAACATTGCTGTTATAGAGCAGCGCAAGGACAATGATCGCATTGATGAGCTTGTTGCCGGGGAATTTCACCTTTGCCAGACAGAACGCCGCCATCGAGGCAAAGACGCATTGCAGCACCGTGACGGCGACCGTCACAAAGATGCTGTTGAATACATAACGGGAAAACGGTACCCACATCTGACCGAGTACGCGGTAGGTATCCTTGAAGTTGTCGAGTGTCGGGTTCAAAGTATACCACTTCGGCGGAAAGATGAACATTTCGTTGACCGGCTTGATCGAGTTGACGATCATCAGCCAGATCGGGAGTACCATAAACAGTCCGAGGATCAGCAGAAAGAGAAAAATTGCAATCGAGCCGCCGATTTTTCTGCCGGCGCGCCGGTTGGAGGCTTTGAGCCGTCTGGGATCCGTCTTCTGCTTTGCCTGTGCTGAAGTCTGACTCATATTCCGCCCCCCTTAATCCATATATTTGCCGAGCAGTCCGCTGATGAGCTTGTTTGCGAGATACATCGCAATGAACAGGATCATGCAGATTGCGGAGGCATAGCCCATTTCATAGCGGATCCAGCCGTAATCGAAGGCATGCGTCATGATCGTATGGGCGGCGTAATCGGTGCTGGGGAAGCCGACAAGGTTTCTTGCGACGATATCCGCCGTGAATGCCGAAACGATCTGCATGACAGCCGCGAACATCAGCGACGGTCCCATGCCCGGGATCGTAATATAAATCAGCTCCTGCCAGCGGTTCTTGATGCCCTCGATCGCGCCTGCCTCATACTGTGCCTTGTCAATATTCTGGAAGCCTGCGCGCATGGCGAGGAATCCGGCACCCATCGAAACCCAGAGCTGCACGATGATGACCACCGTCAGGATGTACTTGGAATCCGTCAGCCACTGGATCGCGGAGGTCGTGATGCCGAGGTTCATAAGCGTGGAATTGGCAATGCCGTAGCTGTCGCCGGAGAAGATGAGCTGCCAGACCGCATAGACGCCGGACGCCATCGACGGCGCATAGAAGATCAGCGTGAAAATGACCTTGAGCGTCTGATTCAGCTCATTGATCAGCCACGCGAGCATGAAGCTCAGGAAGTAGCTCAGGGGACCTGTAAACACCGCAAAAACCAGTGTGACACGGATCGCCTTGATGAAAATGCTGTCATTGAGGAACAGGTTATAGAAATTGCTCAGTCCCACCCATGTCGGGGGATATTTGACCATGTCGAAATCCGTCAGACCGATCGGCAGGGACATAATGACCGGAATGATCGTAAAGATCGTAAACACGATCATAAAGGGCGCCAGCATAAGGTAGGCTTCCTTATTCTGTTTGATTTGCAGCCAGAGCTGCCTGCGCTGTTCCTGTTTGGTTCTGACACCAATCTGATCCTTATCCAAGAGAGGAACCCTCCTTCAAATTACGAATTCAGTCCAGCCCGAGATTTTCGCGCTTTCTGCGGATCTCATCGTTCATATCGCTGTTGTAGTACATGAGCGTATCACGCGGATTCTCGTTGGAGTTGACAGTCTCACGGAATGCGTTCATGATATTTCTGGTCACGGCATAGGACGAGGGCAGAACGGGGATCTCCGTCAGCGCATCCCACTGTGCAAGCAGGACATCCATTTCCGCGCCCGACCAGTTGAGCTGTCTGAGTGCCTCGACGTTGGAAGCCTCATAGCGGCCCATCTGTCCGAGCAGACCTTCCAGATCCGCGCCGTATTCAGTCTGTACATCGGTTGAGCAGAACCACTTGACAAACTCCCACGCGGCTTCCTTGTTTTTGACCTTGTTGAAGATCACCGCGCCGGTGCCGCCGGAATTGGATGCGTGATTGATCGTGCCGTCCGCCTGCATCGTGCCGGGCATGACGGTGAAATCCCAGAGCCCCTTGATTTCCGGTGCCGCAACCGAAAGCTGATTTGCAAAGCTGTAATTTGCAATCACAATCGGATACTGACCGGTGCGGAAATAGCTGTACGCATCATAGGTCTGCGTGAACTTGTAATCACGGTAGAAATCCGTCCACTTTTCAAAGCACTGGATCGCCGGAACGGAATCGAACTGCGTCTTTGTCTGCTCGGAATTATAATAGTTGAGTCCCTGCTGCAAAATCAAAGATGCATAAGTGTGACCTGCCTCCGTTGCCGCCGCGACATTGGTCGAGGGCAGAATCAGACCGACACCGAGATGATTGCGCTGCAAACCGGGCAGCATGTCGATGAGATCATCCCATGTCCGCGGCAGCTCGGTGTAGCCAAGCTCCGTGAGGATATCCGTGCGGTAGAACATCATCGTCCAGTTCTGCGTCAGCGGCATGCCGTAGCAGCCGCCGTCATAGCTGTACTGCACGGTTGCATCGTGCTGATAGTTTTTCACGGTCTCATCGAAATCCGGAAACTGCTTCATATCGGTAAGCAGTCCGCGGCATGCGAGGTTGACGGGGAATTCACCACCGAGGAACAGCGCGACATCCGGACCTTTTCCCGCAAGCGTCGCCTCGACGACACCGCCGACGACAAGATTGACCGAAACCGGAATATCGGGATGCTGCTGCGCAAATTCATTCTCGACAAGCTCCTTGACGACGAGCGCCTGATCTCTGCCGAGATTCACCCACACGCTGATGACATCCTCCGCATCCGCGTCGATATCGGAAAGCGTGGTGTAATCCTCCGTAAACGAGCCGATGAACGCCTTGAAGCGGAATCCGAGCTGCTTGAAGAATTTAGATTTCAGCGAGGAGAATTCTTTATCGGCGGAAGCGATTTCGAGATAGTCGATCTCCAGCGGCTGATCGCGGTAATCGCAGATGAATGTGGAAATGGTCGAGATATTATCCTTGATCTGCGTGACATAATTCGGAATGCGGCTGGGCTTATCGACGCACTTATCAAGAATGACATACATTCTCTGGAGCGCCGCCGCCTCCGAGCCGAGCGTACCGGAAAGCTGTTCGATGCCGCTCTGTGCCTCCTTGAGCTGCTGCGAAAGCCGCATGAAATCCTGAATCAGCGTCGGGATGCTTTCCTCTACATAATAGTCATTGTATTTATCCGGATTCGGACCGGTAATCATGAGAATCTGCTTGTAGCAGGTATTCAGATCGGTGACGGTGCTTTCGAGCCGCCGCATGTATTCGCCGATCTCACCGGGCATTGCCTCCAGCGTGATCGTATGCGGCTCGCCTGCCGTCAGATAGACGTAAGCGGTTTCGCCGTCCCTGCCGACGGGTGTCATGCTCCAGTCATTGTCATAATAGAATTTGACCTGTCCGAATGCATCGTTCGGGAGCTGCCCGTCGATCAGCACTCTGCGGTTCGAATAGAATCCGCGCATGACATTCTGCCGCGCTTTAATGCCGATCTTATACCAGCCGTCGCCGGTGATCGCATCCGCCGGAATCTCCCATGTGATCGTCTGTCCTGCCTGATCCCAGTTTGCGCCGCCGATCGTGTTATAGACCATCTTGACCGGATCCGAGGGCGAAACGGTATACGCATTATTATCGTATGCCGGATAGAGCGTCGAGGAGGATTTATATTTCGCGGATTCGCCCTCAATGCGGTAAAGCGTCGAGGGGGTATCGGCGAGCTCGTTCACCGAGGGCGCCTGATAACTGCCGGTGCCTTCCGGCTGACAGAGCCGCAGATATTCAATGCCGAGCGATGCCTTAATGCCGGAGAAGGTCAGCGTATGCGTGCCCTTTTCCAGCGAGAAGATCAGCGGATCATTGAAGAGCCCGTCCTCATCGTAGACGAATTTGGTCTGCCAGTCCGGCTGCTCGATCTGCGAGGGACGTACCTGATTGCCGCGCGAATCGGTCTTGATCTCCGTGCGGTTGACGAAAATCTTGTTGAGACAGATACGCGATGCGGATTCAAACGGCAGCTCGCCGTCGATCTCCAGCGAAAGCTCCACCTGATTCGAGGGCGATTCCATTGCATAATAGGAGACCTGCATCGCATAGATGCCGCTTTCAGGCACATCAATCTGATAGCTGACGCTGCCCTCGGCGCTGTCC
>JAGKVC010000073.1 GCA_021152595.1 Clostridia bacterium
CTCTTCTAAATATCTATAAATCCGTCCGCGAAGCGGACACCTTCATTTCTAATTTCTAATTCAATATGCCCCTCTATAAAGGGGTACCAAAACAGCCGAAAGTTGTACGGGTGCGTGCAACTTATTTGAAAATTCGCACAAATCATCATAAAATTTGCATAGAGCATCATGCTCAATAGTGAAAAAATGCTGAGACCGGCTCTTCGCCAATCTCAGCGGCTTTCTTCTAATCTATATATAAAATGGGATTCCAACGGGACAGTGTCCCATTACAAATCCTTCGGAGACACCTCTTACCGCACAATCTCGGAAGGGACGGCGGCTTCTTCGCAGAATTCGCAGACCGTCTTTCCGCCGATCTCCGTGAACTGATGCGGCAGATAATGCTCCTGTGCTGTGATGCACTTCGGATTCACACAGCAGAGATCATCGCGCTTTGTACCGCGCAGCAGCAACGCCGGCTTTTCCGATTCAAGCAGCCGCAGAATCAGCGCCATGCGGACATACATGCCGTATTTCGCCTGCTTGAAATACATCGCGCGCGGATCATCATCCACTGCAATCTCAATTTCATCAACACGCGGCAGCGGATGCAGCACAATGAGATCATCCTTTGCTCGCTTCATCTTCTCCGTCGTCAGGCGGTAGACATCCTTCTGTGCAAGATATTC
Source organism: Clostridia bacterium (assembly GCA_021152595.1). Taxonomy (GTDB): domain Bacteria; phylum Bacillota; class Clostridia; order Oscillospirales; family Ruminococcaceae; genus Firm-04. The sequence goes on from JAGKVC010000073.1 coordinate 672, forward strand.
CGCCTGCGATGCAAAACGCTCGCGCTGAATGCGCGTCATATACAGCACATCAAGATCGCCGATTGCTGCATCCAGCGAGGATTCACAGCGGTATTCACAGCCGGAATCACGCAGGATCTTCGTGATATATTCCGGAATCTGAAGCTCCGGCGTCGAGATCAGCACGAATTTGTTATCCGGATAGCAGGAGAGCGCCTTGCAGAGCGAATGCACCGTGCGGCCGTAAAGCAGATCACCGCAGAGACCGATCGTCAGATGATCGAGCCTGCCCTTTTCCATTTTCAGCGTCAGCAGATCGGTCAGGGTTTGCGTCGGGTGCAGATGTCCGCCGTCGCCTGCATTGACGACCGGACACTCTGCCGTCAGCGCCGCAGCCTTTGCCGTTCCCGACATCGGATGCCGGATAATCAGGATATCCGAATAGCTGCTGACAACCTTTGTTGTATCCTTGATATTCTCGCCCTTGGAGACCGAGCTGCTCATCGGATTATCAAAGCCGATGATGCTGCCGCCCAGACGGATCATCGCAGACTGAAAGCTCATCTGCGTCCGCGTGGAAGGCTCATAAAACAGCGTCGCCATGATCTTTCCGGCACATGCCTGCACATAACGCTGCGGATGTGCATAAATCGAAGCGCCCAGCGAAATGACCTTGTTCCACCATTCCACCGGATAATCATTCAGGTCGATCAGATGCGAATACTGCTTGCTCATGCTTTGAACCTCCGTATTTGATTTTCAGATTTCAGCGGTCTGCCGGAATGGCATCCGGCGTTCCGAAATAGACCTTATACCACACAAGGAACATATAAACCGTCCAGATCTTGCGGCTGTTATCCGCCTTGCCGTTTTTGTGATCGTCAAGAAGCTGCGTCAGCTTTTCGGTGTGGAAGAACTGCTCTGCATCCGGCGAGACAAATGCCGTGCGCACGGTGTTGTAGCAGTCGTCCTGCTTCAGCCAAACGCGGATCGGGACAGGGAATCCGAGTTTCTTTTTCGCTGCGGTATCCGCGGTCGAGGGCGGTGTATCGCGCTTTGCAGCAAGCCGCATCGCATATTTTGTTGTATATGGTGTATGGTCATCCGTCGGGACACGATGCGTCACGCGGAATCTTGTCGGAATCTGCTCTGCAACATGCATCAGCTCCTTATCAAGGAACGGTACTCGCAGCTCCAAAGAATGCGCCATGCTCATTTTATCCGCTTTCAGCAGAATATCACCGGTCATCCAGAGGTGCAGATCAAGATACTGCATTTTCGTCACGGCATCCTGATCGGTCACTTTGTCATAGAAGGGCTTTGTCACGGCGGTCGGATCCGGCGCCGATGTCTCGATTTTCAGCAGCGCCTTCCGCTCTGCCGGTGTAAACATATAGGCATTGCCGATGAAGCGCTCCTCCAGCGTTCTGCCCTTGCGGACAAGGAAATTGACGCCGCGCTTTGCAGGCAGCACGCTCGCCGCATTTGCAACGCCGCGCCGCAGTCCCATCGGGAGCTTATCATACCATGTGCCGTCGGGTTCGCTGTAGACATTGTAGCCGCCGAACAGCTCATCCGCGCCCTCGCCCGAGAGCACGACCTTGACCTGCTCCGCTGCCAGTTTGCACACAAAATACAGCGCGATGCAGGAAGGATCCGCAAGCGGTTCATCCATTTGATACTGGATCTTCGGGAGAACATCCCAGTATTCCTGCTGCGTGATCACATGGCTGTAATTCTCCTTGCCGATCGCGCGCGAGAAACGCTTTGCCCAGCCGATCTCATTATACTTTTCATCGCTGCCGAAGCCGACCGTAAAGGTCTTATCAACATTCGCAACTGCCGCGACATAACTCGAATCCACACCGGACGAAAGGAAGCTGCCGACCTCGACATCCGCGATCTTATGCGCACGGACCGAATCATGGAAGGTCTCGGAGATTGTCTTTACCCAGTCTCCGAGCAGCGGCGCTTCGTCCGCCTCAAAATGCACATCCCAATAGCGCTGAACCGTCAGACTGCCGTCCTTCCAGAGGAAATAATGCGCGGCAGGCAGCTTTTTGACGCCCTTGAAAAATGTATCCTCTGTCGGGGAATACTGGAAGGTCAGATATTGCTCCAGCGCCTCTGTATTGAGTTCCTTTTTGAAATCCGGATGCGGCAGGAACGATTTGATCTCGCTGCCGAACAGGAAGCTGCCGCCCATCTGTGCATAATACATCGGCTTGATGCCGAAGAAATCTCTTGCACCGAAAAGCTCCTTCTTCTTGTCATCCCAGATAACAAATGAAAACATGCCGCGCAGCTTATTCAGCAGCTCCGTGCCGTATTCCTCATAGCCGTGAATCAGCACCTCGGAATCGGTCTCCGTTTTGAAGATGTGTCCGGCTGCAAGCAGCTCCTCCCGAATCTCCTGATAATTGTAAATTTCACCGTTGAAGACGAGCACCATTGATCGGTCTTCGTTGAAGATGGGCTGGTCGCCCTGCTCTGTGATATCAATGATCGAAAGACGGCGGTGTCCGAGTGCGATCTCCCCATTGAGATACTTGCCGCCGGCATCCGGTCCGCGGTGACGAATGCGGTCCATCATCTGTTCGAGGACAGCCTCCGCATTGTCAATCCGGCTCGAAAAGCCTACAATTCCACACATATTTCGTTGCCTCCTGTGTGCGTCTGAACGGGAAATGAATTTTGCCTTTCCTATTATACTACTTTTCATGCGATTATGCAAGTGGGCAAATCCGCATTTTTGCACAACAGACAAAAACCACGCTGTTTCGCCCCGATTTTCAGCTCGCGGGGATTGACAAAAATCCCGAAATATGATATACTTATCCGGTAAGCCGGCGTGATGGAATTGGCAGACGTGACGGACTCAAAATCCGTTGGTAGCGATACCGTGCGGGTTCGACCCCCGCCGCCGGCATTCCAAAAATGCTCCCGTACAAATGTGCGGGAGCTTCTTGTTATTTCTGATCTTTGCCGCTGCGCTCCTTGTTCATCAGCAGCGCGGCTAGAGTCACTGTGTTGCTGATAAATCCAAGTCCGGCTACCAGCACGATCAGAAGCAGATTCAACAGGAATCTGCCCTCATATTTCGGCATAAGCAGAATGATCACAATCGCAATCACGGTCGAAATCAGCAGCAGCAGGCTGAGCTTTTTTTCTGTCTGCCGGTAACCCTGCTCGCTCATTTGCAGCGCCTCCGACAGATTCTCCTCCGCTGCCTCTGCAAATTCTGCCTGACTGAGCCGCTGTCCGGCGACGATCTCATTGATGCTCACACCGTACAGCTCCGACAAAATCGCAAGGCATTCAATCGGCGGCATATATGTCCCCGTTTCCCAGCGCGAGACGGTCTTATTTGTTACGCCGACTTTTTCGCCGAGCTGCTCCTGCGTCAGATTCTGCTCCTTCCGGAGTTCTTTCAGAAATTTTCCGATTTTGACTGTATCCATTTCCGGATACCTCCTTCCGCTGATCTGCCTGCATCATAACACAGAATACAAAAAAAGTCTATCCCATAAACCGCGAATTGCCGGAAAATCGGCGATTTCCCATGAAAAGCGAATGACAGAAAAGTCCGCCGGAAGCAATCTCTGCACCTCCGGCGGACTTTCACACATTTACTCGGCTTCAAACATGTCCTTGCCGACACCGCAGAGCGGACATACGAAATCCTCGGGCAGATCCTCAAACTTCGTGCCTGCCTCGATGCCGTTATCCGGATCACCGACAGTCTCGTCATAGGTGTAGCCACAGACAGAACATACATACTTCATGCTGATTTCCTCCTTTCTGTTCGTTATTTGCAGGATATCTGATACATCATTTCGCGGAGGTCTTTCCCGCCGATGTTATCATTCCGATATTCACCGGAAAAACGAAATCCGTTCTTTTCATAGAATAATCTTGCCCTGATATTATCTTCTAATACCCACAATAATAATTCCGTGAACCCAAAACGCTTCAGTTCTTCGATACATCTTTTCAGCATCTGCGTTCCGTAACCATTTCCGATATATTCAGGCAAAAAATATATGGAAACGATCTCACCGAAATTCTTGAAGTCTTCCCATCTGGAACGGCAGATGCACGCCGTCCCGATGATGCATCCGTTTTCAATCATGACAAGCGCGTGCATTCCGGCTTTTGTGATACTGCCCGCCCATTTTCCTTTCGGAATGCTGTCAAGATAATCCTGCGGAATCATCCCTTTATAGGCATATTTCCAGCTTGCTTCATATACATTGCTGACCGCAAACAAATCATCATCCTGACGCAAAAACCGGATTTCCACTTCTTTTTCACCTCAAAACAAGAGTCAGAAAATATTATCCTCAGCATGGGAGCGAGTTCATACAAAAGTGAATTGCGCTGCAATTCACTTAGGGGCGCCCTCTATCGCAGGGCGCCCCTCTCCGAAAAACGATCCACCGGATCGTTTTATCGGATTCACCCCTGCTCATAGACATATCCGCAGATGGTGCAAACCCAGCCCTTTTTGCCCTCGGTCTGCGGCTTCGGCTTGACGTTCGACAGATAATATGTATAAGTCATGGTCTCGGCATCGGAAATCACGCGCGCCTCGGTCACCTCGCAGATGAACATGCCGTGTGTGCCGAGATCGACATACTGCTCGACTTTCAGCGACATCATCGCATTGATGTAATGCGGCAGCATCACAAGTCCGTTGTCCGTGCGGATCGGCTTGCAGTCTGCGAATTTATCCGCATTTCTGCCGCTCTGGAATCCGAATGTCTCAAAGACCTTGAACGGCGCTTCAACCGACAGGCAGTTGACATTCATGATGCCGGTCTGCTTGATGATATGATGCGAATAGTTCTCCTTATTGATCGTCACGGCGACGCGGTTCGGGGTGTTCGTCACCTGTGTCACGGTGTTGACAATCAGACCGTTATCCTTTTCGCCGTCGTTGGAAGTCACGACATAGAGTCCGTAGCCGATCTTGAACAGCGCGGTCAGATCGTTCTTATCTGCGGTGTCGTCCTTCTGTGCGAGATAGTCGCGGCAGAGCTCATCCGCAAGCGCCTGAATCTGCGCATTGCTCTCGTCATTCAGCGCGGATTTGATATGCACGGTATTCTCGGCAAAGGTCAGGTTCTTGCAGCCCTCGAGCATCTTCTTCATGACCTTTTCCGCCTGCGGTGCCCACGAGCCGTTCTCGATAAAGCCGACGGTACGGTTCGAGAAATTGCGCTCGGTCAGCTCCTCGATGAATGTGCGCATGAACGGGAAAATCTCCGCGTTATAGGTCGTGGTTGCAAGGACGATCCTGCCGTAGCGGAATGCATCCTCGACGCACTCTGCCATATCCTCGCGCGCCAGATCATTGAGCGCGACCTTCGGGCAGCCGTTCGCTTTGAGCGCATCTGCGAGCTTTTCTGCGGCGCGCTTCGTATTGCCGTAGACAGAGGTATAGAACACGGCGATGCCCTCGGTCTCGGTGCCGTAGCTCGACCATGTATCATAGAGGCCGATGTAATAGCCGAGATTTTCCGTCAGAACCGGTCCGTGCAGCGGACAGATGATCTGAATATCCAGACCTGCTGCCTTCTTCAGTACTGCCTGCACCTGTGCGCCGTATTTGCCGACGATGCCGAAATAATAGCGGCGTGCTTCGCATGCCCAGTCCTCCTCGACATCCAGCGCACCGAATTTGCCGAAGCCGTCTGCGGAGAACAGCACCTTATCCGTGCTGTCATAGGTGAACAGAACCTCCGGCCAGTGAACCATCGGCGCACCGACAAAGGTCAGCGTATGTCTGCCAAGCTCAAGTGTATCCTTCTCCTTGACGACGATGCGGCGGTCTGCAAAATCCGTGCCAAAGAAATTCTGCATCATCTGGAACGCCTTTGCAGAGGAGACGATCTTTGCATCCGGATAGGTTTTCATGAAGTTTGCAATATTTGCAGAGTGATCCGGCTCCATGTGCTGCACGATCAGGTAATCCGGCTTTCTGCCGCCGAGTGCTGCTGCGAGATTGTCAAGCCACTCATGCGTAAAGTTGCGGTCAACCGTATCCATGACGGCAATCTTCTCGTCCATGATCACATAGGAATTATATGCCATGCCGTTCGGGACGTCATACTGTCCCTCAAACAGGTCGATCTGATGATCGTTCACGCCGATATAGCGGATATCATTGGTAATTGTCATATGCTTTTCTCCTTTTACAGTATTTGGACATGGAATTGAAATCATTGATAGATAAATGGAATTCCAGAGGGACAGGGGAGTGTCTATGTATGTCTAGGGGAGCCCTCTATCGCAGGGCTCCCCTCTCTCAAAAAGCATCCACCGGATGTTTTTTGAGATTCACCCCTGCGGAGCTCCTTCGCCGGAGAGTTTCGCTCGTTGCGACGAGCGACCAGAGGCTCCGCGCCTCTGGACTCCCGCAAGCTTTTAAAAAAGCTTGACCAAAACTTTTATTTTGGCGCTCATCCTGCAAAAATGGGATTCTTAAGGGCTAGTAGCCCTTAAGCGGGGTTTGGGGCACAGTTTGCACAGCAACACTGTAAGCCCCCATTACAAATCCATCGGAGATACCTCTTACTTCTCCCCGTGGACGATCTCGCCGTCTTTCCAGATCAGCTCGTTTGCGCACTTTCCTTCATCATGGAGCTGCACCATATTCAAAACGGTCGTCTCCGCGATATTGGAAAGCGCCTCCTCCGTCAGGAATGCCTGATGCGATGTCACAATGACATTCGGCATCGAAATCAGACGCGCCAGAATATCATCATTCAGAATATGACCGGAGAAATCCTCGAAGAAATAATCCGTTTCCTCCTCATAGACATCAAGGCAGGCTGCGCCGATCTGACGCGCCTTGATGCCCTCCAGCAGGCACTCCGCATCAATCAGTGCGCCGCGTGAGGTATTGATGATCACAACGCCCTTTTTCATCAGCTTGATCGTTTCGCAGTTAATGAGGTGACGAGTTTCATCCGTCAGCGGGCAGTGCAGCGAGACAATGTCACTCTTTGAAAGCAGCTCCTCCAGCGAGACATACTCAATATCGCTGTCCTTTGCAGGGAATTTGTCATATGCGATCACATGCATCCCGAAGCCGCGGCAGATATCAATGAATACGCGGCCGATTCTGCCCGTGCCGACTACGCCGACTGTCTTGCCGTGCAGATCGAAGCCGGTCATGCCGTTCAGCGAGAAATTGAAATCGCGCGTGCGGATATATGCCTTGTGAATCCGGCGGACAATCGTCAGCAGCAGCGCCATTGCATGCTCTGCGACCGCATAGGGCGAATATGCCGGTACATGTGCCACGCGGAGACCGCAGTTTGAAGCAGCCTTCAGGTCAACATTATTGTAGCCTGCGCAGCGCAGTGCAACATATCTGCACTCGAGATCCGCAAGCCGTTCCATGACATTTGCATCGAGGGTATCATTGACAAATGTGCAGACGCCGTCGCAGTTGCGCGCGAGATCGGCGGTATCTTCTGTCAGCTTGGTGTCGTAGAATTTGAACTTGATGCCGTGCTCTGCACCGAAACGCTCAAAGGACGGCTTATCGTATGGTTTTGCATCAAAAAAAGCAAATCTCATGGTTTTTTCTCCTCCTGTGGAAATTGGTATGCTAAAAAAGCCCCCGCTCTGCCGGACAGCAGAACGGGGTGCCTTTTGTACGAACAGAATCAGTTAATGATGGTCTTTTCGGTTTCCTTATCGAAGAGGTGAATCTTCTCAGCATCGAATACGACATCAATCTCATCCTGCGGACGAGCGGTAGACTTCGGCGAAACGCGGGCAGTCAGCTTGACGCCCTGGAAGTCGAGGTACAGATAGGTCTCAGCACCCATAAGCTCGGTGATTTCAACTTCGCACTTGACAATACCGGTCGTTGCATTTGCAAGATACTGCGGCTCGTCGTGGACGTTCTCCGGACGGATGCCCAGGATCACTTCCTTGTCGATGTAGTGCTCGAGATCCGGAGTCACCTTGGAATCCGGCAAGATCACCTCGGACTTGATGCCTCTGGAGACCTTGGTATCCTCAGAACCGAAGACAACAGCATACTTCTGAATGTCAGAACGGTAGGTGAGGACTGCGTCGATGAAGTTCATCTGCGGAGAACCGAGGAAGCCTGCAACGAACTTGTTGCACGGAGTCTCATAGAGGTTCTGCGGAGAATCAATCTGCTGGACATAGCCGCCCTTCATAACGACGATACGGTCGCCCATCGTCATAGCCTCGGTCTGATCGTGGGTAACATAGATGAAGGTTGTGCCGAGACGCTTGTGAAGCAGGGAGATCTCGGTTCTCATCTGTGCACGGAGCTTTGCGTCGAGGTTCGACAGCGGCTCGTCAAGCAGGAAGACCTGCGGATTACGGACGATTGCACGGCCCAGCGCAACTCTCTGACGCTGACCGCCGGACATTGCCTTCGGCTTACGGTTGAGCAGCGGAGTCAGGTCGAGGATTCTTGCAGCCTCTTCAACCTTACGTGCGATCTCATCCTTCGGCACCTTGCGGAGCTTCAGACCGAATGCCATATTATCGAAAACAGTCATATGCGGATACAGAGCGTAGTTCTGGAACACCATTGCGATATCGCGGTCCTTCGGAGCGATATCATTGACCAGACGGTCACCGATATAGAGCTCACCCTCGGAGATCTCCTCCAGACCTGCGATCATACGCAGAGTCGTGGACTTACCGCAGCCGGACGGACCGACCAAGACGATAAATTCCTTATCGCGGATCTCAAGGTTAACGTCGGAAACGGCGACAACACCGCCGGGATACTTCTTGTAGATACCCCGCAAAGACAAACTTGCCATTCTCATATCCTCCTGAATCTTATCAAAAAATTTATCCATGCAGAGCCGGCAGCCGGAAGGAGAATCCGGATGTCTCATCCTGCAAGTATGCGCCTGACCGCATACATAATGAAACATGGCTTTGTGACTGTAAGGGGATTTCGTGAGGGCAGAATTTTCCCATTCAGCCGCTGATACAATCATACCAGATTTTTTGCAATCGGTCAAGATGATTATTGACCAAACTTATTTCCATTCCTTTATCCAATATGACGAATAATATTCTGCACAAAACGCGCAGACTTCCGAAATATCCGAATTTTTCAACGCAGAATATACATCTTTGTTGAAAATGTTGAGATAGCTTCCGGACGCCAGATCCGGCGGTAAACGGAGCGTTCCGATGCCCACGCGCAGCAGATTTTCAACATGATTTCCGGCTGCGGCGAACATCCGCTTGACCTGATGATATTTTCCCTCATGCAGCTCCAGCACCGCGAGATGCTCCGAAACCGCTCTGCATTCCGCAGGCTGACAGGCTTCCTCGCTGTCACCCTCGCGCAGCATCATACCGGCACGGAACATATCCGTATACGCCGGCTGAAACGGCTCTGCAAGCCGCACAAGATAATACTTTGCGACATGGTGCTTCGGGGAAAGCATCTGATGCGAGAGCGCGCCGTCATCGGTGATGAGCAGCAGCCCCTCGGTATCAATATCCAGCCTGCCGCTCGGAAACAGACCTTGCAGCCTGTCCTGCGGCTTCAGCAGGTCGAGGACGGTTTTCTGCTTCGGATCGCGCGACGCCGTAATGACGCCGGCAGGCTTGTGCAGCAGATAATAATGATGCGCAGCGTAGGCGATCTGCCTGCCGCGGAGCGTGACGGTTGTCTGCTCCGGATAAATCTGCGTATCGGGCTTCCGGATCACTTCGCCGCCGACGGTCACGGCACCGCTGCGGATCATCGCAGTCAGTTCCTTGCGCGAATAAGCGGTCTGTCCGGAGAGAAAGCGGTCAAGACGCATATTTTTCTGTGTCTCCTTCCGCATATTGTCATAGCCGCGCCGCCGCATGCATATTATACAAGCGAGGGGGCTGAAATATGATCATCAGAATCAGGCAGCTTTTGCTGCGTTTGGGGCTTGTGCTTGCATTTCTCCTGCTCTTTGCAGGACTTTTTCTCCTGCTGCGAAAGCCGGATCAGGCACCGAAGGAGCTTCTGCCGGAATCCGCAGAGGGACGCGCCGCATGGCTGAATCTGCGCGGCTGGCAGGTCGGGGAGCCGGAGATCTCCGAAGCGAAAATGCCCGAAGAATGGCTGACGCCGAACGGTCAGAGCTGGCTGAAATTGCAGCATGCACAAGGGATCTCGCCGGAACAGTTTGCAGGCGAGAATCTGACGCGCTGTTTATATCCGGTGATTGATGATACAAAAACCGGTCTCTATGCAGAGCTGCTGCTCTGTGAAAATGCGCTCGCGGGCGCAGTCATATATGATGCAGAAACGCAGCTTATGCGTCCTGTCCGTTAAGATGCTCTTCTGATTTCTCCTGCATCTCGCTGATCACGCGGATGAAATCCGCGACATCGGAGAATGCCATATAGACCGACGCGAACCGTACATATGCAACGGTGTCGATCTTCATGAGCCGCTCCATCACCATGCTGCCGATCCGGTCAGGGGAGACGGTCGAGACCATTTCGCCGCTGAGCTCCGCCTCGATCTCATCCACAAGTCCGTTGACCTGTTCCATTTTGACGGGGCGCTTCTTGATCGAATTGACGATGCCGCCGATCAGCTTGTTGCGGTTGAACGGCTCAAGCGAACCGTCACGCTTTGCGACCATGAGCATCGGGCGCTCGACGCATTCAAAGGTATTGAATCTTCTGCCGCATTTTGTGCAGCAGCGGCGGCGCTTCTTTTTTCCTTCCACTGAGCGCGAGTCGATGACTTTTGTATCTTCCTCGCCGCACCACGGGCAGCGCATAGGGCAGGCTCCTTTCGTTTTGCTGTTGTTCTACTTTTTATCCGGCTGAGCCGGTTTTCTGTTTTTCTGCAATGCGGATCAGGCGCTCTGTTTTCTGCCAGTCCTCCGCAAGCTCTGCGGTGCTGCCGAACGCCTCGCGGTAAAGCTCGAGCGTCACGCTGCCGTCAAAGCCCTGTGCATGCAGCGCGCCGAGAAACGGTGCAATCTGGAATCTGCCCTTGCCGATGCGCAGACAGTCACCGAGATCGCCGTGATCGCTCAGGTGGACATGCACAATATGTTTTCCAAGCAGCCGCACGGCTTCATCAATGCTCATGCCGGCGCGGACTGCCTGCTTGGTATCAAATGTCAGCTTTGCCTCATCGCCTAGGATGCGGCAGAATTCCTTGAGAAAGCGCAGACTCTGGCTCTCAAAGAGGTGGACGTTTTCCTGTGTGACGGTTACGCCGAATTCCTTTGCGGTCTCCGCGAGCAGATGAAAGCGCTCGCAGTAGATTTCCGGCGTCACTCTGCCGGGATAACTGCCGTGCAGCACATAATAGCTTGCACCGACCTTCTGCATCAGTGAGAACACCTGCTTAGCTTCATCGAGAAAATCCGTGCATCTGCGCGGATACCGCGAGAACAGCATGAAGCCCTCATTCGGGGCCGTCCACGGATGGACGGCACAGCAGGCAATCCCGAATCGCCGCAGCATCGCACTGAGATCATTTGCAAACACCGGACGGCATTCGCTCGGTGCATTCAGGAAGATCTCGACGTTCTGAATCCCGTGCAGGCAGAGGTCATAGAGTGCATCCTCTGTCGGTTTCGGAAACAGACACGCTGTTGAAACTGCTGCTTTCATGATTTTGCCTCCGATGCTTCATCCCTTTCAACAATCAAACCTATTTTTCCACATAGTATATTATAACACGAAGCACCCTGCGATTGCAAGGTGCTTCGTTGAATTTCAGTGTTTCACACAAGGAGTCGCAGGGAATGCCTGAAATTTTTGCAAATTCCTTGCAAACCGCCGCAATTTATGCATATTACTCCTCGGTTGTTGCGGTGCTTTCCTTCTTGACGCGCGTTTTCCATGCGGTCCAGAGCATCGGTGCGAGGCAGAGCGAGGAATAGCATCCGGAGATCATACCGACGGTCATCGGGATGCTGAAACGCAGGATCGAGCTGACGTTATTCGTAACAGCAAGGATCGAGACAATCAGCATTGCAGTGATCGTGGTGATCGAGGTGCGGATCGTTCTGCGCATGGTCTGGCTCAGGGAGATATTGACCAGCTCAGGCAGCTTGGTTCCTGCCGGCAGGAGATTCTGATTCTCACGGATTCTGTCGTAGATAACAATGGTATCGTTGACAGAGTAACCGAGGATTGTCAGGATAACTGCCATGAAGTTCGAGTCAATCTCAAAGCGGCAGAGGATGAAGGTACCGAATACAATGACAAGGTCATGCAGCAGTGCGACGACTGCGAAGATACCTGCGCTCCAGCCGGAAATGCGCTTGAATCTCCAAGAAATGTAGAGAATCAGGACAACAGATGCAAAGATTGCCGCAACAAGGCACTTTGCGAGGAACTTCTTACCGGATTTTGCAGCAACGTCGTTGGTTTCGAGTGCCTGAATATTACTGTCCGGATATTTTTCCTGCAATTTTGTCAGCATCTCATCCTGCATCTCCGAGGAGAATGCCTTTTTCATGCTGAACGAAAGCGTGAAGGTCTTTTCCTTCTCGCCGGTGAACGCCTCACCGGTCTGGACATTGACAGCCGTGCCGAGATAATCCTTTGCGAGGGATGCGATATCGCCCTCATCGATATCGCCGGTGTAGCTGTAGGTCGAGAGCGTACCGCCCTTGAATTCGATCGAGACATGCACGCCGAAAATGAAGCAGCAGAGCAGCACGACTACCATCAGGATCGCGGAAAGGGTGAAGAACACCTTGCGGTTTCCGTAGAAATCGCGGACCTTGACCTGCTCCAGAATCGACTGAATATTCGTGTTCGTGGGATTCTTCTTCTTACTAGACTTACTCATTTCTCAGCACCTCCGTACAGCTTTCTGTTCTGGAAGCATTTGAACTTCGAAAGAGATGTCAGCATCAGTCGAGAAGCCAGAACGCCCATGATAAAGTTGAAGACAACACCGGTCAGCAGCGTGAAGCCGAAGGAGAAGATCGTACCCTCCGTCGAAACGCCGAACCAGCGGAACAGGAACGACAGCAGCTTTGCGAAGAAGCTGGACGAAACACCAAATGCGCCCATCAGGATGATCGCAACGATGATAACCGTCATGTTACCGTCGAGGATCGAGGTGAAGGAACGCTTGTAAGCGGACTTCAGAGCGGAATCCAGCGACTTGCCGGTGTTCAGCTCTTCCTTGATGCGCTCGCCGGTGATGATGTTACAGTCAACGCCCATACCGATTGCGAGGATGATACCGGCAATACCCGGAATGGTCAGTGTGTTGGAATCTTCAAAGCCGAACCAGCCGGAGATCACAGCCAGCGTACCTGCGACCTGACCGAGCAGTGCAACTGCTGCAACGAAGCCCGGCAGACGGTACAGGATGATCATATAAATCATAATGAGAACCAGTGCAATGATACCGGAGATCATCATGATCTGGAGCGCGCCCTTGCCCATGCTCGGGGAGATGGTCTTGAACTGCTCTGTGGTGAGGTTGAACGGCAGCGCACCGCCGTTGATCTTGTCTGCGAGTGCCTTTGCGCTGTCATAATCGAATTCGCCGGTGATGACAGCATTGCCGTCGCTGATGACGGAATTGACGGACGGATAGGAAATGCAGTTGGTATCCATCCAGATCGAAATGACGTAGCGGGACGAAGAACCGCTCGTATCGAGATATTCCGGCTCCTGATTGACAGCGCCCTGCGTTGCATCGCGGAATGCCTCCTTGCCGCTCTCCTTAAGGGAAAGTGCAACGGAATAGCCGCCGGTCTGGTTGCCGCTGGAATCACGCTCGAGCGTGACATATGCTTCCTCGACATCCGTACCCTGAAGGATGATATCGCCTGACGGAATGATCGTCGTATTGCCGTCGTCATCTACCGTACTGTTGTAGCTGAAGCCCTTGCGGAACTGGAGCTGTGCGGTATCACCGAGCTCCTTGACAGCAGACTGCGGATCAAAATTGCTCTCGCCGGTCTGCCACGGGAAACGGACGATTACCTTGTCGTTGCTCTCGTCGATGTAAACTTCGTAGTCATTGATGCCGAGTGTTACCAGTCGGGCCTTCATGACCTCCTGCACAGCCTCAAGCTGCGCCTTCGATGCGTCGATGCTTTCATCCGCAGGTGCGAATGTGACATCGACACCACCCTGAATATCAATGCCGAGGCGGATATCCTTCAGGCCCTTGATATAGGTGGTTGTCAGATCACCGTATTGATTCCGAACACCGAACACGGTGGAAGCCGCGAACGCAAGGATCAGAATGAACACGATGAAAAAGACGGATTTGTTGGTCTTCACTGCCAAGCCTCCTTGTTTATTGAACTAATCAGGCATAGCAGCTCTACTGACATATGCCGACAAGTAATTTTTATTATAGTGCATTTTTGAAAAAATGTCAAGAGATTCTGCACAATTCTCCCGATTTTGGTCTATCCGCTCAGACAGTCAGTTCCACATCCGCGGCGGTCTCCGCATCCTTCAGAACCGGTGCGATGAACTCGGAGAGGAATTCCTCGACCTGCTGGACGCTTCTGCCGATATAATTGGACGGATCGAGATTTGCTTCCAGCTCCTCAGCGGTGACGCCGAAGATCGGATCATTGACGATACGCTCGCAGAGATCGTTCTTCAGACCTTTCTGCTTGACCTCTGCACCGGCTGCCATCGAATGCTGACGGATATGCTCGTGCAGCTCCTGGCGGTCGCCGCCGCGTGCTGCTGCATCCATGATGACGTTTTCGGTCGCCATGAAGGGCAGCTCATTCATCACGCGCTGACGGATCACAGCCGGATAGACGACCATGCCGTTCGTGACATTCATCATGATATTGAGGATCGCATCGGCTGCGAGGAAGCCCTCTGCAACGGCGATTCGCTTGTTTGCGGAATCATCGAGGGTTCGCTCAAACCACTGCGTACCTGCGGTGAATGCCGGATTCAGCGTATCGGTGATGAGATAACGTGCCAGTGCGGTGATTCGCTCGCAGCGCATCGGATTCCGCTTGTATGCCATTGCCGAGGAACCGATCTGACCGGCTTCAAACGGCTCTTCCATCTCCTTGAAGGACTGGAGCAGACGGATGTCATTTGCAAATTTCATCGCGCTCTGTGCAATGCCGGAAAGCACGTTGAGAACCTGTGCATCGACCTTTCTCGAATAGGTCTGACCGGAAACCGGAACAACTGCATCCGGTGCAAAGCCCATTTCCTTTGCAATCTTCGCTTCCATTGCGCGGATCTTTGCGCCGTCGCCGTGGAACAGCTCCATGAATGATGCCTGCGTACCGGTCGTACCCTTGGAGCCGAGCAGCTTCATTCTGCCGATCTGGAAATCCAGTTCCTCCAGATCCATCAGCAGCTCATTCATCCAGAGCGTTGCGCGCTTGCCGACGGTCGTGAGCTGTGCCGGCTGACAGTGGGTATATGCGAGACAGGGCTGCGATTTCCATTCCTCGGCAAATTTTGCGAGATTGCCGAGAACAGTCACCAGCTTGCTGCGGACGAGCTTCAGTGCATCGCGCATGATGATAATATCGGTGTTGTCGCCGACATAGCAGGAGGTCGCGCCGAGGTGGATGATGCCCTTTGCATTCGGGCAGACGAGTCCGTATGCGTAAACATGGGACATGACATCGTGGCGGCATTCCTTTTCGCGCTTTGCGGCTGCCTCATAGTCAATATCATTGATATGGGCTTCCAGCTCCGCGACCTGCTCTGCGGTCACATTGAGCCCGAGCTCATGCTCGGCTCTTGCAAGCGCAACCCACAGGCGGCGCCATGTGGAAAACTTCTTGTCTGCGGAAAAGAGATACTGCATCTCCTTACTCGCATAACGGGTGCAAAACGGGGATTCATAGCTGTTGGTACTCATTTGAGATTCCTCCGGATCAGTATTTTAATATATTCACTGCAAATGCAGTTATAAAGCATAATTTGAGCGGTCAAAGTCTTCGGCGGTGCCGCATTCCTCGATCCATTCTTCGCGGCATTTGTCGTATTCCCACGGCGAAATCATATCAACGCTGCCAAGATAAATCAGGTCATTGTCTAATATGACCGCTTCAATGTTCGCGCGTTCTCCCCAGTCGCATTCGCCAAAGAGCCCGAAGCCGATCTGTGATTCATCCTTCGGAGTATAAAGCTCCAGCGTGTCGAAGTGGATATACTGCAAAATCTCCCCGGCGGGCGAATCTTCTGTCATCAGAACCGGACGGACGGCATTTGTTTCCTTCCAGCCTTTTGTGTCCAGCCAGTATTTCTTTGCCGCCTCGCAGATCGCATCGAGCAGCGCATCTGGCATATGCAGCAGCACATCCTGACAGCGGCGCATATACGGCTCTGTGACCTTTCTGCCCCATTGTCCTCCGCCTTCCACAATCAGCTCAGCGTTCAGCACCGGACAGAAAAACGGCTTCTTGGCAAAGCAGTACGGCAGCTCGGTCTGCACAAACTCATCCCACATCTCGGTGCCGGTGTAGTCATCTCTGCCGTTGTGCCATGCGCTGTCTCCGGAGCCTGTCAGACCGTTCGTCAGCTTCGCAAGCGCGCAGGGGATCGCCACATATAAAGCTCTTCCCGCGTCTTGCAGCGCTCTGCTTTCGACCGACCACCAGTTATGGATGCCGTATTCATCATCGGTTTGTTGTGTGTGGTAGGAAATAAAGTAGATGTTGTCTTCTGATTTCAGTACAAAGCTCCAGACTCTGTTCAGCGGGATATCAGAATACTGCTCCGGCGGTAAAATCCCGTCCTGATCCCGTAATTGCACTTCTATCTCATCCATGCGGATGCCTGTGCGCGCAAACTGCGGCAGTGCAAACAGCGCGTCCATCAGTTCTTTTACAGTCGGAACCTTGTCAGACTTGGTGATCACATCAAATGAAGTGCTCATATCTGCGTCCTTTCCAGTCAGTGCATATCAGACGGCTTTCGCCTCATTATAAACAGGATCAGTTACTTGTCACGGAAGCACCGCCGGTGGTATGCCGGTATGAATAATGCCGGATGATCTTTGCCTCGGTGGTCTCGGCAAGCACGACATCCTCGCAGTTGCTGCAAAGGACTGTATACCGCATCACGGCATCCTCGAATTTTTCAAAGTATTCGGTTTCCACCTTCGCGGATTTATGCATCAAAGCATAACAAAGCATATATCGCATGATGATTCTCCTTCATTTTTCAAGTGCATCATTTCACTCAGCGCCTTCGAGCTCGCATGCGCCGGAATTTTTTTCATTACGATACTGCTTACAGCAGTGCAGAAAGACTCAAAAAAATTTTCATATCATCCAAAAATGGGATTCCAAAGGGATTGTATCCCTTTGGCGGGTTTGGGCGGAGCCCAATATCAATATCATCGCCGAAGGCGATTCTGCTTATATGGCGGGCATCACTCTGCCGCCGGAGACCGGAATATAGGCACCGGTTGTGAACGATGCGATCGGAGATGCAAGAAATGCGCACATCTGCGCAATTTCCAGATCAGTTCCGCGTCTGCCGAGCGGCACAGTTTTCTCATAATCCGGCTGCGATTCGGTGTGATTGCGGCGGTCTGCTTCGGTGATCGTCCAGCCGGGCGCTACCTGATTGACCGTGATCTGGTTCGGACCGAGCTCCTTCGCAAGCACACGCACCAGTCCGTCCAGACCGCGCTTTGCTGCCGTATAGGCGCCCCATGTCTCCTCTGCCATTGCCGCGCATTCGGTGTTGATCACGACGATTCTGCCGCCGTTGCCCTTGGCGATGATATCCGGCACGAATGCCTGCGTCATGTGGACAGTCTGCATCACGCAGGACTGATACTGGCTGTCAAATGCCGTCAGATCCTGCTCAATGACAGGCTTGCGGTCATACTGAATCACCGCATTGTGTACGAGGATATCCGGTACGCCGATGCGCCCTGTGATCTCCTGCTTCATGCGCTGTACATCCTCCGCCGAAGTGATATCCGCCTGCACGGTCATGACTCTGCGGCCGGTTTTGCGGCGCAGCTCACCTGCAAGCGCTTCGGCTTCATCCTTGCCGTGGAAATAATGCAGCACCAGATCAGCGCCGCAGTCGGCAAAGGTTCTTGCAATGACGCGGCCGAGCATGCCCGACGCGCCTGTAATTACTGCGAGATGTCCGCGAAGATCAATCGTCAGCATAAAAAATCCTCCCTTTTCGGCATCGCAAAGCGGCGATGCGTGAAGATGCTCCCTCTCAGGATTCCAATCTATTCATGCGAAAAATTCGCTGTTGTATGCAATGTTGAAGTCGTCCCCCTGCGGACAGCAGAGCGACACGATGCAGCCGGAGCGATCCGTGAGCTGTGCAAAGCGGACCTGCGCTGCATCCGGATGATGAAAACGGATCTCCTCCGCACCGATCTCAAACCGCAGCGCGGAAAAATCAAGCCGGATGCCTTCTCCGGTGTATTTTGCGTATGCTTCTTTCAATGTCCAGAATTTCGTAAATGCGAGATTTTTGTCATGTGCTGCCTGAATCTGCGCGATCTCCTCCGGCGCACAGACCTTCTGCATCAAAGCATCTTTGACCGCGCGTTTCCCCTCCGCATCGACGCCGAGCGGCATCCGCCCGACGGCTGCAACTGCAAGTCCCTTGCAGTGCGAGAGGTTCATATGAAGAAAATCGTGTATCAGCACGGGTTTTCCGAGTCCGACACGGCGGATCACCGCATGCCGCAGTCCGAAATCCGCTGCAAGTGCAGCGCAATATCCTCCAACTGCGCACCGGCAGAGCCGAAGCCCGTCGAGGTCTTGATATAATCGCCGCCGCCCTCGGTTACGAGCTTGCAGACGCGGATCTTTTCATCCTCGGTCAGATAACAGGTCTCTACAATGACCTTGAGGATCGCAGAATGACATGCCGTGCGGAGATTTTTGATATCCTCCAGAACCGTCGCATCATCGCCGTTTTTCAGCGCGGCAATGTTGATAACCATGTCAATTTCGCGTGCGCCGGCAGCAAGTGCAAGCCCTGCCTCCTGCGCCTTTGCAGCGGATTCCTCATAGCCGAGCGGAAATCCGACCACTGTACAGACATTGAGATCCGGATAGGTCTGCTTCGCTCTCGCCACATACCACGGCGGAATACAGACCGATGCTGTGTGATATTTCAGCGCTTCTTCGCAGATCTGCGCAACATCCTCCCATTTTGCATCCGCCTTGAGGATCGTGTGGTCAATATGAGAAAGGATCTCCGCGTTTGTCATAAATCGTTACCTCTTTTCATCGTGATAGAGCATTGTCCGCGCCGCGCCCGTCACAAGTGCAACCAGTGCGCCGAGAATCAGCTCAGCGATCGAAACCGTGAAATACAGCCCCTTGCCCCAGTCTTCGCTCAGAATATTCACATGCATTGTCCCAACTGCAAAAAAATAAATCATTCCCTCCACAATGCCGGCCAGCACAGTCTGAAGCAGATACGGGAGATAATCGCCGCTGAAATCGCGCATATTGCTGTGCTTTGCGGTGAAGCTGCGAAGCTGCCAGAAGGACAGCACAAATACTGCCAGCACCGTAATCAGTGCCAGAATCATTACGGCAGTGCCCTCCATCCCGCTTGTTCCGTATGTCAGGAACAGATGCAGGGGGAGTATCAGTAAAATTGCGAATTTACGCAGTTTTTCTGTCATGTTCTGTCACACTCCTGTCCCGGAATGCTCTGTCCGCCGCCGCAAAGATCAGCAGCAGGACGCCGTTGATCATGAGCCGCGCCGCATAGAGCGAGACGGTTTCTGTCAGCGGAGAAACGCCGTCCAGCTCCGCGCTCAGCAGATTGAGATTCGGATGCCGGACAAGCTGCATCACCGTGATCGCAGTGCCGAGCAGCATCGGGGCGGGGATTGCCGCGAAAAAGACGCTCCTGCGTGATAATCCGGTCTGCTCCTCCTTTTGCAGAAAATGATAGAGCAGCGCCGAAACGACTGCGGAAAGTCCGCACATCCAGATACGCATTTCAAGCAGCGAATAGACCGCCCAGAAGAAGCACTGCACAAACAGGCTGCCGAGAAATACGCATATCCATTTTTTCAGCAGATGCGAAAATTCCATGCGGCAGCCTCCTTATTTTTTATTCGTCCTGATCGGTTTCGGGCTCCTCAGCCTCTTCCGGTTCATCGGGATCCGCAGGCTCCTCGGGCTGTGCCGCCTCCGCAGATTCCTCCGCGGCTGCTTCCGCCTCCTGCGCCTTCAGCTCCTCCTCGGAAAGCTGCTCGACCTCGGTGATTTCAGCGTCATCCTCATGCTCGGTGCGCGTGAAGGACATCACTCTGCCGTCCTCGGAGACACGCATCACGCGGACGCCCTTTGCGATTCTGCCCATGATGCGGATATCGCTTGTGCGGATGCGGATGATGATGCCGTCGCTCGAAATCATCATAATATCGTCGGTTTCATCGACAACCTTGATGCCGCAGACCTTGCCGCGCTCCTCATCCGGCTTGTAATTCGTCAGACCGTAGCCGCCGCGGTTGAAATAGGTGCGGATCAAATTGATCAGCGTATGGATGCCTTTTTCACCGTCCACCGCAGAGGGATGCAGATAAATATCCAGCACCGAGCCGTTGGGAATATCGGTGAAGTCCAGCTTGGAAACAGATTGAATCTGCGCGGTGACGCCGGCTTTGTCCATGCCGGTCATGGCGCCGATGCCTTTTGCGATGTAGTGGTGCGCCAGGCGACCGTCCGGCAATGCACCCGTGCGGTGGCCGAGGGAGAAGCAGTGATCCAGCGTAA
>JAGKVC010000074.1 GCA_021152595.1 Clostridia bacterium
AGCAGGGCATGGAGCAGCTTCTCCGTGAGATTGAGCTGCCGCTGGTTGAGGTGCTTGCCGATATGGAGCATGTCGGTGTGCGCGTGGATGCAGACGGCGTCCGGACATTCGGTGAAATGCTCGAGACCGAAATCCGCGAGAAAGAACAGCTCGTCTATCAGCATGCCGGAAAGGAATTCAACATTCTTTCGCCGAAGCAGCTCGGCGTTGTGCTGTTTGAGGATCTGGAGCTGCCTGCCGGAAAGAAAACCAAAACAGGCTGGTCTACGAATGCGGAGGTACTCGAGGGACTGCGCGACAAGCACCCGATCGTCGATCTTGTCCTGCAATACCGGCAGCTCACAAAGCTCAATTCCACCTATGTCGAAGGACTGCTCAAAACCGTTGCGCCCGACGGCAGAATCCACACATGCTACCGTCAGACCGAAACGCGCACCGGCAGAATCTCCTCGACAGAACCGAATCTCCAGAATATCCCTGTCCGCACACCGCTCGGACGCGAAATGCGCAAGTTCTTCATCGCGGCGGAGGGCTGCACGCTGCTCGATGCCGATTACAGTCAGATCGAGCTGCGGCTTGTCGCGCATCTCTGCGGCGACGAAAATATGCGCAGAACCTTTGAGGAGAACCGCGATATCCACCTGACCACCGCCGCGCAGGTCTTCAATATGCCCGAGGATATGGTCACAAAGGAAATGCGAAGCGCTGCAAAGGCGGTCAACTTCGGCATTCTCTACGGCATCGGCGCGTTCTCGCTCTCGAAAGATATCGGCGTTTCCGTTGCAAAGGCGGATCGCTATATCAAGGACTATCTGCACTCGTTCCCGCGTGTCGAGCAGTTCATGAATGATACCGTTGAACAGGCAAAGGAAACCGGCTACGTCACGACACTGTTCGGCAGAAAGCGCTATGTCCCCGAGCTGCGCGCCTCGAATAAAATGGTGCAGGCGGCAGGCAAGCGCATCGCAATGAATACGCCGGTTCAGGGTACCGCTGCCGATATCATCAAGGCTGCAATGGTGCGCGTCTGGCGGCGGCTGAAAGCGGAAGTCCCCGAGGCAAAGCTGATTTTGCAGATTCACGACGAACTGATCGTCGAAGCGCCGGAGCATCTGGCGGAAAAGGCTTCCGAGATTCTGCATACGGAAATGGTGCAGGCCTGCGAGCTTTCCGTACCGCTGACCGCCGATGTACAGAAAGGACAGAGCTGGTATGACGCAAAGGGCTGATCTTGCGATCGAGATGTTCTCAGAGGAGAATATCCGCGGGGTTGCTGAAATCGCAAAACGCTGCTTCACAACGCCGTGGTCGGAGGAGATCTATCGCAGAGAGCTGGAGAATCCGCAGTCGGTCGGGTTCGTCTGCAAGGACGGCGATGCGGTGATCGGGATGATCCACTGCAATTTCGTCCTCGATGAACTGACGCTGAATACGCTCTGCGTCGATGCGGATTACCGGCGGCAGGGCATCGCAAAACGGCTCTGGAACGCGGTCACGGAGATGATGCAGGGTGTGTGTACGGTCTGCTATCTGGAAGTCCGCGAGAGCAATCTGCCTGCGCGCAAGCTCTACGAATCCCTCGGATTTACGCAGAACGGCTACCGTCCGCGCTACTATTCGCAGCCGGATGAAGCCGCCGTGCTAATGCAGTGCGCTCTTTGAAAATCTGGTGAAATTGTTTGCTTTTTGCATAATAATATGCTATAATATATAGTTGAGACCGTTCAAAGCGGAAATTCCATAGAAAGAAGTGTGTCTTCATGACAAAGATTACCATTTTCTCCGGCTTCCTCGGAGCCGGTAAAACCACGCTCATCAAGAAGCTCATTCAGGACGGCTTCAAGGGCGAAAAGCTCGTGCTGATCGAAAATGAATTCGGTCAGATCGGCATCGACGGCGGCTTTCTCAAGGAGGCAGGCATCCAGATCAATGAAATGAACTCCGGCTGCATCTGCTGCTCGCTCGTCGGCGATTTCGGCAAGGCGCTCCGTCAGGTGCTCGAGGAGTATCAGCCGGACCGCATTCTGATCGAGCCCTCCGGTGTCGGCAAGCTCAGTGATGTCATCAGCGCTGTGCAGAATCTCCACATGGAGGATGTCGAACTCGACGGCTTCACCACCGTTGTCGATGCGAAAAAGTGCAAGATGTATCAGAAGAACTTCGGCGAGTTCTTCAACAACCAGATCACCTATGCAAGCTGCCTGATCCTCAGCCACACCGGCGGTCTGACCGAATCGCAGCTCAATGATACCGTTGAGCGCCTGCGTCAGTTCAATCCGGCAGCACCGATCGTCACCACCGAATGGGACGAGCTTTCCGGCGCACAGCTCATCGCAGCCATGACGCAGAAGAATACGCTCGACGATGAACTCAAGGCGCTGCTCGAGGAGGAAACCGCGCATCATCATCACCACCATGATCACGACGATGATGAGGATGAACACGAGCATCATCACCACCATGATCACGACGATGATGAGGACGAACATGAGCATCATCACCACCATGATCATGACGACGAGGATGAACATGAGCATCATCACCATGATCACGGTCCGGACTGCACCTGCGGCTGCCACGATCATGACCACGATCACGAGCATCATCATCACCACCACGCTGACGAGGTCTTCACAAGCTGGGGCATCGAGACACCGAAAACCTATACCGCTGAGGCAATCACCGCAGCACTTGAAGCGCTCTCCGATGAGGAGAAATTCGGTCTGGTTCTGCGTGCAAAGGGCATTGTCGCAGGCGAAAACGGTCAGTGGATTCACTTTGACTATGTCCCCGGTACACCGGATGTCCGTACCGGCAGCGCTGAAACAACCGGCAGACTGTGCGTGATCGGTTCCAAGCTGAACGAAGAAAACATCGCAAAGCTGTTCTGTGCAGAATAAGGAGGACACCATGCCCAACAATCAGGAGGAGTTTCTCCCCGTATACCTGTTCCTCGGATTCCTTGAAGCAGGCAAGACCATGTTTATCCAAGATGCACTCGAGGATGCACACTTCGCAAACGGCGAGCGGACACTGCTGCTCGTCTGCGAGGAGGGCGTCGAGGAATATGATACATCCAAATTCAAAGAGTTCGATATCACCATGCGCGTGATCGAAGATGTCAGCAAACTGACACCCGAAAATCTCGAACGCATGGCGAAGGAATGCCGCGCTGAACGTGTCATGCTCGAATACAACGGCATGTGGCAGATCCAGACGCTCTTTGACAATATGCCCGATGACTGGGCGGTGTATCAGGCAATCTTCATTGCCGATGCAACCACCTTCATGAACTACAATCAGAATATGCGCAGCCTTGTCGTCGATAAGCTCAATATGTGCGAGCTGGTCTATTTCAACCGGTTCACCAAGGATCTTGACGCGCAGAGCTATCACCAGATCGTGCGCGGCGTGACACGTCGTGCGGATATCTACTATGAGTATCCGGACGGCGAAGCGGTCTTTGACGATATCGAGGATCCGCTGCCGTTTGATGTAGATGCGAAGAACATCGTCATTGAGGACCGCGACTTCGCGCTCTTCTACCGCGATCTGATGGAGGATGCGAAGAAATACGAAAACAAGACCGTCACATTCAAGGGGCTTGCTGTCAAGAACGCGACCTTCCCCCAGAATATCTTTGCGGTCGGGCGGCATATCATGACCTGCTGTGTCGAGGATATTCAGTATAGCTGGATCGCGGCGCAGTACGGCAGAAAATTCGTGCCGCATAAGGATCACTGGGTTACGGTCACCGGTGTGATCGAGGTCCGCTTCAATCAGATGCAGGGCGTCTTCGTCCCGATGCTGCATATCACCAAGCTCACTGACGCAGAGGCTCCCGAACAGCCTGTTGCAACATTCTACTGATCGTTTCCAGAAAGAAAACCGGAGCCGCCGCGCTCCGGTTTTTTTGCATCTCCGTCAAAATATGACAATTCCGTTACAAGCAGGGCGAAGATTCATTGCACTTCAAATCAGCATGAAATCCGCGTATCTGCGATGTTTTCAACAATATATTATAAAATGTGAATACAGCGTGTACAGGTCTTTTTGAAAGTTTGATAAAAAAACGGTAAAAGTGCTTTACATTTTTCATTTTTTGCGATATAATATAGATAAGTGGTCAAATATTGCTGTCTGAGATCGAAAACGGGTATCCCGATGCTATGCAAAGGAGGGATTGCATATGATTAAGCATCTGAACGATGACTTTGAGACAGTGGAATATGAAGATAAACGGTTTGTCATGCTCTATGACAATGTCGAAACAGAATTCTATCCGACGCACTGGCACAATGCCGTTGAGATCATCATGCCGATCGAAAACGGATTTACCGTCGAGACCGGCGGCACGGAGTTCCGGCTCAATGAGCGCGAAATCCTGATCATCCCTGCAGGTGAACTGCATACGCTCCCTGCGCAGCCCGGCAGACGCATCATCTTCCAGTGCGACCAGGGCATTCTCGCCGGGAATACCGCGCTGGAACCGGTTATGTCAGTGTTCAATGCACCGCTCCAGATCACGCCGGATACCGACAGAGACCTCTATCTGCGTGCCAAGAAAGCCATGCTCGATATCTATTCGGATTACTACGAGGATTCCGAGATCGCGGATGTCAAGATCTATATGAACCTCGTGAATATGCTTGTGGCGATCCGTGAATTCCAGCTCGATCAGGCACGCGAAACACTCGCCTGCGCCAAGGACAAAATGGTGCAGTACAATGAGAAATTCAAGCAGGTCCTCAAATATATCGACCAGAATTACATGTATGACATTTCACTGGATACCCTCGCTGAGATCGCAGGCTATAGCAAATTTCATTTTTCCCGTATCTTCAAACAGTTCAATTCGATGTCCTATCTCCAGTACATCAATCTGCGGCGGACGCGCGCGGCGGAAATGCTCCTGCTCGATCCGGCAATCCCGATCACCGAGGTTGCCATGCAGGCAGGCTTCTCCAGCCTCTCGACCTTCAACCGCATTTTCAAGGAGATCAAGCACTGTACGCCGTCGAGCTATCAGCGCTTCTATTGCTCCGCCGGAAAGAATCCCGTGCAGACGGTTTCTCCGACCGAGCTGTAACAGCATAAAAAATATCCGCTCCGATCAGTATTCCTGACTGACCGGAGCGGATTTTTGTTATGCAGACTTTGCATCCCTTCGATAAGAAATGCATGTCAAAATACAGAGCAGTGCGCCCAGCACGGGGTAGACGATCAGCAGCTTATGCTCCCTGCCGCTGATCTGAATGGCACCGGCCGCCATGCTCCCGACTGCGAGTGCCGCCCAGCAGGCGTGCAGCAGAAACAGTGTGCGCGGTGACGGCTGAATCCGTCTCATCGCTGCGAACACCAGCAGAATGCCTGCAAGCAGCGGAAAAACAAATGCATAGATCGTATAATATGAGTACACGCCGTAGCTGAAATGCTCATAGACTGCGCCGGAGCATGCAAAAAACAGGGCTGCGATCAATGCTGCCGCCGCATGCTTCAGGATATGCTTTCTGCCTGCATCAATATCCGATGTATACAATGTCGCTCACGCTCCTTTCCTTGATCGACCTGCCGCTGGTTGTCGGGTTGTTGATGAGAGTGCCGTTGAAATACATGGTCGAGGAGCCGCCGCCATCGAGATTATAGGCTGTCTGCGCGCCGAGGCTCTGCATGAATGCCGCCAGCTCACTGAGCGAGAGACCGTCGCTTTCCGAGGTTCTGCCGTCGGAGACGACAAAGAGATAATGCAGATCATCGACAATGCCGATCGCAGTCCGCGGATTGCTTGCCATTGCGCGCGCGACCTCGGAATTCTCATCGACCGTGACAGCGCCGTTCTCGATCAGACGCGGTCCGAACATGAAGCACTGCCAAGCACCCATATCCAGAAGCTCCTGCGCGGAATATTCATCGCTCGTCGTCAGGAAGAAGCTGCCGTCCGCCATGATGCAGAGAAAATCGGTATTGTCCCGCGGAACATCCCGGTAGAGGATGCCGTTCCGGATCACATAGCCCGAATTATGCGTACCGTAGAAATCGCCGTTGATTGCAAGAATCGCATTGTTTGCCGCTGCAATCTCCGTCGTTTTCGCGGTGATATTTTTGCCGTAGGTATCGTTTGCGAATGCTGTTTTGAGATACTGCACCGAGCTGAGCGTCACATCCGCGACATAGATCATCGTCTCGTTTTCGGAATACTGCGAGAGCGTGATGCTGATATTCTCATCCTGATACGCGGTCTCATTGCTGATGAATTCGATCTCCGGCTCCGGCGGATCAGTCTGCGGCGGATCGGTCTCCGGTGCGGCGGTGGATGCCGTGGTGGATTTCGCGGTACTCTGCGCCGTCGCAGAGGATGCAGGGGCATCATCCGCAGCGGATTCCTGTGCAGCCGGCTTGGCTGTGCCGATCGGGATTGCCTTCTGCGTACCGGCAGTACTGCCCTCGGTCGAGGATGCCGTGCTGCCTGCGGAAGTATCCGCAGACGAATCGGATTCCGCAGCTCTGGTGACCGATGCGGCTGTTTCTGCGGCGCGTGATGCTCCGTTCACGGTCATTCCGTCAGCAAACAGCGAGAGATTCATCTCCGAGGCGCCGGTCTGCTTTGCCGAACCGAGGACAAAGGTATCCAGCATCAGATAGCCTGTGAAGCTGAGCAGCAAAGCAGCATAGGCAATCGCTGCGGCTTTGTAGGTCTTTGCCATATGGTTTCCTCCTTTGACATAATCTCCCGTTTTCCGTTTTCTGTTTTCCCATATTCAGATTACCATACAAATATGATAACAAAAAGAAAACCGGATGAAAACAGAACACATCTGCGGCATTTCATTCCGGAAAATGTACAGGACAGGTCAAAGGGTCTTGCGCCGGACAGGCATTTGTGCTATGATAGGACACAGAGAGGTGATCGCGTGAAAATCTCAATGCAAATCGACGGCACGTATCCGGATACCGAAATCCTGATCCGCAGCCCGAAACTGACACCGAAGCTCGAACAAATCCTTGCGGCGCTGCATCTGCTCGAGCAGAAAATCACAGTGATATCCGGCGACGAAACCACACTGCTGGATGCTGCCGAAATCGTCTATGCGGAATCTGTAGACCGCAAAACCTTCGTCTATACGCAGAGTGACTGCCGCGAAACAAAGCTGCGGCTCTATGAACTCAAGGAGCTGCTGCAGCCCTGCGGATTTCTGCGTATCAGCAAATCCTGTCTCGTGCAGGTAAAAATGATCCGGTCGCTCCGCACAGAGCTTGACCGCAGGCTGCGCCTGACGCTCGAGACCGGCGACCAAATTATCGTGTCGCGTCAATATGCGGACGCGCTCAAACAAAAACTGGGAGTGAAATAATATGAAAAAATTTCTGTCTGATTACATCACGAACGTCCTGAGAAATCTCGGACTCGCTGCACTTGCCCTTTCTGCATTCGTCTCGCTGTTCGGCGAACAGGCAAAGGATATCACGCCGCTTGCCGCGCTCGGAAGTGCGGGCATCACCGTCCGCGTCATGCTGCAGATGCTGCTTGCAAATCTCATCGCTGTTGCACTGGCGAGGCTGTTCCTCAGTGAAGCTGTCATCAAGGATATGAAGCCGGGTCTGCGCGTCATTCTGGCGACAGGCTCCGCATTCCTGACAGTCCTCGTGTGCATCCTCGCATTCGGCTGGATTCCGCTGCATGAAAAAGGCGGCATCGCCGGATTCATCTGCTTTGTATGCTGTTTCCTGATCTGCTTTGTCTCGCGTGCTGTTCTGTTTATCCGCCGTGAAAAGCAGGAGAATCAGCAGCTTGCCGATGCACTCAGCCGTTACAAATCCGCACAGCTCTAAAAAGAAAAAGACTGCATATCCAGATCGGATATGCAGTCTTTTGTAAGCGAAGCAAAAATTACTTCAGCTCGATGGTAGCACCAGCCTCTTCGAGCTTCTTCTTGATCTCTTCAGCCTCTGCCTTTGCAACAGCCTCTTTCAGAGTGCCGAGACCCTCAACAGCAGCCTTAGCCTCCTTCAGGCCGAGACCGAGAACGTCCTTGACAGCCTTGATGACATTCATCTTGCCGTCGCCGAAGGACTTGAGAACGATGTCGAACTCAGTCTTCTCTGCCTCAGCAGCACCAGCGCCTGCGCCTGCTGCCGGACCTGCTGCTGCAACAACAGCAGTAACGCCAAACTCTTCCTGAATTGCCTCGACCAGCTCAGCCAGCTCGAGAACGGAGAGTGCCTTGATATCTTCGATAAACTTCATTGTCTTTTCGGAAGCCATGATAATTCTCCTTTTCAAAAATAAAAATTGATTTGGGTTCAGGCAGCCTTATAATCAGGCAGCCTCTTCGTTCTTCTTGTCCACGAGAGCCTGCAGCGTTGCAGCGAGCTTCTGCATCGGACCCTGAAGGGAACCGACGAGCTGTGCGAGCAGGACGTCCTTGGACGGGATCTTGGAGAGTGCCTTGACGCCGTCAGCATCATAGAACTCACCGTCAACGAAGCCAGCCTTCAGGCTGAACTTTCCGTTGGACTTCTCAGCGAAATCGCCGAGGATACGGGCTGCGACAGTCTGATCGCCCTCGCTGGTCGCGATTGCGGTGGTACCCTCGAGGATACCGTCAAACTGCTCGAAGCCGATGTTGTGCATAGCAAGGCGGATCAGGGTGTTCTTCTGAACAGAGTAGCTGACGCCTGCCTCACGGAGCTCTTTACGGAGCTTGGTATCCTCCTCAACGGTGATACCCTTGTAGTCCACGAGCACGCATGCATCAGCGTTCTTGAGCTGCTCGGTCAGAGCGTTGACCTTCTCCTGCTTTGCCTGCAAAACCTTTTCACTAGGCATGTTTTTCACCTCCGGTTTTGTAATCGGCTGAACAAACCATCCGAACGGAGGCATTAAAAAAGCCTCTCCCGAAACATCGGAGAGGCGGAGTTCACGTATCAAACGGGAACGACCGGCACTCCTCGGCTGGACTTCCGCGCTGACGCGCTGCCGGCTGTCTGTGGAATACGGGATTCGTCTGTTTTATTCAAGCCTGTTTATTATAGCATATCTCATCGGATTTGTCAAGTGTTTTTTTGAGATTTTTTTGATGCGATTTTTATGCGGCAAGGCTGCGCGGCTTCCATCGGCAGTTGTGCGGAACAGTGAGCTGCTCTGTTCAATTCCTGCAAGCAGAAATCTCTCAGGATGATTCCATGCATTGCGCGATTTTTCACATTCCTGCCATTGCCTTTTAACAAAGAATATGGTATAATAGAGTAGTATGTCAGCGTGAAAGGAGACAGGTCTGCCATGAGCATGATGAATATACTGAAAAAGCTGTTCCGTGCAGCAGGCGAAGCATATCTGGATGAAAAGCTGCCTGCGTCGAAACCGCGCAAGCCTGCATCATCTGCGAAGAGAAAAACGGCTGCCAAGAAACCGGCTTCTCCGTCGAAACGGCCTGCATCCCAGACGGCAAACCGCAGAAAGACCGGTACGGCATCCCATTCCGCAAAGGTCTACAGCGACCAGTCGATCCTCTCAAACCCGATGGCGATGTTCACGCCCGTACCGCAGCAGCTCCGGCAGATGCGAACGCTTTCGGGCTATAACAATCTCGACGGTACGCGCTCAATGGAAAGCCTGTTCTATCAGCAGGGCAAATTCATGGAGCAGTATACCGATGAGTATTTTGAGGCCGTACAGTGCGGCAGATCCACGCCGATGTACTACAACATGAAGGACAATGAGCTGCGCGCTTATTTCACATGGCGCACGCTTTACCGGCAGGGCGCGCTGCCCAATACACAGAATGCCTTTCTGCTGCTCTATGCCTATGAAATCCTGAATCTGATCGGGTTTTCCTCGGCAGAGCTTGCCTATGACGCGCTCGGCAATCTGCTGCGCGATTACGGCGAACAGTTCCCCTCGGTGAAAAAATCGCTGCTGCGCTGGATGCCGGATTTTGCCGCATATTATCATCTGCCTTACCGGCTTGAGGACGAAAAAGAAGCGGCTGAGATTACGGTTCTGCGGCACAGCTCCCATACGGCTGAGGAGCTGCTGCTCGCACTGGATACGCTCTCGAAGTATCATATCAAGGATTCCAAGCTCTATCTTGCCGAGCCGGAAAAGGTCTCGGAGCTGCTCAAGGCAGTCTATCAGGCAATGCTGATGTACTACGCCGAGCAGAAAAATCAGTCCTTTTCAGCGTATCTGCTGGGGGAACAGAAGCGCGAGCAGCATATCATGTTTGAGGGCGCTGTCTTCTGCTACCGTACACCGCAGGTTGACGGCAGCTACCGGCTTTCGCCGCTGTGCGTCTATCAGTGCTTCAAGGGACAGTGGGCGAAGGAGACCTTCTGTTCCGTGCCGCATCCGGACCGCGTCGGGGCATTGCTCCGTACCTTTGATTCGATGCTGCGCGAAAAGCTGAATTTCAAAGGCAAACTCAAGCCCGGCGAACTGCCGGAGGGCGATGCGGATGTGATCCGGAAGGCAATCGACGCATGGTTTGCCGAGCAGGAACGCAAGAATGCGCCGGTCATTACGCTCAATGAGGCGGAGCTTGCGGAGATTCGCAAGGCTGCCGAGCATACGACCGATATGCTGACGCTCCCCGAGGATGAGATCACGGAGATTGCCGCACCCGTCACGGAACCGGAGCCTGATCCGGATGATGATGAACCGGACGACAGCGAAATCCCCGATCTGCCGCTGAGCGCACCGGCAATGGCGCTGCTGATCTGTCTTGCGACGGGCGAATCCTATCAGCCGCTTGTCGATGCCGGACAGATGCTCTCTGTGCTTGCGGATGAGATCAACGAAAACCTCTATGACAGCTTCGGTGATACGATCATCGAAATGCAGGATGATGAGACACCTGTGCTGATCGAAGATTATCTTGACGATGTGAAAGGAATGCTGGAAACATGAATATTCCGAAACGAATGGCGGGCGCGGTGATCCATGCGCTGCAGGGCGGCGTTGTGCCGCGGATCGGCTTGCAGTATATCGCAGTCGGCAGAGAAAAGGAGATCGAAGCGTTGCTGCATGACATCGGTGTCATGGCAGACGGCGGCGCATCCTTCCGGTTTATCAGCGGCAAATACGGCAGCGGCAAGAGCTTTCTGCTGCAAACCGTCCGCAATTATGCAATGGACAGAGGCTTTGCGGTCTGCGATGCCGATCTTTCACCGGAGCGCAGATTACAGGGCGCGAACGGTCAGGGACTTGCGACCTACAAGGAACTGATGCAGAATCTCTCGACGAAAACAAAGCCTGACGGCGGCGCGCTGACGCTGATCCTCGACCGCTGGATCAACGGCATCCGGACAAATGTTGCCGCGGAGAGCGGTCTGGAGCTGACCGATCCGGAATTCCACAAGCAGGTCGAAAAGCAGATCTATCAGATGGTCGATTCGCTGAGCAGCCTGGTTCACGGCTTCGATTTTGCGACGCTTCTGCGCATCTATTATCAGTCCTTCGTCCATGACGATATGGAGACGAAGGCAAAGGTCATCAAGTGGTTCCGCGGTGAATACCAGAACAAGACCGAGGCGAAAAATGATCTCGGCGTGAGCATCTGCATCCGTGATGATGACTGGTATGAATACATCAAGCTGTTTGCGATGTTCTTAAAGCAGGCAGGCTATCAGGGATTGATCGTTCTGGTCGATGAGCTTGTGAATCTCTATAAGATTCCGCAGAGCATTTCGCGCGACAAGAACTACGAAAAGATCCTGACCATGTACAATGACACGATGCAGGGCAAGGCACAGTATCTCGGCATTGTGATGTGCGGCACACCGCAGTGCATGGAGGATCCGCGGCGCGGCATTTACAGCTATGAGGCGCTGCGTTCCCGTCTGGTGGACGGAAAATACTGCGACGGGCAGAACAATCTGCATGCTCCGATTATCCGTCTGGAGCCGCTGAGCTACGCAGAGATGCGCATTCTGGTTGAAAAGCTCGCGGAGATCCACGCCGTACTCTATGACTATCAGCAGATCGTCACCGCGGCGGATATGGATGCTTTCATCAAGATCGAATACGGCAGGATCGGCGCGGACAGCAATCTGACACCGCGCGAGGTGATCCGTGATTTCATTGAGGTGCTGGATATTATGCAGCAGCATCCGGGCAGCACGGTCGCAGGTCTGCTCGGCGGAGACGGCGGCTTTACCTATGCACCGACCACACTCGAGGAGCAGGAGCCCGTCGAGGATGAATATGCGGAGTTTACCGTATAAAGGAGAAACGCTATGGAGTCTCGGTTTGGATTGAAATTTCGCCGACCAGCGAATCAGTTAAGGCTTACCAGAGATAATTATGCTGTTCCAAGTATGAAAACTCGGATTCGGTCTTATTCATGGCGGAAAAAATTGTGGCTTTCTTCTAATGTGAGTCTTTCTAAGGACGAAATTGCAGAACAGGTACTAGTTGTTGACTTTATTAATTTTAAAGAATCGTTTGGAGATCATGCTCATAAGGAAGTCGAAAAATATGAAGCTCTTTTAGAGAAGTCCAAAACCGTTGAGGGTGCAAATCAAATTATTGATGAGAAGATCTTAAGTTTGATTCAAGAAGCACTATGGCTAGATAAAGGCTTTAGTTATTCTGTATCATATGCTTTAAGAATGGAGGATTTGACACAACCTGTTGACGAGAAAGAATTAGTTAATACTCGGCTTTTACCAAAGACAGAGATATCTGAGTTTATGAAAGCAGTCTTGATGCTAAAACACGCATATCCGATTATTAAAAAAAGATTATCATTGGATCAAGTGCTACAAGCAAAATATCCACAGGATGAATACGAATATGTTGAAATTGAAAAAACGAGTTCATTGGATTATTCTAAACATATTCAGCTGATAAAGAATTATATTGATAATCACAAAGATGAGATTGCATTTTCTATTTCTAATTACACTTCAATTAGTCAATTATTAGAGGTTCTTACGCAGGGGCAGATCAAGGAATTGTATATGGATATATATTCCTACTTGCTGGAAACCGATGATTTGTTTCTGTTATATCTTGATAATTATGCTATTATTCATACAGATGACCAGTGCGAAGAACTTCGTCAAAGAGCGTTAGCAAACTACGATATCAATATGCAATATTGTTCATCACTGAATAAGACTGCCTTTCGTGCTGATATAAAAAGGTTTCTAAAAGAACATCCTGACTTTCAAAAAGTAGAGGATCTGCATGTATATAATAAGCGGCAGGGTGTTTATGTAATGGTTTTGGGTGGATTTTGTCAGGCATATATCGGCATTTCAAAAAACATTTTCAATCGTATTCAGCAGCATTGGCTGTATAATCAAAAACCGCTTGACCGATTGATTATGGGTGATGTTGAAACATCTATCATGTCGATAGATAGTTTTTTGCCGCTTGATACCACCGAAATCTATGTAAAACTAATGCCCGATGCGACAGATGAATTGCTGTCTATGACTGAAAAAGAATTGGTTTGCAATTCTATTGACCAGCGATATTTGTTAAATCGTACACAAGGCGGAACAGGCATTGAAAATCTTGTTCCGAGATATCGGGAAGTTGAAGCCGATAATACGTAATCAGCAAGATCCGCGGAAAACCGCGTATCCATATATTTTCATTTACCAAAGGAGTTTTTATCATGAAAATCAGAAAAAGAGCGCTGCTGACTGCGGCAATGATGCTGCTGATGACCGGTATGGCAGGCTGCGGCAACAAACAGACGAGCGATCCGGCAGGCGAAGTTGCAGAGCAGAGTGCGGCGTCCGAAGTTGAACTGAATGACAAGCAGTTTGTGATTACGCTGTATCCGGAATATGCACCGCTGAGCTGTGAGAATTTCGAGAATCTCGTCAAGGAAGGCTTCTATGACGGCATCATTTTCCACCGCGTCATTGAGGGCTTCATGGCACAGGGCGGCGATCCGACCGGTACCGGCATGGGCGGCAGCGAAAAGAACGTCAAGGGCGAATTCAAGAGCAACGGCGTTGACAACACGCTTTCGCATACGCGCGGCATCGTTTCGATGGCAAGAGCAAATGATCCGGACAGCGGATCGAGCCAGTTCTTCATCTGCTATGACGACTGTTCTTCATGGCTGGACGGCGATTATGCTGCATTCGGCGAGGTCACCGAGGGCATGGAGGTCGTTGATAATTTCCTCAAGGTGGAGCGCGAAATGAGCGGAAACGGTGAGCTTTCCGTTCCGAAGACACCGATTACAATGGACAAGGTAGAGATGTACACACCGGATTCCGAAGGTCATGACCGCGTTTTGGTCACGATGAAGGACTTTCTGCCGAAGAACTAAGAGAAACGGCAGGGATC
This sequence comes from Clostridia bacterium, assembly GCA_021152595.1. Taxonomy (GTDB): domain Bacteria; phylum Bacillota; class Clostridia; order Oscillospirales; family Ruminococcaceae; genus Firm-04. The sequence continues at coordinate 14,312 of JAGKVC010000074.1, forward strand.
TGATTCAGGTCCCTGCCGTTCCGGAATATGGCGTGTAACATGATCGCGTGATTCCGGTCTATAATAATGAGGATTCATTTTCGTCCTCATCAAATTCCAATATATCACCGGGCTGACAGGCAATGCCTGCTTCCGATTATCGCAGCCAAAGCGTGGGGCGTTCCCTTAGCAATGCTAACAACTTAAGCCGATGAGGCGGTCTGTGAATTGCTTTGCAATTCACTTAGGGGCGCCCTCTATCGCAGGGCGCCCCTCTCCGAAAAACGAT
>JAGKVC010000075.1 GCA_021152595.1 Clostridia bacterium
CCTCAATATCACGCAGCTTGCCGACCGCTGCTATCGGGAGCTTTCGGGCGGTCAGCAGCAGCGTGTTCTGCTTGCAAGAGCGCTCTGTGCGACGAAAAAACTCCTTTTGCTCGATGAACCGCTGACAGGGCTTGATCCGCTGGTCGCAACGGAGCTTTATGCGATTTTGCAGCATATTCACGATGATCACGGCATCACGATTATCATGGTCACACATGATGTTGAATGCGCGGTGCGGCATGCGAAAAAGATTCTGCATATCGGCAAGAATGAGAGCTTCTTCGGGAGCTGTGCGGATTATGAAGCGAGTGCGGTCGGCAGACGCTTTCTCGGAGAAAATGCGCCGGCGGAGCATTGCGCGAACTGTGCGCATCATCATCATGAGCCGGAGGAGGTGCAGCGCAATGACTGATCTTTTTGCAATGCTGACACCGGAGTTTGTTTCGGTGATTCTGCTCCCTGCTCTGATTGCCGGTGTTTCGGTGAGCCTTTGCGCCAGTCTGCTCGGCGTGAGCCTTGTTCTCAAACGATGTTCGATGATCGGAGACGGTCTTTCGCATGTCGGCTACGGCACGCTTTGTATTGCGGTCGCGCTGGGCTGGGCGCCGATGCAGGTGACGATTCCGGTCGTGATCATAGCGGCATATATCCTTCTGCGCCTCTCCGAAAACAGCCGGATCGGCGGAGATACGGCGATTGCGCTGTTTTCGACTTCGGCGCTCGCACTCGGTATTTTTGCATCATCCAAGGCGAACCTGACAACGGATGTCAGCCATTATATGTTCGGCAGCATCTTAGCGATGTCGCACGGCGATGTCATTTTCAGCGTGATTCTGAGTATCTGCGTTCTGCTGGTCTATCTGCTGTTTTATGATAAGATCTTTGCAGTGACCTTTGATGAGAATTTTGCGCGTGCAACCGGACTGAATGTCCGCTTTTACAATCTGCTGATTGCTGTGCTGACGGCTGTAACGGTCGTGCTCGGCATGATGATGATGGGCGCGCTGCTGATCTCCAGTTTGATGATTTTTCCGGCGGTCACGGCAATGCGCATCAACAAGCATTTCCGCGGTGTCGTTCTGACGGCGGTTCTGATCTCGGTCGGATGCTTCCTGACCGGATTGTTCCTGTCGCTGTGGATTGATACGGCGGTCGGAGCCAGTGTCATTATCATGAATCTGATTGTATTCGTGACTGTATCGCTGCTTTCCGTCCTGCGCAGAAAAAAAGCATAAAACAGAAACCGCATATCTGTCCGCGATGAACAGATATGCGGTTTGTTGTTATCCCAGTCTGGAAATAATCGTCTGTACGAATTCCTCGGGAGACATCCGCCGCGAATAGAGCAGGGAGGACGGCGTCACAGCGGCTTCCCATCCGAGATTGACGGCATGCCGGAAACTCCTGTATACAGACTGCTCCGTCGTCTGATGCTGCTCTGCATAGATCCGGCAGGCATGCAGAAGCGTACAGTCGGGATTATCGGCGATAATCAGGATGATTGCATGCATCATATCATGGTAACGCTCCGGAATATCGCACACGGACAAAATTTGTCGGATCCACTGATCATATTTGCTTTGCACGGCGAACATCTCCTTTCATGACACTATATCTATCATAGTGCAAATTCGGAAGAATGTCAAGTCGATTCGACATAATTCGACAAAATCAGCAATTTTCCGTTTTGGGACTTTCTGCTTCCGGATATAGCCGGAGTATGACACGAAATATGACACGGTATTATATAAAACGACGCATCTGCTGAAAAAACTCAACAGATGCGTCATTTCCGTATGGAGCAGGCGAGGGGAGTCGAACCCCCGACATCAGCTTGGGAAGCTGATGTTTTACCGTTAAACTACGCCTGCAAAAGAAAAGCCCTCATACGGTTTGTATGAGGGCTTTGGATGCGGATAAGAGGACTTGAACCTCCATGATATTGCTATCACATGGACCTGAACCATGCGCGTCTGCCAATTCCGCCATATCCGCACATCCTTGCCGCTGTTTTCCTGCGACTTTGTTATTATATCACAATCCGAAAGATTTGTCAAGGGGTTTTCGCAAATTTTTCAAAAAGTTTTTTTGCATTTTTCGCAAAAGTATGTTATAATAGGTTCAGACTTATAATGAGGGAGTGGATTCTCACTAAAATGACGATCTATCTGGATTCCGCCGCGACGTCTCGTCCGGGGGAGGCGTGTCTGAACGCGATGTGCGGAATGATGCGCGAGACATACGGCAATCCGTCCTCTTTGCACCGGTTCGGATTGGAAGCGCAGCTTTGTATGGAGCAGGCGCGCAAGCAGATTGCGGCGGCGCTCGGATGCGAGGCTGCTGCTGTCATGTTTACATCCGGTGCGACAGAGAGCAACCATCTTGCGATCCGCGGCGCTGCTTATGCATACGGCAGACGGAAACGCCGTGTGGTCACAACAACTGTTGAGCATGCATCGGTGCGCGGTGCATTTGATATGCTTGAGGCAGAAGGCTATGAGGTGATTCGTGTTGCACCGGATGCGGACGGCATCCTGCACGCGGAAACAATCGCAGCCGCAGTCAATGACGAGACATGCCTTGTCAGCATGATGCTTGTGAACAATGAAACCGGTGCGATTCTGCCGGTACAGCAGGCGTTTACACAGATCAAGCGGCAGTATCCGCAGGTCATCACGCACTGTGATGCCGTACAGGGATTCATGAAGCTGCCGGTCAGCCCGATAAAGCTGAATGCAGATCTGCTGACAGTCAGCGGCCACAAGGTTCACGCATGCAAGGGCGTCGGCGCACTGTATCATAAAAAAGGCGTTCGTCTGATTCCGCTGATGAAGGGCGGCGAGCAGGAGGGGACAATGCGTCCCGGAACAGAATCCGTGCCGCTGATCGTCGGATTCGGCGCGGCTGTGAAGGAGCTTTGCGGAACGATTGCGGAGCGCGCGGAATATGTCTCCGGACTGCGCAGTGCATGTATCCGGCAGTTCGCGGCTATGGACGGCGTGAAGATCAATTCTCCGGAAAACGGAAGCCCGTATATCCTGAGCTTTTCCGTTAAGGGACTGCGCTCAGAGACGATGCTGCATTTTCTCTCAGACCGTGAGATTTACGTATCGAGCGGATCGGCATGTTCCAAAGGAAAACAGAGTGGTGTTTTGCAGCAGTTCGGCATCAAACAGGATCTCGCTGACAGTACCCTGCGCGTGAGCTTCTGCGCGGAGAATACGGAAGCGGATATCACCGCACTCTGTACAGCACTGAAAGCTGCGCAGGAGCAGCTTGTACACAAGAGGTGAGCGCATATGGTCAGACGATATGCGCCGCGTGATCTGCAAGGCAGCGCTGCGGCCTTTTGCAGTGCATTTGCCGCAGAGCCGTGGAGTGAAAATTGGACACAGTCTCTTGCGGAAACACGCATCTCCGAGCTGACGGGCACACCGTTTTCCGCAGGCTTTGTCTATGAGGAGCAGGGGCGGATTCTTGCTGTTGCCGCAGGCCGTGTGTGTACCTATTTATATGGCAAGGAGTATGTGATTGATGAGTTCTGTGTCTCGGCGGAGGTGCAGGGCAAAGGCATCGGCAGTCAGATGATACAGCAGATCGTGCAGGACATGCGTGCGGCTGGGTGTGTCGGAATTGTATTACAAACGACGCACGGCTATCCGAGTGAGCACTTTTATCTCAAAAATGGATTTCAGCGCAATCCGGATATGATCACGATGTACCGGCTGCTGAATGAGAAAGCATAATTCTCCTGACGCTTTGTCAGGATTATACTATTATTTTTTCAATATATGAATATTAATTTAATTGGTAATTGTATTCCAATCACATTTACAATTTTGAATTTTCAATATGCAGCCGAACTCACAGGTAAAAGGAAGCTGCTTTGCATACTATCTGTTATTTACAGCATTGTTGGGAGCATTACGATTGTCTTGCTGAACAGCAACAATAAACAAGCTGCATTTGAGTGGTTTGTTCTGTACACACTTGGCTTCTTTTTTTTCAGGTTCATAAGAAATAAGTCAGCAGATTTATTATCGGTAGCTACAGATCCTCAGGCGTTTGACAGCAGGGATTATTCGTATCATAAAATCGTATTGATTAAAAACATGCTTATTGCATTATTGATATTCGTATTTGCATTCAGTCCCCTGTTTGATAAACTGTTCTCAGACTTGAAATATATGGTTTATCAAGATACAACTATATTTCATGCGCTTTCGCATATATTGTATATTGCGTTTTTATATTCAGGATTCTAAAAAACGGTCATCCTGAATGTGAAACCAAAAGGGGCGATCATAATCAAGAATGCGATTCAAATGCATACAAGTAAAACCCTGAAACTAACAAATGTACTATTTATATTGGGGATTGGTCAGGCAGATTATATTCCGAACATGATTCTGCGATGAGAGAATTACTGCGAATCAAAGGGCGTAATGGGTACAATGCCAATTAGTCCGTAGATTCGGAAAACAACGTATAGCATCAATGAAAAGGGACAGGTTGACGTTTCATTGTATTTGATGAGACAGGCAGATATCAAATTGAGGCTCCGTATAAAATGGAGCTGCTGAACTGATTATATTATAAACGAGGTTTGTGACATGAGAGAGATTATTCTGGTAAAATACGGCGAAATGGCGCTCAAGGGACTGAACAGAGGCTCCTTTGAGGATGTTCTTCTGCGGAATATCCGCTATCGCCTGAAAAAGCTCGGCAAATTTTCCTATTCCAAGGCACAGTCTACGATCTATGTTGTGCCGGAAGCAGAAACGGATGAAGCCTGCGGCGAGCTGCTTGCCGCTGCGATGCCCCGTCTGAAAAAGGTGTTCGGCATTGCGGCGCTTGCCCGTGCGCTGACCTGTGAGAAATCCTTTGCGGATATCTCGGCGCGTTCCGTGCCGTATCTCGCGGATGCACTGAATGCCGCAAAGACCTTTAAGGTCGAGGCAAAGCGTGCGGATAAGGCGTTTCCGATGAAATCGCCGCAGATCTGCGCAGAGCTGGGCGGAATCCTGCTCGAGCATTATCCGCATCTGACGGTGGATGTCAATCATCCGGATGTCACGGTGACGGTTGAGATCCGTGACCTGAATGCATATGTCCATGCGGCGCGCGAAAAGGGCGCAGGCGGTCTGCCGGTCGGTACGGCAGGCAATGCGATGCTGCTGCTCTCCGGCGGCATCGACAGTCCGGTTGCTGCTTATATGATGGCGAAGCGCGGTCTGCGCGTCACGGCATGCCATTTTGCCTCGCCGCCGTATACCTCTGAGCGTGCGCTGCTGAAAGTGGAGCAGCTCTGCGAAAAGCTGACGCCGTGGTGCGGAAGCATGGCGTTCTACTGTGTGCCGTTCACGGAGATTCAGGAGCAGCTCCAGCGAAATTGCCCCGAGGAATATTTCACGATTCTGATGCGCCGCCTGATGATGGAGATCGCATGCCGCCTTGCAGAGCGCGAGGAATGCGGTGCAATTATCACCGGCGAGAGTCTCGGTCAGGTCGCAAGCCAGACGCTTCCGGCACTTCAATGCACGGATGCTGTTGCGACCATGCCGGTTCTGCGTCCGCTGATCGGCATGGATAAAACCGAAATCGTTGAGATTTCACGCAAAATTGATACGTTTGATATTTCAATTCAGCCTTATGAGGACTGCTGCACAGTCTTTACGCCGCGGCATCCGAAACTCCGTCCGCATCCGGAAGATGTCGCCGCAGCACAGGCGGAGGTCGATTTCGCTCCGCTGGTTGAGGCCGCAATCGCAGGTGCGACGAAAAAAGTCTTTGCACAGCATATTTCCGAGGAGCAGATGCTCTGAGGACTGTTTCATGTGGAACAATTCGCAAGCAGATACTTCGATTATATCAGATAATGATTTATATTGAATGTGGAATTTCGACAAAATATTCCGCTCTGAATTGGTGCAAATCACAAAATATAGGGCGGATGTCTTGACAATACGGCGCCTGATGTAGTACAATGTTCATTGAGAATAGGCTCACTGCGGCTTGCGGCATCTGCTGCACTGCGCGTCTGTTCTCTGAACGATACATCAGTGTCAGGCGCATCCCGTGTATTGAAACCGGAACTGCGGCTGCTCTGACCGGATGGAGCGAAACTCGCTTCATGTCCTGTCCGGCGAATCAGCGGATTTGCGGACTGTGATCTGCCGGCTTTCCGGTGACTGCGTACCAGCAGCCGTATCACAGTGCATGAATCCCACGGGGAACCGGATCGGCGGGATTCCGGAGCGGAACGGCGGAACTTCCAGCTGTCCTGCTGACACGGTTTCTGCCTGTCAGATGCACATGCTGTCGTCGGCATACCGGCGGCATCCGGCGAATCTTACATGAAATGTGAATCTCCGTTTGGAGATATTGATTGCGCGATGGGAGATGTACAGACTCTCACATGCAAAACCTGTGCAGATGCGGAAGCGAAAGGGCGTGCGTACCGATGCCGTCCGGAAGCGGATGCGGATGCAGATTGATGGAGGCGTTCAAATGGATATCAGGCAAAATCCCTATCAAGAACCTAGCTGCCCTGACGTACCGCAGTATTCTGACGGTGCGCAGAACGCAGTACCCGGAAATGGCTCCCCGCTTCGGGCGGATGCCACTCGGAACGGGACCGGAAGAACATACAGTGCGCATCGGATGCTGAAGGGTGCCGCGGGACGTGCGGAGACTTCGGACGAAGAGAAGCTGAGAGATGTCCTTCGGGAAACGGAAAGAGGACAGAGTCATAACCGGGACGACATTACGGCAATTTTAGATAAAGTCGAAGCAAAACGTCACACTACACACAATGCAGAGCCGAATGCCGAATATTCTTCCGGCAGAACGGAAGCGTCCCCGGAACATCGCGTCCGGCGGGAGGCGGTCACAACTGCTCCGGCAGAAAGACCAAAGGCTGCTGTGCGGCATACGGGAAGACCAAGACCTGAGACACATACGGTGACTCGGGTGGAGGAAGTCTCGGAGGCAGCACCGCGGCAGCGGAAGGGAACCGGTAAGAAAAAGCGCAAACACTATACCCTGAAGGAGAGCTTGAAATTCTTTATACCGTGGAAAGGCGACTCCATGTTTGAGTCATTCCGGAAAATCGTCTTTTCGCTCGCGCTGATTGTTGTCGGCGTTTGTACATTCCTGATTGGCAGCTACTATATCGACCTGTACAAGGCAAAGAAGATGTATCAGGAATTGCAGGCGCGGATTGACGAGGCGAAAGCGAACCGGCATTTTTCCAATGACAGCTTCACGGAGGATCCTGTGACCGGCGAAATGATCGAGTGGCTTGACTACAATTATTTCGGCGAAACGCTGCTCCCTCTGAATCCGGATGCTGTCGGCTATGTCAGCATCGAGGGTACTGAGGTCAGCTATCCCGTGGTACAGAAGCAAAGATTAAGCGATCCGAATCAGAACCCGAATGACTACTATCTTTACCGGACGTTCAGACAGGAGCCGAGTAAATCCGGCTGTATCTTTATGGACTTCCGCAATCACTTTGATGAAGTAGTCGATCACCGTCGAGTATTCGACAATTCCGGAAATGTTTTCATTTACGGACACAACATGAATAATAGAACGATGTTCGGAAGTCTGCGCGACTATATCAACAATCCGTCTTTCTACAGCGCACATCCGATTGTCAATTATTCCTCTCTCTATAAAGATTATGAGTTCAAGATCTTTGCCGTCTTTGTTGTAGACGGCGAGGACTTCACCTCGGATCTTGCATTTGACTGCTGGAATACATTGGACTTTGCCGATGAGGACGCGTTCTATGATTATGTGAATGAAGCAAAGAAACGCACAATGATCAACACAAATGTTGATGTGAAGTATGGAGATCAACTCTTGTCGCTGTACACGTGCAACGGACTGGTCGCCAATGCCAAGCTGATTCTGATGTGTCGTGAAGTTCGTGCAGGCGAAGACCCGAGAGAGGGTACGGAGAATGCCACATTGAATGACAATGTGCTGTACCCGAAGGCCTACTATAAAGGAGGCCGCCCTGTTAATTACGATCCCAAGAAATTCGTGCCCTATGGTCCGAATGCGTAATTCAGGTTTTGATTTCACCGAAATCAAACTGAAGGGAAATGGGATGTCAAGGAGGTAAACGTACTTGTTTCCGCTTTGAGCGGACTGTTTTCTTTCGGTTATGCTGTCTTATATCGTATCTGAGCGGCGAGCGTACAGCCGTCCTCACCCGCGGCGGGAGCTGCGGAGCATATCTCCGCGATATGAGAATCGTTAGCTTAACAGAGAGATGTACGCAGGTAAACTGCGACGCAGAACAACGCGTCGTTCCCGGATGGCGCGCGCTGAAAGGCCGGATTGGGACTGGCCGGACGGCGAAGGGAGGACACAAACGATTAGACAAAATCCCCACAGCAATCTTGGGGAAATAAAGCCGGGCTCACCCGGTGAGATTGATATAATGGAGAGAAACTATGCAAGCTCGAACGCGAAGAAACCGCGTGGCGATTCTGGTTGCAATGGCTCTGTGTTTCACCAGTACATGTGCAATTCAGAGCGACAGAGACGCCATGCTGCGCTCAGGAGCTGCCAATACTGCGTTTGCCGCTACAACAGGAGGCTATGTGAACGAGACGGACGTACAAGCCGTTTTGGGACCTGCCGACTCGCGCAGCAGCCTTCAGTCGGGTGCAGACGCATATGAAGTTGCCGATTTGCGGAAGGCTGATCTTTATGAATATGATGACAGCCTTATGCTTGTTCGGTATGAGGCAGTTGATTCTGAGCCGGACGAAACGCCAACGACTACTACTGCAACGACAACTGCTGTCACAGTTGACAGCGAAAATAATATTACCACTGTTACGTCGGTCGTAACAACCTACGAAGAACCTGTTATCACAGCTCGTGAAACCATTGTCGCAGAACCCGACAGCGTTGTGTTCTATTCCTCCGGATACGGACACGGCGTCGGTATGAGCCAGAACGGCGCAAATTTCTATGCAATGTATGACGGCTGGACGTATGATCAGATCTTGAGTCTCTACTATCCCGGAACGATGCTGGTTCAGACCGGTACTTCGGAATGGGAAACCATGACAGTCGGCGGAAAGACTGACACCGTTGTGTCGATCCTTTCCCAGATCGTCAATAACGAAATGGGCGATTCCTTCTCTGTCGAAGCCATCAAGGCACAGGCAGTTGCAGCTTATACCTACTATCTCTATAACGGATATGGCGCAGGTATGATCTGCAAACCGAATCCGTCCGAAAAAATCGTGGATGCTGTTCGATCCGTTCTCGGGATCGTTGTGTATTACGAGAACGCTCCGGCACTCACATCGTTCTATGCATCCAGCGGCGGTGCAACGGCTTCCTGCAAGGATATCTTCTATGCAGATCTTCCTTATTTGCAGAGCGTGCCCGTCAGACATGACGAATCTTCCGATCCGCATTTTAACTGCTCCAAGGTATTCAATGCCGGCGTGCTGAAATCCACACTCGAAAACACTTACCACGTAGCGCTCACAGGCAACCCATATGATTGGATTCAACTTGAGTACGGTGACGGCGGCTATGTAGCCAGCGCGCTCATCGGCGGGCAAGTTCGCGTGAAGGGCAATGACCTGCGCGGCGTACTTGGTTTGAAGTCTCCGAAGTTTGAATTTGAGTATCAGACGGCAGCAGCACAGAATGCAGAGAACGTGAATGGTTCCGATATGACATCGCAGGCAGAGACACCGGCGGAGGAATCCACTCAGGATATGTGATCCGCATAATTGAATGTGAAAAAATCCCGTACAGGAGACTGTGCGGGATTTTTTGATTGATGTGTAATTTCAGACGATTCTGCTGCGAAATGCTACGATTTATCATTGACATTCGCGCATGATTGTTCTATAATGACAATATAATACGAGGGGAGGGTTTGCCATGCAAACAAAGAGAATTGCCGTTTTTGCCGCAGCGATGCTGGTTTTGCAGGCTGCGATGCCGCTTGAGGTTTCCGCGGCTTCTGCAAGCGATGTCCGGCATCTGGTGAAAACACTGACGACAAACGGCGAAATGACAAAGGCAGACGACTTCAACGGAGACGGCTTGGTGAATGCCGTGGATCTGACGCTGATGAAGCGTGCGATTCTTGCGGAAGCTCAGGCGGATACCGGTGAGGTCAAGGATCAGACGGTGACAGCCATCACCGAACAGACAAAACTGATCGGCAGAACACTGACAAAGGACGGCGTCACATGGCTTGTACACAGCGGCTCAGCGGTTGAGTGTACCGTAACCGGCGTTGAGGCGAGCGTTACAATCGAGGGCGACGACAATGTCCGCAGCGATGCAAAATACCGTCCGCGCTACGGTGTTTATGTAGACGGCGAGCTGATCAAGGATGTCGTCATGGGCGAATCGGAGCAGGTCGTCAAGCTGTTCTCCGGTACGGCGAAGCGCACCGCAACGGTCAAGGTCATGCATCTTTCTGAAGCGAATAACGGCGCGATCGGCGTCAAGCAGTTCGATGTGAAGTCCTCAGCGGCAAAGCCGGTTCAGCCGACTGCCGGAAAGGATCTGACAATCGAATTTGTCGGTGATTCGATCACCTGTGCATACGGCGTCGGCGCGGATTCGCAGTATGTCGGCTTTGAGACCGCGACGGAGGATTTCTCTAAATCCTATGCGTATCTGACGGCGCAGCTTCTCAATGCGGATTACAGTGCGGTCAGCTACAGCGGCTATGGCATTGTCTCCGGCTATACAAGTGACGGAAAAAAGAATACGGATTCGCTTGTTCCGCCGGTCTATGAAAATGTGGCGAAGCAGGCTGCTTATGCGCTGCCGTGGGATTTTGAAGCGCATCCGGTCGATGTGGTCTTTGTCAATCTCGGAACGAACGATGATTCTTATGCAAGCAAGGATCTTGAAACACGCGGCAAGGAGTATCAGACGAATTATCTGGCATTCCTCAAACAGATCCGCAAGTGCAATCCGGATGCAGCGATCGTCTGTACGCTCGGCATCATGGGCTGTCAAGAGCTTTATCCGTATCTCGAGGCGGCGGTCGAGGCGTTCGGGGATGCGAAAACAAGCTGCTATGAGTCCCCGACGCATAACATCACACAGGACGGCATCGGCGCAGACTGGCATCCGTCTCCTGTGACGCATGAGAAGAATTCCTATCTTGCTGCGGATCATATCTGCAAGGCGCTGGGAATTCAGTACAGCGGTGTCGGGCTGGATTTTGCAGCAGACGGCGAATACGGCTGTGATTTTGACAAATCCAACGGCGCAGACGGCTGGCCGTATTTCAGCGACTGGAATAAATCACTCAATATCAACATTTCGAGCGGCGGCACTTCGCCGGAGGAAATTCTGGGCTATGTCCGCAAGCTGAACCTGACAAAGGGTACCTATACGCTTGCATTCAGCGTCAAAGGCGGCGAAAAGGCAGAGATTCCGTATATCGTCCGCAGCATGACCGATCACAAGAAGGTTTACTGCGAAGGCGTCTGCAAGGGCGGCGCGGCATCCGAGAAGTTTACGATTGCCGCGGATGCGCCGGACAGCGAGATTGTATTCCCGGTCGGTGCGGTCGGCGGACTGAACCTTACATTTGAGAATGTTACGCTTTATAAAAACGAAGCATAATCCGGTAAGATACCTGCATAAAATGATTGCCCCTAAGTGTCTAACACTCAGGGGCATTTTTCTAAGCGAAATCAGATATTATCATTGTAAAATTGCAAAAACCTCGAAAACAATTCTGTATCCAGCATATTGCACCACTTGTTTCTGTCGAGATGCAGGTGGATATAATCTGCTTTATCGGCTTTGAAGCGTTCGTTATTTTCCTCTGCGTTATAATCATAATCAAGTGTTTTGAGCCATTCATCAAACTCAGCATTGAACTCGTCTATATATGTCTGATCGTCAAAAATGAAATTATGCCCTTTGTCCTTCAGCCGGATAAATTCAAATCGCGGATCATCCTTATATGCTTCGTAATACTGGTCAAAACCGTATTCGATCGGAACAACGCCGTCATCTTCACTGTGGACGATCATGACTTTTGCATCGCTGTTTTCAAAGCCGTCCATTGCGGTATTGGAAGCATATTTTCCGTATCGGATGCGCTCATGCATCTGAATGAACGGCATCATCGTGTAAATGAGATTACCAGCCTGTTGTTTTCCGCCTGCTTCAAAAAGGTCGGATGAACGGTTACAGCCCGAACATTCAATCACCGCCTTGACCTCCGGATGATATGTGAGAACGCTGCATACGCTGTAACCGCCCCAGCTATGACCGAACAAAGCGATCGGCAGCTTCGGGAAGTTTCCGCTGTTCTCAACAAAGGTGACGGCACTGTCAAGATCAATCTGTCCCTGCGGAATACCGCCCACGCCGTCGCCCTCACTTTTGTCATTGCCGGTGGCATCATAAGCAAATACATAATAACCGTTCTGCGCAAAGAAGTTTGCACAGTCCATGTAAGAATTGTGTCCGGCACCAAAACCGTGTGCGATCACAATGATGCCTTTCTGTGCATCTCCTGCGCTGTACCAATAGCCCTGGAGCTTTTGTCCCTTGTCCGAAGGAAATGTATATTCGGAACATGACAATCCCTCGTAATCTTCAACATGAAGTAAATACGGTTCGTAGCTTTCAAAACGCTTGTTAAAATTATCGTTATATATGCTGACGGACAATGCCCACCATCCTGCGATGACTGCTGCCAGAACACATAGCAGAATGATGATGACGATTTTTTTCTTTGATTTTTTCATTCTTTCATCCTCTTTTCCTATTCAGATATAATCTGATTGATGCGATTCAAAATGAATGCAGTAGAGTCAATAGAAATGCCATAGTACTTCTGACCGGACATCACAAATACTATGGCGTATTATCTATTTGAGCATGCGCGCTGTTCTGTGATTACGCTTCCATTGCAGGCATCCAGTGCGAAACCGGCATGCCGTTTGCTTTGAACGCATCCAGCAGCGCATCGCGTTCATTCTTTGCGAGCGGTGCGGTAATCAGGCAGGCATTGCTGACAGCGGTGACTTTCTCATCTGCATGACTGTTTTCCGCAAGATACTTCGATGCAAATTCGCTGATTGCAATCTCATCGAAGCTGCCGTCGAACCGAATGAACATGCCGCAGGTCAGCTCGTCGATACCGGCGATGAAATCCTGTGTTCCGACATCTTCCCAATCCTGCGAGAAGACGGTCTTGTGATGCTTGACTGCTTCAATGACGTCGCCCATAACGGCGCTTGCCGTCGGGAATTTTCCGGCGCCTCTGCCGCAGAAGTAAGCGCGGTCGATCGCATCGCCGCAGACCTCAACGCAGTTGAAGACACCGTCCACACGCGAGATCATGTTCTCGTGCGGCACGAACATCGGCAGGACAGCCGGAAGAATTCTGCCGTCGTCGAGCTTTTTGACAAATGCGATCAGCTTGACTGCGCCGTCGAGTGCATCGGCAGAGGAAGCGTCCTCAAGAGAGATCTCGCGGATCCCCTTGGTGTAAACGCTTTCCGGATAGACATGCTTGCCGAATGCGAGCGATGCCAGAATGCAGATCTTGCGTCCGGCGTCGATGCCCTCCACATCGGCGGTGGGATCCGCCTCGGCGTAGCCCTTGGCCTGGGCCTCCCGCAGGGCGTCGGAAAAGAAGGCGCCGGTACGGACCATGCGGGTCAGGATATAATTGGTAGTACCGTTCAGAATGCCGTACACCTCGTCGATACGGTTGGCGGCCATACACTGGGTCAAGGGGTGCAGGATGGGGATGCCGCCGCCCACGCTGGCCTCAAACAGGTAGTTGACGTTTTTCTTCTTCGCCAGCTCCAGCAACTCACAGCCCTTTTCCGCCACCAGCTGCTTATTGGCGGTGACGACGTGCTTGCCCGCCATCAGCGCCCGCTTCGTGTATTCGTAGGCCGCCTCCACGCCGCCGATGGTCTCCACCACCACGCGGATGTCGTCGTCCTCTTCGATCTTCTTGAAATCGTCGGTCATCAGCTGGCGGTACGGGCCGTCCTTGAAGTGCCGGACCAGAATGGTCTTGACCTGCAGGGGTTCCCCCAGCTTGTGTTCGATCTGCTTGGCGTTTTCCGCCACGACCTTGGCAACGCCGGTGCCGACAGTACCCAGGCCCATGATCGCAATTTGTATCATCCGCTCTCTCCCTTTCCGCTCAGCCCGCCAGAATTTCGAACTTCACCACACCGTCCAGCCCGGACACATCAGCGATCAACTGCTCCAGGGATTCCGCCATCTCGCTGGTCTCGGCGGAAATGGTGACAGCGGCGCAGCCGTTGGTGGGGATGCTCTGATTGATGGTCAGGATGTTGGCGCCGGAGGTGGCAAACACCGACAGCACCCGGCTCAGCACACCGGAAATGTCCTTCAGCATGGCGTAGAACGTGATGATGTGTTCAGACTTCATGTCGTTGAAGGGCTGCAC
>JAGKVC010000244.1 GCA_021152595.1 Clostridia bacterium
AGGTTCCACCCGTTCCCATTCCGAACACGGAAGTTAAGCTCATTCGCGTCGAAAATACTTGGCTGGAGACGGCCCGGGAAGATAGATCGATGCCGGCACCAAAACCCAGAGTTAGCGCTCTGGGTTTTGTCATATTCAGAGGGCCATTAGCTCAGTTGGTTAGAGCTCCCGGCTCATAACCGGTTGGTCCCGGGTTCGAGTCCCTGATGGCCCATACGGGCGGGTGATACCCGCTTCCATTTTAACTCCCAAGCAGCGATGTTTGGGAGTTTTGATTTATTCTCCCATTTTGCGAAACTGTAGCTGTAGCGTTTAGGGCAGTGCCCGCTTCCATTTTCACTCCCATGTAGCGATGTGTGGGAGTTTTCATTTTATCATAATGATAATACCGAAATGAAAAAACGTGATTCGCTCTGATGATCTCAGAGCGAATCACGCTTTCATTTTTTTTCGTTTATCCGAGCGTAATCTCGATCTCGGTGACATCTGCGAGCTGATCTGCCGGCAGGAAATTGCCCTCGATCTGCTTGCCGTTGACGGTCATCGACTTGACACCGCTCTGAACATGCTTCGGATTCTGAATATTGATGTTCAGCTTCTTGCCGCGGAATGCCTTGTGGATCTTGAAGCCGTCCCATGCTGCCGGAATCGACGGATCAATGCGCAGACCGTTCAGCTCGGTGCGCATGCCGCAGATACCCTCGACGCAGCCGACCATGACAGTCGATGCGGTGCCGGTCAGCCAGTGAACGTGCGAACGTCCTGCGAACGGCGAGCGCTTGCTCTCGGTGAACTGACCGTGAACATACGGCTCCATGACGCGGATTTCCGCCTTGTCGTTCATCGCGGCAGGGGAGCTTTCCATGAAGTATTCAAATGCTCTGTCGCCGTGGCCGAGCAGCGATTCCGCCAGAATCAGCCAGCCCTGCGACTGCGAGAAGATACCGCCGTTTTCCTTGGTATCCGGATTGAAGATGTGCATGAGTGCGCCGTCGAAATAGTGATCGACATAGGGCGGCTCGAGCAGCTTTGCGCCGTAGGGCGTATTGAGGATGCTGTGGACGCTCTCCATCGCCTTTTCCGCCTGCTCCGGCGATGCAAAGCGCGAAATCACCGACCAGCTCTGCGGATTCAGCCACATATTTGCTTCCGGATCCTTCTTTGCGCCGACGATTGTGCCGTCCTCGCGGATGCCGCGGATGAAGCGATCCTCATCCCAGCACTTTTCGAGCGCTTCGGTCAGGGCAGCCTGTGTCTTTTCGAGATATGCAAGATACTCGGTATCGTTCTTTCCCTTTGCCATTTCCATCATTTCGCGGATTGCGTAGTAGAGCTGGAATGCGACGAAGGTCGATTCGCCCTTTGCGCCGAGACGCAGGCAGTCATTCCAGTCTGCATGCAGACCGGCAGGCATATGATGCGCACCGAGACGCTCCATCGAGAAGTTGATCGCGCGCTTGAGGTGATTGTAGACGCTGTCCTCGCCGCCGTTTGCATAGACGATGACCTCATCGAGGAATGCCTGATTGCCCGATTCGCCGATATACTTGACGATCGTCGGGAACAGCCAGAGCGCGTCGTCTGCGCGGTAGGAGGGGTGACCGGTCTCCTTGACGTATTCCGGATCATCCGGCGTATTTTCGTGACCGGCGTTGTGGTTGAACTTGACCAGCGGCAGACCGCCGCCGTTATCGACCTGTGCGGAGAGCATGAAGCGGATCTTTTCGAGTGCCATTTCCGGATTCAGGTGGATGATGCCCTGAATATCCTGCACGGTGTCGCGGTAGCCGTAGCCGTTGCGCTCGCCGCAGTAGATCAGCGATGCCGCGCGGCTCCAGATCGACGTAATGAAGCACTGATATGCGTTCCAGACGTTGATCATGTTATTGAACTCATCGGAAGGCGTCTCGACCTCGAAGTGCGAGAGCTGCTCATGCCAGTATGCACGGAGATTCTCGATCTCCTTGTCTGCGACTGCGACATCGTCATACTTCTTGAGGATCTCGGCAGCCTCGGCGGAGTTGCGCTGACCGAATACATAGATAACGGTTCTGGTCTCGCCCGGTGCCAGCTCGATATCGGACTGCAATGCACCGCAGGCGTTGCTGTTGTAGTTCATGGTGCCGTCGCACTTGCCGTTCTCGACTGCGATCGGGTTGGAATATGTGCGGTACGGTCCGATGAAGGATGTGAGGTCGCCGTTAGCGGTTGCAGCCTTTGCGCCTGCAACGCCGAAGAAGCGCTCCTTATGGTTCGAGCCGGAGGCATCTCTGCCGCTGTTCTCGTTGATATGCTCGATGATGCGGTTGCCGCCCTCGAAGCTGGTGCGCGTGATAAACAGCGTATACTGCAAATTGACCTGATCCTGCTGATAGTTGCTCTCGTTCGTGAACTCAATGAAGCCCGTGACGGAGAGCTTGCGCGGACGGTCGGAGTTGTTCGTAATCTTGCACTGCCAGACCTCGTAGGTATCCGGCACATAGTAGGTGGTTTCGGTTTTGATGCCTGCATATTCCGCGGTCAGGACGGTGTATGCCGTGCCGTGGCGGCAGACGCACTTGTACTGATCGAGCGGCTTGCCGACCGGCTGCCACGATGCAGACCAGAAATCCTTGCTTTCTTTGTCGGTCAGATAGATATATCTTCCGGGGAGTGCCATCATGGAATTGAAGCGGAATCTGCAGATTCTGCCGTTTGCGCCGGATTTGACGAAGCTGTATCCGGCAGCGTTGTTTGTGATGATTGCGCCGTATTCCGGATCACCGAGATAATTCGACCACGCGGAGGGCGTGTCGGGACGGGTGATCACGTATTCTTTGTGTTCGAGATCAAAATAGCCGTATTTCATACTCTTTCCTCCTGAAATATAAGTGACCTTGCCTGAAACTCAGACACTTTTATTCTAACATATATCGGAGCAAAAAGCAAGGGGTTCAGGCGGCTTTTTCGCAGATTGTTTACAAACCTTGCAGGAACCGGCTGTTTCTGTCATATATTTAACATCTGCGGTGCGTACATGTACGTAGATACCGGAAGCGCCTTGCATACAAGTTTCCGGCGGCGGAGTGTGCTGGAGAACTATTTGGCTCATAAAGTTTTCGGTGGATTCTCTTAGAAAAATGGTTGATGATTGTTAGAATCAATAAGGTATCGCTGCGCGATGCTGTTTTGAATGGGTGCCTCACTTGTAGGCACCCAAGCCCGCGAACGCTTGAACGCCGGGGGAGTTTCGCTCGTTGCGACGAGCGACCAAAGGGCGCCGCCCTTTGTGTTTTCATAATCATTTGTCAGCCGCCGAAAACACTACATACTCATATTTTTTTGGAAAAAATGAAAAAAGGGCTTGACAAATCGGTCTATTTATGATAGACTAACAGCAGAGGTCGATCCGGAATAGACCAAACAGAACAGGAGGGATGAAAATGAACGATTTGAAGCTCGGCACAGTCGAGATGCAGTTTGCGGAGATCATCTGGGCAAATGCGCCGCTTAGCTCCGGCAGCCTCGTGACGCTCTGCGCAGAACAGCTCGGCTGGAAAAAATCCACGACCTATACCGTGCTGAAAAAGCTCTGCAACCGCGGCTTGTTCCGGAATGAAAACGGAACGGTCACGCCGCTGATTTCCCGTGCAGAATATGATGCGATGCAGAGCGCGCAGTTTGTCGAGGAGAATTTCAGCGGCTCGCTGCCTGCTTTTTTTGCCGCATTTACGAAGAAAAAAGCGCTGTCTCAGTCGGAGATCGACGAGATCCGCGCGATGATCGACAACATGGGAGCGTGATGATACGATGTTTGAAACACTGTGTATATTATTCAACGCCGCACTCAATAAAGCAATCAAAACGATTCCGCTGTTCCTTGCGATTCTGCTGCTGCGGCTTGTGATGAAACGCCTGCCGAAAAAAGCGCATGTCTGGCTCTGGGGCGTTGCGGCGCTGGGGCTGCTGCTGCCGACGCTGCATTTTGCTTCCGGATTTTCGCTTGTGCCGCGCGCGGAGCCCGTGCCGCACAGCATCGTCTATGAATACGAACCGCAGGTTGATCTCGGCGTCGCGCCGGTGGACAGCTCCGTCAACAGCGTCCTTGCGAATTTTAATACGGACGGCGCGGACAGCATCACGCCGCTGATGTCCGCGGAATATATCGCCTCAATGATCTGGGCATGCGGCATTCTGCTGATTGCGCTCTATGCGGCGGTCAGCACGGTCCGGCTGCGTCTGCGGCTCCGCATGGCAAAGCAGGACGCGGCTGAAAAACGCGTTTACATGAGCAATGCCTGCCCGACGCCGTTTATCCTCGGTGTGTTTGCGCCGCGGATCTATCTGCCGGAGAATCTTCCGGATGCCGACCGGAACGCCGTTCTGCTCCATGAGCGCGCGCATATCCGGCGCGGCGACCACATCTGGAAGCTGCTCGGCTTTGCGATCGCGGCGGTCTACTGGTTTGATCCGCTGGTCTGGCTCGGGTATCATTTATTCTCAAAGGATGTTGAGTTTGCCTGCGATGAGCGCGTGATCGGCAAAATGGATCCCGCAGGAAAAAAGGCGTATGCGGAGGCGCTGCTCCATTGCAGTCTGCTGAAGCTGCCGCGTGCCGCCTGTCCGCTGGCATTCGGGGAGACATCGGTCAAGGCGCGGATTGCATCCGTCGCAAAATTCAAGGCACCGGCGGTCTGGAAGCTGCTGCTTGCCGCCGTGTCCCTGCCGGTTACGGGCATCTGCTTCCTGACGGATCCGCATTATATGCCGAAGCAGGAGGTATTCGAGCGCGTGATTCTGGAGAATTCACATCTTGACGATCACAGCACGTCAGTTTGCGCCTATCAGATTCTCGATTCGCATTATGAGCCGTTTTACGATCTCCGCCGTGTGGGTTATTATTATGCTGCGGTGATGGTGCGCAAGTATCATGCGCAGGACGGCGTTCAGACGGTCGTCCGCGAGGAATTTCTGCCTGTCTGTCTTGCGTTCAAGCAAGATCGGGAGCTCTGGTATAATGATCTGACGCTTTATCCCGAGGTAACCACAGAAACGGTCAATCAAAGGTTTCGTGAATATTTCCCCGACGCGGATCCAAAAGACGGTGAATGGAAAAACTGCTATGACGCGCTCGCGCAGGCATGTGATACAAAAATCGCAAAGCATTATATGCCGCCGCAGGAAGCGTTTTCACGCGAGATTCTGGAAAATTCGAGTGTCACCACATACAATACAAAGGTTTGCGCGTATCAGATTCTGGATCAGTATTATGACCGGATGCTGGATCAGCGGAAAGCAGGCATATATTACGTTGCAATTCTGCTTCGGGAGTACAAAAAGCAGGACGGCACGCTTGCACTGGTGCAGGAGACCTTTGCACCGGTTCAGATGCAATTCAAGGAGGACTGGCTAAGCGGATATGATGATCTCAATCTTGTGAAAACGGCACCGCGCTATGAGGGCAGGAGAGACGAGATTATGCAGCGGTTTCATGCGTATTTTCCGGAGGCGGATCCTGAAGGCGGCGACTGGATCGGCTGCTATGATGCGCTCGCGGAAGCCTGCAATGCGCAGATGCCCGCCGGTAATTCTGATGCACAGTCTGACTGGGGCGTGTCGCTCTCCGCAACAGATGTCACGCCGACCGGTCTGACGGCTGTGTTTACGCAGTCCGGCGGCTCCGATGCTGCGGAGCTGACAACCGGTAGCTATTATGTCATTCAGAAGCGCAGCGGTCAGGAATGGGAAGATCTCGAAACGCTCGTGCCGCAAAATGAGCTGGCATGGTCCGCTGAAGCATATGTCATCCGGCGCAACGGCAGCGTCACGCTTGAAACAAACTGGGAATGGCTTTACGGCGAACTGCCTGCCGGTGAATACCGCATCGGCAAGGAGGTCGTTAAGTCCTACGACACCGGAGACTATCAGATCCGCATGGTATATGCCCCGTTTACAATCGGGTAAAGAGGTATCTCCGATGGATCAGAAATGAGGGCTCTGCCCTCAAACTCCCGCTTAAGGGCTAGTAGCCCTTAAGAATCCCATGTTTATATGTATATAGAAGTAAGCCGCTCAATTTTGCGTAATACGTAAATTGAGCGGCTTCTGGTTTCTCTGTGAATTGCGATAATTCAAACCGCCGAATTAGCGTATTTGCGTCAATTTAGCGGCTTTATTCAATTTATGCATAAAATGGGATTCCAAAGGGACAGTGTCCCTTTGGCGGAGTTTGAGGCGGAGCCTCATTATAAATCCGTCGGAGACACATTCGTGACGATCTGTGAATCGCTTTGCAATTCACTTAGGGGCGCCCTCTATCGCAGGGCGCCCCTCTCCGAAAAACGATCCACCGGATCGTTTTATCGGATTCACCCCTGCGGAGCTCC
>JAGKVC010000245.1 GCA_021152595.1 Clostridia bacterium
CAGATACATGAACCATGCCGTACCGAAGGCGTAGCAGACCGCAAGCCCCAGCACCAGCGCCGCGATCCGGACAGGCAGCTTCTCGCCGAGCAGCTTCGTCATGACAATATAAATCGCACCGGTGAGCAGGAAGCCGAGGATATAGCCGCCCGTATTGCCGAGCAGGATCCCGAGTCCTGAGCTGAATTGCGCAAAGACCGGCACGCCGATCGCACCGAGCAGAATATACACCAGAATCGAGCAGGTGCCGCGCTTGCCCCCGAGCGCCGATAATACGAAAAAGACGCCGAAGGTCTGCATCGTGAAGGGCACCGTCAGCGGGATGCTGATCCATGCGCAGACTGCAAGCAGTGCCGCGCCCACTGCGATATACACCAGATCAAGTGTACCGATTTTCTTCGCTGCTGCTGTGTTTTCCATGTTTCTCTACCATCCTTTTACATAAGTGATACCATTCGCATCCGGCGCAGATTACATCGAATGCCGCCGTTTGCAGGATATGTGTCCGGACGCGCGCCGTCAGCTCCGCCCACGTACCGGAGGTCTCCGCCGAAAGCCCTGCCGCCTCGCATACACCGGCATCAAACCGCGCGACCTTCGCCGCAGAATCACAGACACCGCCCGTATGATGCGGACAGGCCGCGCAGAGATCATCGCAGCCGCCGATCAGTCTCACCACAGTCTCCGGATGCGCCGCGAGCGATTCCAGCAGCGCCGTCATATGCGCCGTGAACGCCGGACTGTAGCCGTAGCCGGTGAAATTCTGCATGCAGAGCAGATGATGCGCACGCAGCTTCATACACATGCCCCCGCTTCATTTGGATTCGTCTGACATTATAACACAAAACGGCCCGATTGTCAACCCCCTAATCTAAAATAAGGTGACAATCAGGCTGTCATGATATCTGAACGCTCTTACGGGAGCGCGATTGAAATTTCGCCGGAGGAGAGCGTCTGCGTGCTGCCGTCGGCTGTCCGGACGATCAGGTGACCGGCATCGTCGAGATCGAGCGCAGTTGCCGGATAGTCGCTGCCCTGCGCATGCACCGTAATCTGCTGTCCGAGCATCATCAGGCGGCTGCGGTAAGCTGCCATGACCTCGGATTCCGGCGGTGTCTGCTGCGCCGCGGTGCGGTTGAGGATCTCGGCGGCGAGCCTGCACCGGTTGCCGCGCTCCGGCTGATTCTCCGGATAGAGCGAACCGGCAGTTTTGCGCAGTGCAGGCGGAAAATCCGATGTGCGCGTATTGACATTGATCCCGATGCCGAGGACGATCCAGCTCAGGGAGCCGCTCTCGATATCCGTGACCGCCTCTGTCAGGATTCCGCAGATCTTCCGCCCGTCGAGAAAGAGGTCATTCACCCATTTGATCTGCGGTGATCTGCCGGAGACCGTCTCAATGGCCTCACAGACTGCGTTTGCCGCAAAGGCCGTCACCGCGGTAATATGCTGAAAATGCAGGCGATCCGGATGCAGAATCACGCTGAGATATAAGCCGCCCTCGGGCGAGACAAATTCGCGTGCATAGCGTCCTCTGCCGCCCGTCTGCGCGGATGCAATGACCGCCGTACCGTGCGGCGCACCGGCGAGTGCAAGCTCCTTTGCGGTCTGATTGGTCGAGCCGAGCGTCCGGTAAACCTGTATCCGTTCGGGCGAAAGCGACGGCGAGAGATACGGCAGAATGCCTTGCAGGGAAAGCGTATCGGCATCCACGGGGATGCAGTAGCCGCGGTTTGTTGCCGCTTCGATGCGGTGACCGGCGGCGCGCAGGTCGCGGATCGCCTTCCAGACCGCATTCCGCGAGACTGAGAGCCCCTGCGCGATCTGTTCGCCGGAAAGATAGCTGCCGCGCTGCGCCTCGAGCATTTGCAGCACTTGTTCCTTTGTGTTCATCGTGATCACCTCTTCATTCTATTGTACCACATCGCGCCTAATAATTCAAGCGGGCAGTGCCCACATCCATATTTCTATAGCCGTCCAAGAACCATTATGGTAACATGCACAGGCTCTTTTCGGTTTCGATTCTCATATGATACCGAGTATGAAATCTGTTCAGCCCATCGAACCAAAACGGTGCATGGTTTTATGACGGCTGTAGACATATGGCTGTCGGTTCTACCGACTGCCTACTAACTACTTGGCCACTTGAATCCGATTATCACGTATCTGCGTTGTTTTAATCAATTTGCAAGATGTCTTTACAATTAGATGAGTGTCCTCTTGCGCATAACAAGATAAATATATTAACTAAATATTGTAATATAGGGGTATAAATAATATCATCGTATTTACGTCATTTTTCGATGGATAAAAACGGCATTTCACAGTAATTCAATGATGTAAAGCGTGCAAGTGGCCAAGTGGCCAAGCGGCCATGTTCTTATAAGTGGCCGCTTGCCTGCTCCGGAATATCCTGCGCAGGCTCTTTTCGGTTCCGATTCTCATAAGCAGATTCGGAGCCATTCACATTACCGAGCATAGATTCTCCTCAGCCCACCACGCCGAATCGGAGCATGGTTTTATGACGGCTGTAGACATATGGCTGTCGGTTCTACCGACCGCGCACTGCGCGGCGGCGTGGATGATATGTTATATAATCGCGCCGATAAATCATTGTAAATCGAAGCAAAATATGTTAGAATGACAATATATTTATAAATCGCCGCACAGACGGCACCGCAAATCCCCTATCTGATTTTCATTTCTCATTATAAGAAGAAAGGGTTACGCATTATGAAAACATTTCGCATACTGATCAATGCCGCAGACCGGATCGCCGTGATCGAACCGGAGGTCTACGGTCATTTTTCAGAGCATCTCGGCAGATGCATTTATCAGGGAATCTATGTCGGCGAGGATTCCGCGATCCCGAATATCCACGGCATCCGCAAGGATGTGATCGAGGCATTCCGGCAGATCAGAATGCCCGTTCTGCGCTGGCCGGGCGGCTGCTTCGCGGACGAATATCACTGGAAGGACGGCATCGGCGAGAAATCGCAGCGCCGGAAGATGATCAATACCACATGGGGCGGCGGCGTCGAGGACAACTCCTTCGGCACGCATGAATTCATGGAGCTTTGCGAGCTGGTCGGCTGCGAGCCCTATATCACGGGCAATGTCGGCAGCGGCAGCGTGCAGGAGCTTTCCGAGTGGATCGAATACATGACCTTTGACGGACAGTCCCCGATGAGTGAACTGCGCCGGAAAAACGGCAGGGATGAACCGTGGAAATTGAAGTATCTTGGTACTATTCGGTGATGGACTGTGCAAATGAAATGGAGCATCTTCTGAAAATGCATACGGCGATCATGGAGCGATATGATCCCGAAAATAAAATCGCGCTCGTCGTCGATGAATGGGGAACGTGGTATGATGTCGAGCCGGGTACGCATCCGGGATATCTCTATCAGCAGAATACCATGCGCGATGCACTGACCGCCGCTGTCAATCTCAATCTGTTCAACCGGTTCAGCCGCCGTGTAAAAATGGCGAATCTTGCGCAGGCTGTGAACGTCCTTCAGGCGCTCCTGCTGACCGAGGGCGAAAAGCTCATCAAAACCCCGACCTATCATGTCTTTGACCTGTTCAAGGCGCATCAGGGCGGCGAGGCGGTCTATTGCTTCACGGAAAATGAGAATGTCTGCGAGGGGAAGCATATCCCGATGATCACCTGCTCGGCATCCGTGAAGGACGGCGTTCTGACGCTGACCGCGGCAAACTGCTCGCTGACCGATGAAGCCGGAATCACCTGCGAAATCTGCAATCTGCCGGTCAGATCGGCTTCCGCGCAGATCCTCACGGGAGATGTCCGCGCGCACAATGATTTTGATGCGCCGGAGCGTGTCAAGCCGCAGCCTTTGGCGGTCGAAATCAGGGACGGGATGCTGCATATGACGCTGCCGCCCTGCGC
>JAGKVC010000076.1 GCA_021152595.1 Clostridia bacterium
AGTGGGATTCCCAAGGGGCACAGTCCCTTGGGCAGGGTTTGGGACAGCGTCCCATTACAGATCCGCCGGAGGCACCTATAAAAGTCGCTGCTGCCGTGCGGAAAGTGCATGGAAAAAGCCGCTGAAATGCGAGTAACAGCGCATTTCAGCGGCATCATTTCGTTACCGGATGCAGATGCAGTTTCTGCCCGCGTCTTTTGCGGCGTAAAGCGCCCTGTCGGCACGGTCGAACCATGTCTCGAGCGTATCCTTCGGCAGCAGACCGGAGCCGCCGACACTGCATGTGATCGAGCCGACTGTCTCAAATGCGGTTTCGGCAATACATTTCCGGAGCAGCTCCGCGGTTTCGGCGAGCGCATCGCCCTCGAGTCCGTAGACGACGGCAGCGAATTCCTCACCGCCCCAGCGTCCGAAGGCAGCCTTGCGGTCGCCGAGTGCCGCCTGCACGATCTCAGCAAAGCGGATCAGCGTTCTGTCACCGGCAGCATGTCCGAAGCGGTCATTGACGGATTTGAAGTGGTCGATATCGAGAATCAGCAGGGCAGCAGCCGTTCCGTCTTTGCGGCAGGCTTCGATTGCGTTGCAGAGCTCGGTCTCGATCCGCCCGTGATTGAAGATTCTGGTCATCGGATCGCGCGAGGCAAGCTCCTCGTAATGCCGGATTGCCGCCTGCATACTGACGGTGGTATCGTGAATATTCTGCACCATGTAGACGAAGCGGAAGTCGTTTTCATTGGTGGTATCCATGCGGCCGAAAATCAGCTTCACCCAGATATACACACCGTCGAGATTCTGCATCTGGATATCAAAGGATTCGATATGTCCCGGCGCAAAATGCGTGCGCAGATAGTCCGGATCGGATTTCTTGAGGAATTTCTCCCGATCCTTTTCCAGGAACATATTGACGATCATCTGCCGCCATGCGGAATAGCTGATCTCGGGATTCATCGTATCCTCGGAGACCTCGGTCAGCGAGATGCTGCTCGTCGTATCATGCGTCAGGTCAAAGCACATTGAATAGAGGTAGATATTCTGGATTGTATTGACCTTTTTCAGCGTATCCGTATCATCCTCGCAGTTGCTCGCGTCCAGCTCATCGAGCAGAATCAGGTTGAAATCCGTGCCCTCGACCGGCTGAATCATCATCTGCACGATATGCGGCGTATCATTGACCAGCAGATTGAGGCGCTTGCTGTTCTTTCCGGTAAAGCTGCCGAAAATCGGGATAAAGACCTGATAATCCTCGGTAATGCCCTTATCCGACTTGTTGAAATGAAACCAGAGTGCCTGCATCAGCTCCTTATAGGTTCCGCTTTCGCCGAGCAGCTCCTGAAAGATGCCGCGGCGAACCAGCGTGCGGTAGGAATCGGCATTCTGATCCGCGATCACGAGCGCACCGACTGACCTGCCGAGGTAATCGAGCGCCTGCCCGAAAGTGATCTGATCCATATTCTGCATACTGCACCATCCTTTTTGTCTTGTGGAAGGCATGACCGCTGCCATGTTCTCCACGCAGTTTCGTTATCAATATTATAGCACATTGCACAGAATATTTCAAGAACAAATTGTGAATAAATTAAAAATAGCTTAATATTTTGGGATTTTTGTGCATTCTGCCGCGATGTCATGAGGGGCTTGCTGTTTTCGGGAAAACGTGATATAATAAATCTGTATGTGCCTGCATGAAAGGATGAAACGAATGCAGAATGAAGAACAGCTCCGGCGTGCGGAGCAGAAATATGATGAGCTGACCGAGCGGCTTCAGGACGGCAGCATCGCGGCGGATCCGGCAAAGCTCGCTTCTCTCATGAAGGAATATAAGCAGCTTACGCCGGTTGTGGAGGCATACCGCAGCTATACAGCCTGCCGGAATACGGTCGCGGAGCTGGATGCACTGCTTGCCGATCCGGAGACCGATGCCGAATTCCGCAGCATGGCGCAGGAGGAGCGGCTCAATGAGACCGCAAAACTCGCTGCGCTGGAAACCGAAATTCAAAAGCTGTTGATGCCTGAGAATGAAGCCGACAGCCGCAATGTGATCGTCGAGATCCGCAGCGGTGCCGGCGGCGAGGAGGCGGCGCTCTTTGCGCATTCGCTGCACCGGATGTATTCGATGTATGCGGAGCGGCAGGGCTGGCAGCAGACCGTCATGAACCTCAGCGAGACCGAGCTCGGCGGCACAAAGGAAGTGACCTTCTCGCTCTCGGGCGACCATGTCTATGCGAAGATGAAATTCGAGAGCGGCGTTCACCGCGTTCAGCGCGTGCCGGAGACCGAATCACAGGGCAGGGTACACACCTCGACCGTGACCGTCGCCGTTTTGCAGGAGGTCGAGGATGTCGAGCTGGAGCTGAACCCGAATGATCTGCGGATTGATGTATTCCGCTCGAGCGGCGCAGGCGGTCAGCATATCAACAAGACATCGTCTGCGATCCGCGTGACGCATATCCCGACCGGCATGGTCGTCGAGTGTCAGGATGAGCGTTCGCAGTATAAAAACAAGGACAGAGCGCTTGCGGTTCTGCGTGCGCGGCTCTATGCAAAGGCGCAGGCGGAGCAGGATGCACAGGTCGCTGCGGAGCGCCGCGGACAGGTCGGCTCCGGTGACCGCTCGGAGAAGATCCGCACCTATAATTTTCCGCAGTCGCGCCTGACCGATCACCGCATCGGCTTCTCGCTCTACCGCCTCGATGATGTCATGAACGGCGACCTTGATGCGGTCTTTGATGCGCTGACGCAGGCGGAGCAGGCGGAGAAGCTCTCCGGCGGCGCAGAATAAAAATGCGCACATAAAAATATCAGAATACAGAGGTGAACGCACATGCTGTCAAAGCCGGAAAACGGATGGACTGTTTTTTCGCTGGGGGATTTTCAGGCGGAGGTCAGCTATCTGGTCGATATCCCGTTCGACTGGCTGATTTCCTGTAAAAACGCACTGAAGCACAATATTCCCCTTTCGTTTTTTCTGGAGCTGGAGGGAGAAACCTGCCTCCTGACTTCATACGGATATGATACGCATATTATCATCAATCGCCGTGATGGCGGATATCAGCTCAAAACCGTTCGCAATGTCAATTTCATGGATGTATCCGATATGCTGCTGAAAGACATCAGGCTGTATTTTGACGACTGGGTGACATGGTACGATTTTGAACAGACAGAAGCCGATTTTGCACGCAGACGGGCAGCGCTGAAAGCCTTGATCGAGGAAACAGAAACGTACCTCGATGCCTGCGCGAAACGGTACAACAAGCAATTCTGAGAACAGGTTTCATGACAGAATGCGTGATATGGTGAAGTATGAAGAATACGGCGGCAGAAATCAGAGAACCGTGATGCTGCTGCACGGCGGCGGTCTGGCACCGTGGAATTACCGGAAAGCGGCTGAGATGCTGCAAAGCGACTTTCGCGTGATCTTGCCGGTACTGGACGGTCACGCAGGCAGCGACTGCCATTTTACAACGATAGAAAGCAACGCCGCGGAGATGATTGCGTTTATCCGTGAAAATCTTGGCGGAACGGTCGAACTGCTCGGCGGATTGTCGCTCGGCGGTCAGATTCTGCTGGAGATGCTTTCGCAGCAGGGGGATATCTGCCGGCATGCACTGATTGAAAGTGCAATGGTCATCCCTGCAAAGCTGACACATGCGCTTGCTGCGCCTGCGTTCGGGTGCAGCTATCCGCTGATCCGGCAGAAATGGTTTGCGAAATTACAGTTCCGGCAGCTTCGGATGGATGCAGATTATTTCGCGGATTATTACCGCGATACCTGCGCGGTTGAAAAAGCGGATATGATCGCGTTTATGAAAGCGAATACATCGTATCAGCTGAAAAAATCCGCCGGAAATTGCTCGGCGGATGTACATATTTATTACGGTGAAAAGGAAAGTTCCGGCATCCGGCACTCTGCGGCTTGCATACACAGCGCGTTGCCGGAGAGTATATTGACGGAACTGCCCGGCATGTATCACGGAGATTTTTCGATCAATCATCCGGAGATGTATGTCAGGGCGATTCGTGAAATTTGCGGGGATTGCCCGCGAAAGGACTGATACCACTTGAAAACCAAGCTGTTACAGGAAAATGAGATCGAAGAAGCCGCGGCTCTGATCCGGCAGGGAGAGCCGGTCGGGATGCCGACGGAAACGGTTTACGGGCTTGCCTGCGATGCCGGAAATCCCGATGCGGTGCGCAAGGTCTTTGCGGCAAAGGGCAGACCTGCGGACAATCCGCTGATCGTACATATTGCGGATATCGCGGACTGGGCGCCGCTTGTCAGGGAGATTCCGCCGCTGGCGCAGAAGCTCGCGGAGAAATTCTGGCCCGGCCCGCTGACGATCATTCTGCCGCGCACGGAGCGTGTCCCTGCGGTGACGGCAGGCGGCCTTGATTCGGTCGGCGTGCGGTTTCCGGCGCATCCGGTGGCGCAGGCATTTATCAAAGCGAGCGGTGTCCCGATCGCGGCACCCTCGGGCAACCGTTCCGGCAGTCCGAGCCCGACGACCTCTGCGCATATGATGCAGGATATGGACGGGCGCATTCCGGCGATTGTCGAGGGCGGAAGCTGTCTCTGCGGCGTGGAATCGACGGTGATTGTCCTCGATGATGCGGAGACGGTCCGCGTGCTGCGTCCGGGATTTGTCACGCCGGAGCAGCTTCAGACGGTTGCAAAGCGCGTGATCGTCGATGATGCGGTGCTGGCGCAGATTTCGCCGGATACGGTCGTGCGCTCACCGGGCATGAAGTACAAGCACTACGCCCCGAATGCACAGGTGACGCTTGTGCAGGGCGACAGCGCAGCATTTCTGCGGTATATGCAGCCGCGGATTGCGGAGGGCGTCTGTGCGCTGGTGTTCGATTCGGATGCGGAAGCCTGCAAGGCGCTGGGGATTCCGTACAAGACCTACGGCGATACGGATGAAGCGCGTGCGGCGGCGTTTTTTGCGGCGCTGCGGGATGCCGATGCCGCACATATTACGCATCTCTATGTCCGTGCGCCGCGGACAGACGGTGTCGGACTTGCGGTCTATAACCGGCTGATCCGTGCCGCAGGCTATGACGTCGAGCAGGCATAAAAAGCAGCAGGCGCCGGAGCCCTCTGTCCCGGAGCCTGCTGCAAGGCGAAGTCTGAATGATTTGGATGCATAGGGGAGTATGCTGAGACCTGCTCCCGTACAGCCGGTCTCAGCATACCTGTCAGGGAGAAGTGTGAGCGGCGGTATTATCTGACCGTCACCGCGCCGCTTCTTGCGGTATACTGATAAGCGTTGGGTGTAATTGTCTGGTCGGGACTGGTTTCTGAATTGTTGAACATGGTCGCTGCCGGATCAACGGCGAGACAAAAGCGGTCGCCGGATTTTGCGTTCTCCGGAATCGTATAGCTGAATTCTGCGGCGATACATCCCTCCGGTGCGACACGTTCCCGGTATTCTCCGGCGTTGATCGTGCCGGTGTTTTCACCGAAAAACGGATTGCTCTGAAAGTCATAGAGCTCGGAATCCCAGCCGAGCGTTTCGTCGATGCCGGTCGTGACGTCCACGGGCTTCAGTGCCGGATCATGCGCGACGGTGACCATATATCCGACCAGCGTCGGCTGACCGTAGATATAAACCGGAACGGTGACGGTTTCACCGGCTTTTCCGGAGACTGAGCCGATCTCGAGATAGAGACCGCGCTGTGCAAACGGTCTGGTATTGGGGATCATCTGCCCGAAGAACGGGAGATCCTCCTCGCGCTCGCTGATGGATTCTTCCAGAAGGTCGAAGCCCTCCTCATAGAAAACCTTGCAGTCGTCATGCCAGAGCGGCTGACCGCCTGCGAGCGTTCTGCAATAGTATTTCAGAATTTCGTTTGCATCGTCCGCACCGATTTTGCTGTCGCGGTTGAGATCGGCGGCAGCGGTTTCCTTTGTGGCGGCGCAGTCTGCATTTCCTGCGAGTGCGCGTACATAGAGCTGTAAGGCAGCCTGTGCATCCGTCAGATTGACGGTTCCGTCACGGTTGAAGTCGCCGAGCGTATAGGCTTCGGCTGCGGCGGAGGCAGGGAGCAGACTGCACATGCTCAGTACGGCAGCCGATGCGCAGAGCGCCGCAGTAAAGCGGAATATGTGTTTCACAGAGGATCTCTCCTTCTCGCATGAAGTATCACAGGCGCGGTGCGGCGGTACATTCCGCACCGCTTCCTGTGTTTCAGATTGCTGACTTATTTGACCGTCACAACGCCGTCCAGCGCGGTATACTGGTATGCGCCGTTTTCAATGATCTCGGTGTCGCTTGCTTTGACGAAGGTGCAGTCGCTGCTGACGAACTTTGTCCAGCTCTGATCGAGTGTGAGTGCATAGTGGTCGCCAGACTTTGCATCCTCCGGAATCTGATAGGTGAATTCCGCGATCACGAAGCCGTCTGCGAGCGAGACATTGTATGCCTGTGCAGCGACGATGATGCCGAGATTCTCCTCTGCCTTCGGATTGCACTCCGGATGGCTGTTCGGATTCCAGCCCGGCTGCTCGTCGATCTTGGAATCAATCTCAAGCAGCTCGAGCGGCAGATCGTGGGAGAGCGAAAGCTGGAAGCCTGCAAGATCCGGAACGCCTGCGATATAGACAGGAACCGTGACAGTCTCGCCTGCCTTGCCGGACGCGCAGCCGACCTCAAGATACATGCCGCGCAGTGCAAAGGTCTGATTCCGCATGACCGGATCGCCGTTTTCATCCAGCAGCTTCTCGTAGACCGGGATATTCGTGATGACCTCGCCGTTTTCGTCATAGACCGGTTCTTCACCGACCTGAACCATAACCGGAACCGGTGCAAAGTCGTTGCCGTTCTGATAAGAGACCTTGCGGTATTCCGCCCAGAGCGGCTGACCGCCTGCGAGCGTCTGGCAGTAGTAATTGAGGATAGCGGTTGCGTCCTCGAGACCGATTTCGCCGTCCATGTTGATATCAGCGGCTTCATTTTCAGTTGTAACTGCGCTTTCTGCATTGCCTGCAATGGTGCTGACATAGAACTGGAGCGTTGCCTGTGCGTCCGCGACATCGACAGTCATATCCTTGTTCATGTCGCCCATGATCCGCATGGATGCAGCAGATTCTGCGGATGCCGGAAGCATACTGCCCATGCTCAGTGCGATTGCAGCTGCACTGATAGTTCCAAGCAGTCTGATAGATTTTTTCATAATGATCTCTCCTTTTTGATAAATTGTTGTTGTTCGGGTTGCAGTTGTTCGGATTGGGGAAGATTTGGAAACGGTGCGGTGCGGCGGATACATTTCCGCGCCGCTGTCATGGAAACAATCTGAGACGGGAAAATGTCTCATGAAAATTTGCAAATCGGCAGAATAAACAGAATTGCGATTGTGGTTTTGTGCATTGTGCCGATTTCGGATCGGGAACGGGACAATTCCGCCGCCCGATTGTTGCACATTATAAGGGAAGATTCAGAAACGGAAGGAAGTGGGATGATGCAGGATGAAGCATTCACCTTACTTTATCAGAAATACGCAAACTTTGTATATAGTATCGCACTTTCCTATCTGAAGAATCCGGCGGAGGCTGAGGACGTGACGGCAGATGTATTTGTCAAGCTGCTGGAATCGGATGTCAGCTTTCCGGAGGACATCGCGGCGCGTGCGTGGCTTGCGACCGTGACGCGGAATCAATGTAAAAACCTGCTTCGGCACTGGCTGCGGAACAAACGGGACGCCGAAGAGGTCATGGAGCAGATTCCCGTCACAGATCAGTCCGCGGAGCTGCGCGCTGTGATGGATTCGATCCTGAAGCTGCCGGGAAAATACCGTCTGCCGCTGCTGCTTTTTGCGGTGGAGGGATATTCCGTTCGGGAGACCGCAGAGATTCTTCATTTGAATGAAAGTACCGTCCGCACCCGCATTGCAAGGGCGCGTGACATGATCCGAAAAGAAACGGGGGTGGAGAACGCATGAAACAGCAGCATGATGATACGGCGCTGTATCGGGAGCTGCGCGGTGCCTTTGAGATGTCACCGGCGCAGAAGCGGCGTGTGGAGCAGGAGATCCTGCGCAGAGCGGCTGCCGCAAAGCCTGTCACTGTGCAGACAGAGCAGAACGGCGCGCCTGTGATCACGCTGAAGCGCAAAGCAGGCGGCTACGGACCTGCACTGCGTATGGTATCGCTGGCGGCGTGTCTGGTTCTGGTGTGTGCAGGTGCGTTCTTCCTGCACCGCGGATTGACAGACCGACCGGATACGCTCTCGCAGCAGAGCAGCGTGGAGATGGAGGAGATCCTAACCGCGCCTGCTGAAACCGTGACGGAAACCGCTGTCACAACGGTCACGGCAGCGACATCGCAGGAGCAGAAAACAACTGCCGCTGTTCCGGAGCAGACCGCTGTCACAAAGCAGACCGCCGTGACAGAAAGCGCCGCGGAAACGCAGGCTGAAGCAGCGGATCCGGCAGAGAACCAGACAACCGCACCGGTGCAAATCACAAACGCAGTTCAGACAACAACAAAAACGACAACAGCGAAAACGACAACCACTGCCAAACCGACAACCACAGTGACGACAACCGCGGTCACAACGACAACTGCCGCGGAAACGGAAGTGCCGGAGGAGCTGCATCCGATTCGGGAGGTTCATACGCCGGAAGCGGCGGATCTCATGATGCAGGATCAGACCGTGCGCGCGGGCGAGACCGTGACAGTCCCGCTCAAGTTTATGAAGGACATGGGAATTGCAGGCATGCAGCTGTTTCTGAAGCTGGAAAGTCCATCCGGTGCAGAGCTGCCGAAGCTCAGCGCAGAGGTTTCCGATGAGAATGAGGTCCTGCTCGGTGCGATGCTCAATTACGATGAGACGGATAATGTACTCGCCATTATATTTGCAACCGGAAGAGATTTTTCGATCCGTGAAAATACAGCTCTTGCGGATATTACGTTCCGGATTCCGGAGAATGCAGCAGCCGGAACTGTCTACAAATTCCGGTGGTACGACGAGGATGCGAATAACAGCCGCGTCGTGAACTCTGCCGATGAATCGCTCTGTCTTTCCGCTTATTTTGGCACGATCACCGTAAACTGAACAACAAAATTACAAAATAGCCCTTGACTTTCCCGTGAAAGTATAGTATACTATTGTTGTGTATTATGCATTGCACCGGAAGTCGGGGGCTGTTTCTGTTTCAGCCGGTGCTTCCGATGGTGTTTTGCGGCAGATGCCGCTGTTGATCTTTTTTTTATGCCTGTCTGCGTACTTTTTTCACGCAGCAGGTTTCTGATAGGGATGCCGATGCGCAGAAAGATACACAGACTGCCGGTGTGCATCCTGTAATGATAAAAATAAAAACTGAAATCATCCAACGGCGTGTTTCCTGCCGCAGAATCAAATGATAAATACAATATCAATTTGAGAATGTTAGGAGGAAAGCACAGTATGACACTTAGTACCCTCATGTGGGTTGCAGCGCTGAGTCCGTCGCTTACCGTTCTGCTGATTTTTGTCGCACTGATTGCCGGTGCGGCAGCAGGCTTCTTCATTGGCTCCTCTCGTGCAAAACAGGATGTCAACGCACAGATCGAAAAGGCAGAATCCCGCGGCGTGGCGAAAGGTATCGAGCAGCGCAAGCGCGACGCAGAGGCGGCAATCGGCAGTGCGGAAAAGGAGGCGGAGCGGATCCGCAGCTCCGCTGCAAAGGAAGCCGAGGACCGCAAGAAGGCAGCGCTCGTTGAGGCAAAGGATGAGATCTTCAAGCTGCGCAGTGACGCAGAAAAGGAGATCAAGGACCGCCGCAGCGATATGAGCCGCCAGGAGCGCAGAATCCAGCAGAAGGAAGAGAATCTCGACAAGAAAACAGAGCATTTTGAACGCAGGGAGGAACAGCTCCAGAACAAGATCCATCAGGCTGAGGAGCGCCTTGCGGAGGCTGAGCAGATCAAGAAGGCAGGCACCGAGGAGATCGAACGGCTCAAGAGAAGCGAGATCGACATGCTCGAGCGCATCTCGGAGTTCACCAAGGAGCAGGCAAAGGATTATCTGCTCGAGCAGCTTGACCAGAATCTCGTGCATGAGAAGGCTGTGAAGATCGCAGCCTACGATCAGCAGATCAAGACGACCTGCGAGGATATCGCAAGAAGCCACATCTCAATGGCAATCGCAAAGTGCGCCGCTGAGCAGGTTTCCGAGGTAGCCGTCTCGGTCGTGCCGCTGCCGAATGACGAGATGAAGGGCAGAATCATCGGACGCGAGGGCAGAAATATCCGCTCGATCGAGTCCCTGACCGGCGTCGATCTCATCATCGACGATACGCCGGAGGCAATTACCCTTTCGTGCTTTGATCCGGTGCGCCGCGAGGTCGCCAGAATCGCACTCGAAAAGCTCATCGTGGACGGCAGAATCCATCCGGCGAGCATCGAGGAGAAGGTTGACAAGGCACGCAGAGAGGTCGAAAAGCGCATCAAGCAGGAGGGCGAGCGCGCCGTGCTTGAGACCAATGTCCACGGCCTCAATCCGGAGCTGATCCGTCTGCTCGGCAGACTGACCTTCCGCACGAGCTACCGCCAGAACGTCCTGAACCACAGCATCGAGGTCGCAACGCTTTCGGGCATCCTCGCTTCGGAGTTGGGTGTCGATGCCAATATGGCAAGACGCGCAGGTCTGCTGCATGATATCGGCAAGGCGCTGACCGCCGAGATCGAAGGCTCCCACGTTGCAATCGGTGTGGATGTCTGCCGCAAGTACAAGGAACCGGCAGAGGTCATTCACGCAGTCGAAGCGCACCACAATGACGTTGAGCCGCGCACCGCAATCGCATGTATCGTGCAGGCAGCGGACGCAATCTCCGCCGCAAGACCGGGCGCACGCAGCGAGAATCTGGAAAGCTACATCAAGCGTCTCCAGAAGCTCGAGGAAATCTGCATGTCCTATGAGGGTGTGGAGAAGTGCTACGCCATGCAGGCAGGCCGCGAGGTCCGCATCATGGTCAAGCCGGAGGTTATCGACGATGAGCGCATGGTGCTTGTCGCAAGAGAAATCGCACAGCAGATCGAGAATGACATGGAATATCCCGGTCAGATCAAGGTCAATCTCATTCGTGAGAGCCGCGCTGTCGATGTCGCAAAATAAAGCAGTCAAATTTCAATGCGCATGATTCCCCAAGAGTCATGCGCATTGTTGCAGAGAGTGATATTATGGCTAAAACAATCTTTGGAACATCCGATAAATCAAATTTCATCCTCAATATGGATCTGGACAAATACCGGCATTTCTGCGGTGAAATGATGCTGATTCTGCTCTGGGCGGTCGGCATTGCGCAGGGTGTCAATCAGCTCACTTATGCTGCAAACAGCAGCCTTTCCGATCTGGTTGACGGCGGCGGCGCAGGGATGGTCTTTGCGCTGCTGATGATCATGCTGCGCTCGGTAGCGATTATCTTCTCAATCGCAGGCGTGATTTCGATTATCACGGTCGTGATCGGTCTGATGCGCAAGCAGGTGACGAAATCCGCGGCAGTGCCGTATATCATGCTTGCTGCTATGCTCGGCTGGGCGGCGGTCTCGCTGTTTCATTCCTATGATTACCACACCTCGTTTTTCGGGCAGGACGGCAGAGATGAGGGCTGGCTTGCGCTGCTGATCTATGCGTCGCTCTTCTATCTCGGCACGATGCTGCGCCGGAAGGACGACCGCGAATATTTCCTGCACGGAATCCTGAATTTCGGCATTGTGCAGGGCATCTGGGGATTCTTTCAGGCGCTCCCGATCATTGACTATATCGCGCCGGACAAGGGGCTCAATGCCTACCGCAACATTGATCCGATGTCCTACCGGAACGTGCGTCTGCCTGCCGGTCTGACCGACAGTCCGATCACCTATGCGATGCTGCTTGCGATGCTTGCGGCGGTTGCGATTCCTGCGGCGATCTGTGCGGAGAAAAAATCCACGCGGATTCGTGCGGTGATCTGCGGCGGACTCTCGGTGCTGATGGCATTCCGGACGCAGACGGTCGCCGGTCTGATTGCAGGCTGCGGCGCTGTGCTGCTGGCGGTGATCCTGTTTGCTGTGATGCGGAAGCAGGCAAAGGGCAAGGCGTTTGTGCTGCCGCTGACGGTCGTGCTGGCGGCGGTCTGTGCGGTCGGCTGGAGCTATGCGGCGCCGGGCATCAATCACATGTATTATTTTCCGGATAAGACCAACATCCGCGAGCCGGAGGAAGGACTGAGCTTCTCGGCGCGTGAGGAGGATGTCGCGGATATCGTCCTGCCGAACGGCTTTACGATCCGTGACAGAGACGGCGCGGCGCATCCGGCGCTTTATGACGGCGGTATCGTCTGGGATGACGGCGGCTACCGTCTCAGCACGGCAGGTGCATATTCGGAGGCATCTGCGGATTCGTTCAGCGCATTTGATGCGGCATCGGTGCTGCGCTACTGCCGTGAGCAGGGCTTCAAAGCGATCGGAATTGATCCGCTGCTCGGTGTCGGTCCGGATAACTTCTATTTCACGCAGCTTCGTACATCCATGACCGTCAGCGCGAACAAGAACGCGGTTGACCGTCCCTATAACGACTGGATTTACATTGCGGCGACACGCGGCATTCCGTCGCTGCTGCTGCATCTGGCGCTGATGATCGTCTGTCTGGTGTTGGCTTGGAAGCGCCGGGATGTGCTGAAAAGCTGGACGCTTCCGGCAGCCTGCGGCGCGGTGCTGCTCTATACGGCGGCATCCATGACGGGAATCTCCGTGCTGACGGTTGCGCCGATGTTCTGGTGTCTGCTCGGCATGCTCGCCGCAGAGCCGATTGCGGAGCCGGTCAGAACTGCAAAGCCTGAGAAGAAAAAGGCGAAGCAGAACGCCGAAAAGCAATAACTGAATCCGATACACCGCGGTGTTTCCGGTCAGACGGCCGGAGATGCCGCGGATTGTTTTGCAGGCAGCTCAGAAGAAGCACGAGCGGTTAGAGAAAACACTTTCTCTCTCTGCTCTTTTTCAAATCTGCCGCCGCAGGCGGCACCGCAACTCCTCACTTCTATCTTTTAACAACCATTCCTCCCTCCTACTTTCTCCTTCCTCCTTTTACAAAAGTCAGAATAATTTTCACTTCTCCCATTGCACTTTTCGCAGTAATATGGTATAATAGAATGGACTACATATGGGAGGATGAGAATGCATGCGGATCCTCGGGATTGATCCGGGCTATGCGACTGTCGGGTTCGGCATCGTCGATTATCAGGGCATGGATTTCCGGACGGTCGAATTCGGCGCGATCCTGACACCGGCACATACGGATTTCAACGGCAGACTGCTCCAGATCTACGACGACATGGATTTTCTGCTCTCCCGTTATCAGCCGCAGGTCATGGCGGTGGAAAAGCTCTATTTCAATACGAATAAAACGACCGGCATTATGGTCGCGGAGGCGCGCGGCGTGATTCTGCTCGCGTGCGCAAAGCATCAGGTTCCTGTCGCGGAATACACGCCGTTACAGGTCAAATCCGCGGTTGTCGGCTACGGCAAGGCGGAAAAGCAGCAGGTCATGGATATGACGCGCCGCATCCTCCATCTCAGCGAGGTGCCGAAGCCCGATGATGCCGCCGATGCGCTTGCGCTGGCAATCTGCCACGGACACTGCGCAAAGCCGGATTATTAAAGCATACGGAGATATATCATGATAGATCATATTCGCGGAGCGGTGACGTATAAGGAACCGAATCTTGTAGTGATTGAATGCGGCGGCGTGGGGTACGCCTGCCGGACGAGCATGCAGACTGCGGCTGCGGTCGGTGCCGTCGGGGAGGATGCGCTGCTCTATACGCGCCTGACCGTGCGTGAGGATGAAATCGCGCTCTACGGCTTTTCGGAGCGGAGCGAGCGCGGCTGCTTCGATCAGCTCACGAGTGTCTCCGGCGTCGGACCGAAGGCAAGAATATCCTTCCATCCCTGCTCGGGATCATCCTCGGCCCCTTCCACGGCATTTCTGATGGCCTTGTCACCGCCTGCCATGAGTCCGATGAACTTGTCCCTTACGCCGTAGGTCGGCGGAATCTCGGAGGCGTCCACGATGCCCAGCCTGCCGCTTGTCCCGGCACCCAGGTAGAAGACCCTTCCTCCCCTCTTCATCCTTTCGACGATTGCCACGACCACTCTCTCGATCACCGGAATCTCTCCCGCGATGGCCTCGGGGACCTTCCGGTCCTCGGTGTTGATCGCCTGAAGGAGTTCCCCGGCGGACATCCTGTCCAGATCCGAATACAATGAATTC
>JAGKVC010000077.1 GCA_021152595.1 Clostridia bacterium
ATATATATGGAACACATCTGTACACTGACATACTGAAAAGCATCTTAACCAACTCAACCTTGTCTACATTTGACTCAGCATATTCTGCATTTTCGACCTATCGCAGGCGCCCAAGCAATGCTGACAACTTAAGCAGATGCGGCAGTTTGTGAATTGCACAGCAATTCACTTAGGGGCGCCCTCTATCGCAGGGCGCCCCTCTCCGAAAAACGATCCGCAGGATCGTTTTATCGGATTCACCCCTGCGGAGCTCCTTCGTGGGGGAGTTTCGCCGTCTGCGGACGGCGACCAAAGGGCGCCGCCCTTTGGAATCCTGCGAGCTTTTGAAAAAGCTCGACCAAAACTTTTATTTCGGCTTCGCCGGAAACGAAACAATAAAATCTCCGATTATCCGCTCCGAATCTGTCAAAGTGCTTGACAAACCGTTCAGAATATGCTATAATATGTTCATAAGATACTTTGAAACCAAAAGTTCCTAACAAAAAGGCGGTGTATATGAGCCGGATCGAAGACTACGCGCGCCCCTCCGTTGCGGCGGATGCGGTCGTGTTCGGGATTGATACCGCGCAGGCGGAATCACGCGGCGGACTCAAGCAGCGAAAACTCAAGCTGCTGCTCATCCGGCGCGGCGAAGCACCCTTCACAGGCAGCTTTGCACTGCCGGGCGGCTTCCTCCGCATGGGCGAAACACTCGAGCAGGCGGCAAGACGGGAGCTCCGTGAAGAAGCAGGCGTCTGTGATCCCAAGCTCATCCAGATCGGGACATTCAGCAAGCCGGAACGCGATCCGCGCGGCTGGGTTCTCTCCTGCGCGTTCCTCGCGCTGACAAGGACGGTCACGCTTTCGACCGCCGCAGGCTCCGATGCCGCGGAGGCATGCTGGATGCAGGTCACCTGCACCGAAACCGATGCGGGCGAATCGCTCGCTGTCACCGATGATGCCGGAAATACGCTGCTGTATGCGGAAAACGGCAGCATCCGAAACCACGCACTCGCGTTCGATCACGCGGAGATCATCCTCGAAGGATTCCGGCGGCTGCGCGATGAGGTGCTGTATCATGATCTGATCTTTGACCTGATGCCGGAGCTTTTTGCAGTCTCCGATTTGCAGCAGCCCTATGAGATCATCACCGGCATCCATACTTCACCGCAGAATTTCCGGAAGAAATTTGCCTCCAAGCTGGTCGAAACCGAATATTACAATGAGACGGCTGCACACCGCACCGCCAAGCTCTACCGCAGAAAGGACGGGATCACATGAGACACAGAACTGCAAAGAAAATTCTCCGCAAGGTCGGCAGAGAGGTCACGCGCAGAGTGGCTGAGGAGGTCACGGAGCGCATTGTCGAGAAAACGGTCGATACCGTACTGAAGCACGGAAAACGCTCCCTGCGCAGATACGGCGCAGGCAAGCTCATCCGGAAACTGATCTGATCGGGAAAGGAGTTTTTCATATGAAAGCATTGATCGTTATTGATATGCAGAAGGACTTTACCACGGGCGTGCTCGGCAATCCGGAGACCGCAGCCGTCTTGAAGCCTGTCGTCAAATATATCAAGGCGTTCCGCAAGGAGAATCCGGACGGACTCGTCGTGGCGACGCTCGATACGCATACCGAGGATTATCTCAATACGCAGGAGGGCAGAAAGCTGCCGGTTCCGCACTGCATCAAGGGCACAAAGGGCTGGGCGCTCGAGAAGACTGTTCAGAATGCGCTTGGTGAGGATGCTGTCCTCGTCGAGAAGGTTACCTTCGGTGCTGCCGATCTGCCGAAGATCATCGGAAAGCGCCGCAAGATCGAGGAATTTCAGGTTATCGGCGTCTGCACCGATATCTGCGTCATCAGCAATGCGATGATCCTCAAGGCGGCATTCCCTGAGGTGCCGGTCAAGATCATTGCCGAATGCTGCGCCGGTGTGACGCCGGAAAGCCATGCGACGGCACTCGCTGCCATGACCGCATGCCAGATGGAGATTGTATAATCTCCGCATCATTCAAAATCCATAAGCCGCTTCAATCCTGCG
The DNA here is from genome assembly GCA_021152595.1 of Clostridia bacterium. Lineage (GTDB taxonomy): Bacteria > Bacillota > Clostridia > Oscillospirales > Ruminococcaceae > Firm-04. The sequence continues at coordinate 2,024 of JAGKVC010000077.1, forward strand.
ATTGGGGCGGCTTTGCTTTGTCTCAATGAGAATCGGAATCTCAAATAACGGGCGGCGTGATCCCGACATTTTTCGCAGGGGATCTGCGGTATAATAGATGCGCTGAGAAAGATGCTCTGTGCAGGCGGACATGCTGCACGGGTGACAAAGGAAAGGATGATTCTGATGATCGAATGGACGCATCTGCGTGAAAATCCGCATATCCGGCGCATCGGGATGCTGCTGCTCTGTACGCTGACGGCATGCCTGCTTACCCTCGCGCGCTTCGGCGGACTGCATCTGCCGCTCAATGCTGCGCTGGCGGCGGCGCTCTCTCCGGCAGGGGGCATTGCGGTACTCGCCGGCGGTGCTGCGGCGGATTTCCTGACCGGCAATTTGCAGAAGCAGCCGCTTTTGCTCTGCGCGCCTGCCCTCGTGACCATTCTCCGCTGGCTGCTGAATGTAAAGCAGACACCGCGTGCGGCTGCATTGCTCGCCGGATGCAGCACTTGTGCCGCGGCGGTGATCTTCGCTATCGCAAGGCTGAGCGACAGCCGCCAATGGGTACTGTGGGCGGTATTCAGCCTGATTGCGGCAGGGCTTGCATATTGCATCCGGCAGGTGATCCTGCGCTTCGGGACCGATCTGCCCGTCAGACTGCATGAGGGCGATACACTGGCGTTTTCCGTCTGCTATGTGATCGGGCTGAATGCGCTCTGCGGACTGCGGCTGTTCCAGATCAGCTTCGGCGTGATGCTTGCGGCGGCGGTGATTCTGACCGCGGCGAAGCGCTACCGCACAACCGGCGGCGTGATCTGCGGCGCGCTCTCTGCGCTGGCGATTGTTCTGGCGGACGGCAAAGCCGCGCCCTATGCCGTCATGCTGCCTGCTGCCGGATTCGCTGTCGGGATGCTCTCGGGGAAACCGGCAGCGGTCAGCTATTTCGTCTATCAGCTCTGCGGTGCAGTCGGGCTGCTGCTTGTACAATGGGAATCTGCGGTCGCAAACGGGCTGGTCAGCGGTATCATCGGCGGACTGATGTTTCTGCTGCTGCCTGCGGTGCATACCGCGGATCAGCTTATGCAGTGGAGCGATTCGGAAGCGGATCTTGCCGCGCTGACGGAGGCACGCCTCGAATTCCTCTCGCATTCAATCGCTGGCGTGCGCGGCAATGCGGAACGGATCGCCAATATGATGAATAAGCCGGAGCCTGCTGCGGATCAGTTCGAGACAGTCTGCGAGACGGTTTGCAGCCGGTGCCGGAGCAGGGCGCTCTGCTGGGAGAACGGCGACCGTGAGGCGCGCGAATGCTTCCGGCAGCTTTCTGAGGCGGATCTTTCCGAAAAACTCAGGGCGCCCTTCGGATGCGTGCAGCCGGATCTTGTGACGGCTGCTTTTTCGCGTACCAAGCGGCAGAATGCAGTCACCAGAACCCTTGCCGCACGGTTGCGCGAATCCCAGAAAATGCTCTTTACGCAGATGCGCATTACCGAGGAGCTGCTGCACGGCGCCGGAAAACAATCCCGCAAAACCTATCACCGGGAGCTGACGCGCTATGTCTCCGATGTGCTGGCGAAATATGATGTGCCGGTGCTGGCGGCGGCGGTCTCGACAGGGGAGCATCACCGCATGCTGATTGAACTTTATGCGCCTGCGGACGAGAAGCTCGATCCGGCACTGATCGCGGAATGCCTCTGCGATGCGCTGCAAAGACCGGTCGAATGCTGCGGCATGGAGAAGGCAGGCTCCGAGCAGCGGATCATTCTGCAAACTGCCGGCGGCTACGGCGTCCGGACGGCGGCTGCACAGTGCGCGGTGCATGAGGACGAGCCCTGCGGCGACTGCTGGGATACCTTCTCCGACGGCGAGGGCGCGGTCTATCTTGCGGTCTCGGACGGCATGGGCTCCGGCAGACATGCTGCCGTCGATGCGCGGATCGTTCTCTCGAATTTCCGGCAGCTTGTGCAATCCGGCATGGACTGCAAGGATGCGGCGCGGATGATCAACGCAATCATGCTGACGAAATCCGGCGAGGAGCGCTTTGCAACGCTCGATGTTGCCAAAATCAGCACCGATACCGCCGCCGTTACGCTCTATAAATACGGCGCAGGTCCGACCTTCGTCCGGCACGGCGGTCAGATCACGCTCTGTCAGGCGGCGACGAATCCGATCGGGATTCTGCCCAATGCCGAGCCCTATACCACTGTACTCAAGCTCGAACGAGGCGACATGCTCTTTCTGCTGACGGACGGGCTCGATGATGCGCTCTTTCCCTATATCCGGCAGAAGCTGCGGCAGGGCGGCGATCTCCAGACGCTCGCGCATACCGTTTGTGCAAAAGCACAGCGCGAATCCAAGGGTGCGCCGCGCGATGATGTGACAGTTCTTGCGGCTGCGATCACGGATACCGCGGTGGACGAATAATGGCGGATATTGCAGGAAAACTGGGAATATATTGAGCGTCAGTTCCGTGATTATACGCATATTTTTTGCGAAAACAGCCCTTGGTTATTGTTAGCTTGCACAAAAAATAGGTGTGAAATTGTCTGAAACTCCGAAATTTTTGTAAAATTGCAAAAAGGCTTGCAAGTTCCGGCATTCTATGGTAAAATGTATATACGGCATATTGGCAACTGTGTATATTTTGCGCAGTCTGCAACATTGCCGTCGTTTTGTTATAAAACGCAGAAAGATTGAGAGAACTACTGCCGGAATGCTGACAGCCGCAATCCCCGCAGAATTGCTTTAGGAGGAATCTATGAGTACAGAACAGACAAACCGGAATCCGAACGCCTTTCCGCTTCATTTATTCTACGAGGGCAAGAATTTTGATGCACAGCGCTTTTTCGGTGCGCATACCGAAGAGCGGGACGGGATCAAAAAGACGGTGTTCCGCGTCTGGGCACCGAATGCCATTGATGTCTCTGTGGTCGGCGATTTCAACAACTGGGACCGCCATGCGAACACCATGCTTCCGGTCGCAGACGGCGTCTGGGAGGCAGCACTCGATCAGCTTCCGCCTTATACCATATATAAATACAGTATTTTGACAAAATCCGGCGATGTCCTGCTCAAGAATGATCCCTACGGCACGCATTTTGAGACGGCACCGCAGAACGCAACCAAGCTCTTTGAATCCGAATACAAATGGAAGGATGCAAAGTGGCTGAAGAAAAAAGCGGAGACCAATATCTATAAATCTCCGATGAATATTTATGAGGTACACTTCGATTCGTGGCGCACCTATGAGGACGGAAATCCGCTGAGCTACGTCGAATTTGCAAAGCAGATCGTGCCTTATATGAAGGAGCTTTCCTATACGCATATCGAATTCATGCCGCTGACGGAATATCCGTTTGACGGCTCATGGGGCTATCAGGTCACGGGCTATTTTGCACCGACCTCGCGCTTCGGTACGCCGGATGACTTCCGGCAGATGATCGACATGTTCCATGAGGCAGGCATCGGCGTCATTCTCGACTGGGTTCCGGCACACTTCCCGAAGGATGAGCAGGGACTCTATGAATTCGACGGCGCATGCCTCTATGAATATACCGATCCGCTCAAGCGCGAGCATAAGGGCTGGGGCACGAGAGTCTTTGATTATGGCAGACCGGAGGTCGTGTCCTTCCTGATCTCCTCGGCTTGCTGGTGGCTCGATGAATTCCATATCGACGGTCTGCGCGTGGATGCGGTCGCTTCCATGCTCTACCTCGACTATGACCGCCGCGACGGCGAATGGAGACCGAATGTCAACGGCGGCAGGGAAAATCTGGAGGCGGTCGCGTTCCTGCGGCTGCTCAATGAGACCGTCTTTGCACGGCATCCCGATGTGCTGATGATCGCGGAGGAATCGACTGCGTGGCCGCTCGTCACAAAGCCGACCGATATCGGCGGTCTGGGCTTCAATTTCAAGTGGAATATGGGCTGGATGAACGACATGCTCACCTATATGTCGATGGATCCGCTTTACCGCGCATTCAATCATGACAAGCTGACATTCTCGTTTTTCTACTGCTTCTCCGAAAACTACGTCCTGCCGATCTCGCATGATGAGATCGTTCACGGCAAATGCTCGATGATCGAGAAAATGCCGGGACTTGAGGGCGATAAATTCGCTTCCTACCGTGCGTTCCTCTGCTATATGTTTGCGCATCCGGGCAAGAAGCTGCTCTTTATGGGACAGGAATTCGGTCAGCGCAGAGAGTGGGATTATAAGAAAGAACTGGAATGGTTCATGCTCGATTATCCGAATCACAAAACACTGCTGGAATTTTCCAAGGCGCTCAATAAGTTCTATCTGAATACCGCGGCGCTCTGGGAGAATGATGATTCCTGGAAGGGCTTTAGCTGGATTTCCAATGACGATTACCGGCAGAGTGTGATCGCATTCCGCCGCATCGACGACAGCGGCAATGAGATCATTGCTGTCTGCAATTTTGTACCGGTCGGCAGAGAAAACTATAAGATCGGCGTCCCCTATGAGGGCACCTATACGCTGGTATTCGATTCGGATGCAGTCGCATTCGGCGGCAGCGGCAGAGCCCTCAAGAAGGTCAAGTCCGATGAATACGGCATGCATGGCTTCGATCAGTCGATCGAACTGACACTTCCGCCGCTTTCCGTGCAGTATTATAAGCTGACACCGAAAAAGACGCGCGCGAAGAAGGATGAAACGCCTGCGGAGACCGTTACTGCAGAAAAGCCGAAGCGTACCCGTGCAAAGAAGGCGGATGCGCCTGCGGAGACCGTTACCGAGGAGAAGCCGAAACGCGGCAGACCGAAGAAATCCGATGCGCCTGCTGCAGAGCCGGCGACGAAGAAAACCCGGAAGACGACACCGAAAAAATAACGAGGCATAATTTGAAGGAGGCGTTTGACGCAATGAATACAAAAAAAGAAGTTGTTGCAATGCTGCTGGCAGGCGGACAGGGAAGCCGTCTCTATGCGCTGACGAAGGATATGGCAAAGCCTGCCGTTCCCTTCGGCGGCAAATACAGACTGATTGATTTTCCGCTCTCCAACTGCACGAATTCCGGTATTGATACCGTCGGCGTGCTGACACAGTATCAGCCGCTGGTACTCAATGATTATATCGGCAACGGGCAGCCGTGGGATCTCGATAAGATGAACGGCGGCGTGCACGTTCTGCCGCCTTACGAGAGCAATTCCGGTGCATCGTGGTATGAGGGTACTGCGAATGCAATCTATCAGAATATCAGCTTCATCGAGCGCTACGATCCGGAATATGTCGTCGTGCTCGGCGGCGACCATATCTACAAGATGGATTATTCCAAGATGGTCGATTATCACAAGGCACAGAAAGCCGATCTCACGATCGCTGTGCTCGATGTGCCGCGCTCCGAAGCATCGCGCATGGGCATCATGATCTGCGACGATGAAATGCGCGTCACCGACTTCGTCGAGAAGCCGGCTGAGCCGAAATCGACGCTCGCTTCCATGGGCATTTATGTCTTTACATGGTCGAAGCTCAAGAAATATCTGATCGAAAATGAGAACGCGAACACCGGCTCCAAGGACTTCGGCAAGGATATCATTCCTTCCATGCTTCAGAACGGCGAGCGGCTCTTTGCCTACACCTTCGAGGGATACTGGAAGGATGTCGGTACGCTGGATTCGCTCTGGGATGCCAATATGGATCTGCTCGCTCCGGCGGAGCAGCTCAATCTCTACGACAAATCGTGGCGCATCTACTCGCGGCACAGCAACTTCCCGCCGCAGTATATCGGCGCGAATGCGGAGATCGAAAACTCCATGATCACAGAAGGCTCCGTCATTAACGGCAAGGTCGATTTCTCTGTCATCTTCGGCGGCGTGACCATCGAGGAGGGCGCAAAGGTGCAGTACAGCGTCGTGATGCCGGGTACGGTGATCAAGGCGGGCGCGGTCGTTGAATATGCGATCGTCGGCGAGGACTGCGTCATTGAGCAGAACGCCCATGTCGGCAGAAGCCCTGAGGAATATGAGGGCGAAGCACGCGAAAACTGGGGCATCGCCGTGACGGGACATAAGATCACAGTCAGCGAGGGCATGCAGGTCGCACCCAAGCAGATTTTGTCTGAATCTATCTGAGCGCGGCGGAAACGGAGGACTATCAATGGGAATCAATCAGAATGTTCTGGGACTGGTCTTTGCCAGCATCCATGATGAAGTAATTTTCGATCTCACAAAGAACCGTACAATGGGCTCTGTGCCGTTCGGCGGCAGATACCGGCTCATCGACTTTCCGCTCTCGAATTTCGTGAACTCCGGCATTTCGCAGGTCGGTGTGATCACCAAGAGCAATTACGGCTCTCTGCTCGACCATGTCGGCTCCGGCAGAGAATGGGATCTCGCGCGCAAAAAGGGCGGTCTGCATCTGCTGCCGCCGTATGCACATACCAGCTCGACGGTCTATCACGGCAAGCTCGATGCACTCGGCAATATCTGGAGCTTCGTGGAGCATTCCAGCGCGGAATATGTCGTTCTGACCGACTGCAATGTTGTCACGAATATCGACTACCGCAAGGCGGTTGAGGCACATATCGAATCCGGCGCGGATATCACCGCGGTCTACGCAAAGGGCTACTACGATCAGGTGACCGGCTCCTCGGCGACGATCTTCGGCATCGGCGGCGACGGCTTTGTCAATGATGTCATGATCAATCCGCCCATGACCGGAAGCTGCAATCTCGGCCTTGATATGTATATCATGAGCAAGGACTTCCTGCGGCGCATCGTCAAGGAATCCATGAGCAGAAACCGGAACAGCCTGCGCAGAGATATCCTGCTCGACCGCAGCAGCAAGTATAAGATCCTTGCCTATGAGCATACGGGATATTACTCCAAGATCGACTCGCTCGCAGGCTACTTTGCGGCGAACCTCGAGCTGCTCGATACCGAAAAGCGCGATGCGCTCTTTGCAAAAAATGCACCGATCTTTACCAAGACGAAGGATGAGGCGCCGGTTCACTTCGGTCTTGCATCCCATATCAAGAATTCGATGATCGCGGACGGCTGCATCATCGAGGGCAAGGTCGAAAACTGTGTGCTGTTCCGCGGCGTCAGGATCGGAAAGGGCTCTGTCATCCGCGACAGTATCATTACGCAGGATACCGTGATCGGCGAACGCTGCTCGATCCGCAATGTCATTACCGATAAGAATGTCGTGATCGCGGACGAGCGTCAGCTCACCGGCTCCGCAGGCTATCCGCTCTTTATCGGCAAGGGTGCGGAAATCTGAATGACAACGGAGGAGGCAAGGTATGAATATTTTATATGCAGCAAGTGAAGCAAGACCTTATGTCGCATCCGGCGGCCTCGCAGATGTTGCAGGTGCGCTGCCGCTTGCACTGAACAAAAAAGGCCATGACTGCCGCGTTGTCATTCCGCTCTATAAGGCGATCGGCGACGATATGCGCAAGAACATGACCTTTATCACCTCGATTACCGTCGATGTCGCATGGAGAAAGCAGTATTGCGGTATTTTCTCCGCCGTCCATCAGGGCGTGACCTATTACTTCATTGACAATGAGTATTACTTCAAGCGCGACGGCATCTACGGCTTCTATGACGACTGCGAACGATTCGTATTCTTCAGCCGTGCGATCCTCGAAATGCTGCGCGTCATTGACTTCAAGCCGACTGTCATTAACTGCAATGACTGGCAGACTGCTCTGACTCCGGTCTATTATCAGATCTTCTATAAGTATCAGGAGGGATTTGATAATATCCACACCGTATTCACGATCCACAATATCGCATATCAGGGCAAATACGGCAAGGAAGTGCTGAATGAGGTCATGGGCATCCCGATGTATCACGCAAATCTGCTCGAATATGACGGGAATGTCAACATGATGAAGGGCGCGATTGAAACCGCCGACAAGATTACAACCGTCTCCCCAAGCTATGCTTGGGAGATCCTTGATCCGTGGTATTCGCATGGGCTCGACCGTGCGCTGACCAATAAGCAGTATAAGCTGACAGGCTTCCTCAACGGCATTGACGTCGAGAGCTACAATCCGGCGACGGATGATGCCCTCGCAGCACCCTATGCGCATTACAGCGCAGAGGATCCTTCCGGCAAGCTGACCTGTAAACGTGCATTGCAGGCGGAGCTGGGACTGCCGCAGGATGATCAGCCGCTCATCGGCATCTGCACACGGTTTGTCGCACACAAGGGCATTGACCTGATCCGCTATGTCTTTGAGGAAATGGTGCATGACGGCTTCCACTTTGCCGTACTCGGCAGCGGCGAGCGCGTCTATGAGGACTTCTTCAAGGAAATGGCGTGGCGCTATCCGCAGGCTGTCAGCGTGACGCTCGGATTTTATCCGCAGCTTTCGCGCCGCATCTATGCAGGCTGCGATATGTTCCTGATGCCCTCTCAGAGTGAGCCCTGCGGTCTTGCTCAGATGTATGCGATGCGCTACGGCACGATGCCGATTGTCCGTGAAACCGGCGGTCTGCGCGATTCCGTCCGCGATGCAGGCGGCGAGAACGGCACCGGCTTCACCTTCAAGACCTATAATGCGCATGATATGCTCGGGGCGTGCCTGCGTGCAAAGGGCGCTTACGAGAATAAGCCGTTCTGGGCAAAGATTCAGAAGCAGGCAATGGATGCTGACTTTAGCTGGGCATCCTCTGCGGAGCTCTATCTCGGTCTCTACAAGGAACTCGAGAGCTGGAATCAGTAAAATTGCATGTATCAGAGAAGCCGCTCCGGTCATCCGGGGCGGCTCAGTTTGTCGAACATTCAGAATGGATCAGGGGACGCCCTCTATCGCAGGGCGTCCCCTCTTGCCGCAAAGCGGCAATTCACCCCTTGCGGAGCTCTTTGCACGCGAAGGGATTTCGCGCTCTGCGGAGCGCGACCAAAGGCTCTGCCTCTGGACTCCGCGAGCTTTTGAAAAAGCTCGACCAAAACTTTTATTTTGGCAGCGAGTTTTACATTTAGCAGCGCAATACGTAACCGCGCGCGGCGCGGTGAAAAAGTTTGATCAATCCTTTTGTCCTAGTCTTTTGAACAAGATTGCTTACCAAAGAGAGACAAAAAAGCCGCCGAAACATGCATGATGCGCGTTCCGGCGGCTTTCTTCTATCCACTATACATTTACAAAGAGAAATCTGAATTTGCGGAATCAATCGAGCTTTGCGATGATGCGGAGAATTGCAATGACATCATCGGAGGTGATGCCGGTCGTTCTGTCTGCATCGGCGTTCTTCTTGCCGATTGCCGAGATCTGTGCCTTGGAATCCTCTGCGACAAAGCGTGCCAGCAGAACTGCATCGGAAACATCGACCGCGCCGCTGCAGTTGACATCGCCGCGGAGCAGCGCTGCATCCGCACTGGGCTCTGTGGTGACGGTCGTTGTGGTCGTGGTCTTCTTTGCAGGCTCCTGATACGGTGCGGTGGTGTACTCGATGCCGTCGATGATCGACTCAAAGCACGGCTTTGCCTTGTACTCCTCATTGAACAGGAGCGGATTGCGGTCTGCACGCCAGCTCTGATCATCGGTCGTACCCCAGAATACAACTGCGGAGATCGAATCCTTGTACTTGACGATTGCATCCATGATATCGCTGTAATACTTTGCCTGGAGCTTCTCGCCGTTTGCGACATCGTCGTCATAGGTGCAGTCCAGCTCGGTGACCTGCAGATCCAGTCCCAGCTCTGCATACTTTTTCAGCGCGATCTCATACTGACCTGCGGTCGGGAACGGATCGGAGGTGTGGTTATTCGTGACATTCAGGTGGGATTGCAGACCGATACCGTCGATCAGGCCCTTTGCCTTCAGAGAGGTCGCCAGCTTGATGATGCCGTCCTGCTTGCTGGAGATGTACTCATTGTAATCGTTGTAATAGAGCTTGGTGCCTTTCGGTGCGTATTTTCTCGCATACTCGAAAGCCGGCTCGATGAAGGAATTGTCGCCGAAGACCTTAACCCACGGCGAGCTGCCGTTGCCGTCCTCATATTTGCCGGGCTCACGCGGTCCGCCGCCCTCGGAGAATGCCTCGTTCACGACGTCCCATGCGTAGAAGTTGACATCGGAATATTCTGCCTCCAGTGCTTCAAATACGCCCTTGATGTAATTTTCCATACGCTTGAGCATGGTCGCTTTATCGACGACCTTGCCTTCGGCGGTGTAATCCTCCGTGAAGAACCAGAACGGTGTCTGGCTGTGCCATACGAGAACATGTCCGCGGACAGGAATATCATTGTCGCGGCAGAAATCCAGAATGATCTTTGCAGCGCCGTTGAGCTTGACCTGCGGAACGGTGTTATCGCCGGTCTCCTCGAGATATGCAAGCGTTGCCTTCTGATTGAGCATATTCTCCGGCTTCAGCTCATTGCCGAGTGTCAGGGAATTGCAGTGCTTGAGGATCAGGTCCTGCGTGGACTTCGGAGAAAGCTCCTTTGCCGTTACCGCGCAGCCGATCTTGAACGAATCGGCGTAGACATCCTTGAGCGACGGGATGTCCTTCTGGATCTCATAGACAGGTGCGGCGGTCAGGGAGAAATCATCCACCCACATTTCTGCCTTGTCATTGCCTTCGATATAGATTGAGACATCCTTCATGCCTGATGTGTAGCTGAATTTGGTAACCGGAATCTGTACCCATTTGCCGTCGCTGATGATCTGGGCGAGATTGTCGTAATGCTGCTCGCCGTCCTCATCGGTATACTGCATGCTGAGGCGCACGGTATTATACCATTTCATCTTTACCCATGCGGTTGCAAGATACTGGACGCCCGGCTTGCAGCCGAGGCTTTCGAGCGAAACGGAAGGACCGTTCCAGCCCTGTGAACGCTCCGTGACCGCCATACAGGTCTTGCCGGAATGGGCATCTTCGGTGGTGGAAGCAATGACGGACGTATCCTCATCTCCGCGCTTGGAGAATGCTTTTACATCACCGTCTTCAAAATCTGTCACAAGCAGATCGCCTTCTGCGGCACTGGGATTGAGGACCGGCATCCCCTGCAGTGCCAGCACGCCGCTCAGGAGAGCAGCCGCAGCTTTTTTGGAATACTTCACAGTGATTCCCCCCTCTTAAAATTCCGCTGGTGCGGTTATTTTAATTATAGCACAAACACCTGCGGAAAGCAATACCTTTGCCCATAGAGTTTTTGGATACCCCATATAACGAAAATCATATAACAGCTCTGCGAAAAGCGTGATTCATGATTTCCGGACAACAGAAAGCCGCTCCGATTACGCAAACCGGCGCGGCTTTATTCTATCTACAAATAAAAATGGGATTCCAAAGAGACAAGTCCCTTTGGCAGGGTTTGGGGCAGCCAATGCTAACAACTGAAGCAGTTGCGGCAGTCTGTGAATTGCTTTGCAATTCACCTAGGGGCGCCCTCTATCGCAGGGCGCCCCTCTCCGAAAAACGATCCACCGGATCGTTTTATCGGATTCACCCCTGCGGAGCTCCTGCGCAGGGGAGTTCCGTGCTCTGCGGAGCACGGCTTAGGGCGCTGCCCTAAGAACCTGCAAACTTTTGAAAAAGTTTGATCAAAACTTTTATTTTGACACTCATTCAGTGTGTTCGGTTTCCGGTGGTGTATAGCGTAACTGGCTGCTTTAGCAATTCGGAGCCGCGCACGGCGCGGTGAAAAAGTTTGATCAAAACTTTTGATATGCTGTGCAGCGCAAACGAAGCCGTTCCAATGGATTTATTCTATCCCTGCATAAAAACGGGATTCCAAAGGGATCATCCCTTTGGCAGGGGCTTGGGGACAGAGTCCCCATTACAAATCCATCGGAGAGTCGGCAGTGCCGACCGCCATTTTCTAAAGCTCATTTCGGAAAAATATGCAGCCCATATTTCTTAGCGCTCCATTCACTATATTTTTCTTCCCCTATATACAAATGGGGTCTGGGGATAATATCCCCAGCGAGGGGCTTGGGGACGGAGTCCCCATTATAAATCCATCGAAGATACCTCTATCACTCCCGTGCCTTGGTGCGGAAGAGGAGGGCGGCGAGCAGACCGAACAGAAGCGCTGCCGTAATGCCGCCGGATGCAGCTTGCAGACCGCCCGTCAGGATGCCGAGCAGACCGTTTGCATCGACCTCTTTCCGGATGCCCTGCGCGAGCAGATTGCCGCCGACGTGCTTTGCGACATG
>JAGKVC010000078.1 GCA_021152595.1 Clostridia bacterium
AATAAATATAAAAGAGGTTACCGTTATGAGAACAGCAGCAATTTTCAGCGACCGGATGGTCCTGCAAAGAGAGAAACCGATCAAGGTCTGGGGCGACGGCAGAGATGGCAGAACCGTGACCGTCACATTCTGCGGATATACCGCCTCGGATACCGTGCGTGACGGAAAATGGTGCGTCACGCTGCCGCCGATGCCTGCCGCGGAGCATCTGACCATGACGATCCGCAGCGGCGCGGTTGAAATCGTCTACCGCGAGATCGCGCTCGGCGAGGTCTGGCTCTGCGGCGGACAGAGCAACATGGAGTTTGAGATCAAGGACGAGCTGAACGGTCAGGCGCTCCTTGATTCCCTGACGCCTGAATGTGGCGTGCGCTTCTACTACACGCCGAAGCAGCGCATGATCGACGGCAGCTTCGAGCAGACTGAACGCAATACCGCATGGAACGAGGCAACGCCGGAGACTGCAAGAGCATGGTCGGCGGTCGGGCTGTATTTTGCGCTGGAGCTGCAACAGAAGCTCGGCGTGACCGTCGGACTGATCGGCTGCAACTGGGGCGGAACATCCGCATCTGCGTGGGTTTCGCGTGATGTTCTGGAAGCAGATGCGTCACTGCATGCCTATCTCGAGGACTATGACAGCGCCGTTGCCGGAAAGACCGATGCAGAGCTGATCGCTGCCTATGATGATTATATGGCATATCAGGACAGGTGGTGGCAGGCGTATTCCCGACTGCTCGAACAGCATCCGGATACGCCGTGGGATGAGGCGCTGAAAATCGTCGGCGAATCGAAATATCCCGGACCAATGGGACCGAAAAACGAAAACCGTCCCTGCGGTCTGTATGAGACAATGCTGCAAAGAGTCTGCCCCTATACACTGCGCGGATTCCTCTATTATCAGGGCGAATCGGACGATCACCGCCCCGATACCTATGAGACGCTGCTGACGGCACTGATCGGCTGCTGGCGCCGTGACTGGGGTGAGCCGGAGCTGCCGTTCCTGAATGTTCAGCTCCCGATGCACCGCTCAGCGTATGATCCCGATTACAAGCACTGGTGCCGGATCCGCGAGGCGCAGGCGCGTGTCTACCGCAAGCTGCGTCATACCGGACTTGCCGTGCTGACCGACTGCGGCGAATTTGACAATATCCACCCGAAGGAAAAGGCAACAGTCGGACACCGTCTGCTGCTTCAGGCGATGAGTGAGGTCTATCACAAAATGCCGCGTGCAAAGGCATCTGCGCCGATGCTCCGCGCTGCATATCCGCAGGGGAGCAGCTTTGTGATCCGGACGGAAAATGCGCCTGAGGGCTTCCGGCTGACCGGTGAAGCGGTCGGATTTGAGCTTGCAGGTGCAGACGGTATCTTTTATCCGGCAGCGGCAGTCTTTGCGCCGGACTGCATCACGCTGACGGCAAAGGAAGTCGCTGTGCCGAAATTTGCGCGTTATGCGTGGACGAATTATATGGAGGTTGCAGTCTACGGCATGAACGGGCTGCCGCTCGCGCCGTTCCGCACCGATCATTTTGCGCTCTCTCAGGAAATCAGCACCGAAAAGAAAAATCTGCCCTCTGCATCTATGGATTGAATGCGCAGATATTGCGGTGAATTGTCTGATTTTATGCGGCAGGATGCATATGATACATCGAATCCGGCTGAAAAATGCAAAGAAACTTGACAATTACGGGAAAACGCGGTATAATATAATGTAACTCTCTATCAAAAATCATCTCCGGAATCCGGAGAGAAAGGCGTTTGCGATGAAGCGTTTGAAGAAACAAACCATGCAGAAGGATCCTGCCGCATCCGGTGAGAATACGCAGCAGAGGGGTTATCTCTTTGCCGGACTGATGATTCTTGCCGGAATCGTGGTCGCGCTGATTTCTGCTGCGGTACACCGCAGTCAGTCCGGTCAGCCGGTGATCGCGTCCGGTCCCGATTATGTGACCGACCGCGTATCCATGTGGGCAGGCGCAGAGATCCCGTCACCGTATTCGTTCCTCTATAAGCGCACGAGCATTCTGGTTGACAGCGCACGGTATCTGGAAATCCCGAATACCGAGGTCGGCGATCACGATGTTGCGATCCTTGTTCAGCTCAAGGACGGCACCTCGCGTACGGAAAATGCTGTGCTGAGCGTGCAGGAATCCATCATGAACATGGAGGCAGGCACCGTTCAGACCGTCGAGGAGATGCTCGGCAGCAGCTTTGCAGGCGCAACGGTCGATCCGCCGCTTTCGCAGTTTACCGAGATCGGCAATTATCCCGTTACGGTGACGCTGAACGGCATGAAGATTCCGTTCAAGCTGCATGTGCAGGATACAACGCCCCCGACCGCTGAGGTCCGGCAGGATATGACCTTCTTCCTCAATCAGGAGGTTGATCCGGAGGACTTTATCATCAGCTGTTCTGATATGTCGCCGGTCGAATATTATTTCTCCGAGGAGCCGCTGACGGTCACGCAGGGCAACAAATCGCTCCAGATCGTTCTGGTGGATGCAGCAGGCAATACACAGACCTATGATGTGTCGTACAGTGTTTCCGGTGACGGTGAGGTTCCGGTCTTCAAGGGACTTGGCACGATGCATACCGTTGTCGGTGTGCCGGTCGATTATCTCTACGGCGTGCAGGCAGTGGACAGCGTGGACGGCGTGCTGGATGCAGAAGTCAGAGAGCCTGCCGGATTCAATATCAACACCGCCGGTACATATAAGATCACATATACCGCGACGGACTCCGCAGGCAATATCGGCACGCAGACAGCAGAGCTTCAGGTTCATTCGTCCTATGAAAATGCAACAATGCTCAGCTCTGACGATATTATGCGCATGGGAAGCTATATCGTGAAAGAGCTTGCAAAAACAACATCTATGGTTGATCAGAAGGCATTTGCACGCGCAATCTTCGATTATGTCAAGACGCATGTCAATTACGTCAACGGCACCAACAAGGATGACTGGCAGGCATCCGCGGTCGATGCGCTGATGCTCGGCTACGGCGATTCCGCCTGCTACTACGGACTTTCGAGACTGCTGCTGACCTGCGCAGGCTATGACAATATGATGGTCGAGCGGCAGAATCCGAATATCAGCGAAGAGGATGAGGAAGCCGCTGCACAGACTTGGTATGCACAGCACTTCTGGAATCTGGTCCGCGTCAACGGCGCATGGTATCACTTCGATGCCTGCCCCTATTGCGGCGGCAATGATTTCTTCCTCTGGACTGACAGTCAGATCGACTATTTCTCGTCTATGAACGGAAATTGCTTCGAGCGTGATAAAAGTCTCTATCCGGTTACACCGGGCTGATATATAAATATAGAGAAATAAAAAAACAAAGAGGATATGGGTATGGGAATCTTTCATAAAACCACTGCGGACAAAATCAGGTACCGCAACAAGGACCGCGTAGAGCGCGGTGAGTTTCGCGGGAGCGAGATCGTGGAACTTGAAATGCCGGCGACCGTTCGGATCGTCGGGGAGAGCGCATTCCGTGAATGCAGAAACCTCAAGCGTGTTTCGCTCTCCAATACGCTTTGTGAGCTTGGCGCATATGCCTTCCGCGACTGCGATATGATGGAAAATATCGTAATGCCCGGCGAGATGCGCTATCCGGACGGCAGTGCCGGTCAGATCGGAATCGGCTGCTTTGAGGGCTGCGGACTCCTGCGTGAGATCGTGATTCCGGAGGGAATTGCCGTAATCGGTGCCAATGCGTTTCATAACTGTGCGGCGCTGGAATCGGTGACGCTTCCGCGTTCGCTGCGGGCAATCCGGAGCGGTGCTTTTGCAGGCTGTGCAAGACTGAAAACGCTCAATGCACCCGTGATGCCGGATCTGATTGCGCTGGATGCATTCCGTGATACACCGCAGCAGGACCGGATCATCAGCCAGCGCAAGCCTGTCCTGACAATTATGCATACATCGTCCTTCGGGCTGCCGGAGATCTTCCAGTTCTCCGCTTCGCCGCATCTGATCGGTACGGAGCAATCCGACGGCAATATGTCCGTCATGCTCGATGCCTGCGATGAAACGCGCGTCTGCTTCCGCATTACACAGTATAAGCATGCTGGCGGCAGTCATATCGTCCCGTTCAACACCCCGACACGCCTTTTCTATGAGGAATACGACTGTCAGGGCAGAACCGGACTGCAAAAGGAAGAGATCATCGCTTCCTATCGCTGAACACAAGCCGCAGAATTTCTGATTCCGGTCAGAGATGCTGCGGCTGTCTGTTTTTCCGGAGAACAATTCCTGCACAAAGGAGATATTATGCTGTATAAACGATTCACATTGCCGTTGCTGCTTGCCGCCGCAGGATTCATGTTGTCAGCCTGTCAGCATGCGGACGATGCACTTCCGGAGAATCCGGTTGTGTTTCATCACGAAACATTTATCAATCCTGCGGATCAGAATGATACATATTATGCGGTCAGATATCAGGACAGAATCTATATTCCATACGGCAAGCCGGCAGAGGGCGGCGTAGATGCCGATGCGATCGGAAGCTGTCTGGGCTATCAGGAGCAGGACGGCGTCGAGGATCAAAACATGCGCTTTTACACGCTCGCAGGTGATGAAGATACCGTTTTTCTGATGCGCAAATACGTCGGGGGGATTATGAATCAGCCTGTATTTTTCCGCGCAGTCGATACGAAAGCGAAGAGTATCACGGTGCCTGCGTATGTTGAGCCGGATCATGACGGGCTGTTCTGGACGGATCTCAGTGCGGCGGATCCGGCAAGACTTGACGAACTGAGAACGCAGTATCCGGAATATTTTGAGCTGTCGTCATTCAAGGGCATTGAGATCTATGTTTGGCAAACGGCGGCTGAGTCGTATCAGTGCGGCATGATGAGCGGTACAAACCGCAATAAGACGGATTCGG
Source organism: Clostridia bacterium (assembly GCA_021152595.1). GTDB lineage: Bacteria > Bacillota > Clostridia > Oscillospirales > Ruminococcaceae > Firm-04. The sequence continues at coordinate 4,888 of JAGKVC010000078.1, forward strand.
AGATCGCTTCTCTCAAGCCGCTGACGATTGATGATGCAAAGCTGATTTTGGATTCGCTCGGTGTGCCGAAAACTGATCGGATTGTGATACCTGTGGCGCAGCAACATTCCGGTTATGTGTATGAGATCGACGATGCCTACAGGGAAAAGGTGCAGAAGCTGTTTGAGGAATGACTTTTCTCAGAAAGGTACTTGCAAAATTTGACAAAATGTGCTATACTAAAAGATAGTTTATCATGAAAGGGCGGATTTGATATGCTGCTGACATTCAAACGGCTGCGTGAGGGCGCAAAGATCCCTGTGCGTGCGACAGAGGCGAGTGCCGGAATGGATCTTTCTGCGTCGCTGACGGAACCGGTTGAAATTCCGCCGCATGCGATCCGGCTGATTCCGACCGGACTTGCAGCCGCACCTGCGCGCAGCGATGTCATGCTGATGCTCTGTGCGCGCTCCGGACTTGCATCGAAGCACGGCATCGGAATGGCAAACGGCGTCGGCATTGTGGATGCGGATTACCGCGGAGAGATCTGCGTGCCGCTGATCAATCAGAGCGATGTGCCGTTCACCGTGACAGACGGTCTGCGGATCGCCCAGATGATTGTTGTTCCTGTGATCCTGCCGGAGATCACGGAATCGGATGAACTGCCTGATACCAGCCGCGGAAGCGGCGGATTCGGCTCCACCGGTACCTGATTCAGATACAGACAAAATACGTAGAACATGAAAAAGAAAGGATCCTCACTATGAAAAATAAGCTCGTCTATCTGCTGATGATCATTCTTGCGATCGTCTTTGGCTATCTGCTCGGTATTCTCTGTGCCGGAATGGATGAGCCGATGGTCTCTTGGCTCGGCACCAGTCTGGATTTCAAACTCGATCCGGCAACGGTCGATCTGCACGCATTCGCGCTGACCTTCGGCATCCGGCTTTCGATCAATCCGATCCAGATTCTCTTTATTCTGCTTGCAATCGTGATCTCGCCGAAGATCGCGGCTTCGATCAAATAATTCATACGGATACAGTATCGCGGAGCGCAGGCTTTGCGGTACTGTTTGTTTTCGGGGAGGTATTATGATACGCTGGGAAACGCATGCCCACACAAAAGAGGGGAGCGCCTGCGCGACAGCATCTGCGGCGGATATGGCGCGCGGATGCAGGCAGGCAGGCTATGACGGCATGTTCGTCACCGATCATTTTTATCATGGGAATACTTCGGTTGACCGCAGTCTGCCGTGGGCGGAATGGGTGCGGCAGTTCTGTCTCGGATATTACCATGCAAAGGAGGAGGGCGAGCGGATCGGTCTGCGCGTCTGCTTCGGCTGGGAGTATAGCTGGGACGGCAATGACTTCCTGACCTACGGTCTTTCGCCGGAATGGCTCCTTGCGCATCCGGAGACAATTACCGCAGAGCCGCTGGAATATCTCAGACTGATCCGGCTGGCAGGCGGCTGTATCATTCACGCGCATCCTTTCCGCGAGGAAGCCTATGTCCCGTATATCAAGCTGGTGCCGGGGCGCGTGGACGGCGTTGAGGTCTATAACGGCGGCAATCACCGGCAGGAATACAATGAACGTGCGCTGTGGTATGCGAAAAGCTACGGTCTGCCGCAGACATCGGGTTCGGATACGCATTGGAGTGATATGTTCGTCGGGGGCATTCTGACTGATCAGCACATCCGCAGCACAGAGGATTATCCCGAGGTTGTGCGTTCCGGTATCACGGGGCTGATTCAAAACGGAACCGATGTGCTGTTCTGAAAACCAGAGGTGATATGATTTGAAAAATGCACTGCTGCATTTCAGCAGAAAAGCGACGGAGCAGCCCGATTACCTGATCCGGTGTCAAAGTGATTTCGAGGGCGCTGATCCGGAGCTTGCAGCTGAAATCAAACAGAAGTTTCTTGTTCCGCGGACAGCGAAAACGGATTTTGCGCCGTTCTGTGCGTGCTTCGGAATCGAGCTTCCGGACGATATCAAGGCATATATCAATTTATACTGGCACACATCCGTCTATGGCGTATACGATTGCTGCAAGCAGAATGAAGCAGGTGACGGCTCCTATCAATTTGATGAGGGACTTGTCTTGTTTCCCGTCATCAGGCGGATCGGCGAAACGGATGATGATGTTCTTTTTCATGAGAACGGCGTTTACAGGCTCACGGAGGAGCTGTATGAGGACTATGCGGATTCCGTGAAAGATGTCAGGGATTATATCTGTATCGGCTGGACAGAGCATTCTGCCTATAAGATCCTGTATCAGGTTTCAACAGGGGAGATTTATCTGGAAAGTTCAACGGAAGGCAGCGCGGCTGATGAGAAACCGATTGCAGCTTCACTGCCTGAACTGATCAACCGGCTGTATTTCCTGAACTGAATGTATAATAGAAAAAGCCGCTCCGGTCAAGCTGAACAGACCGGAGCGGCTTTTAGTATTGGCAAAGGGGCTTTATGCGATCAGGGCGGCTTTGGTCGCAGGTCCGCAGATGCCGTCAACGGTGAGACGCTGCTCAAATTGAAATGCGAGCAGTCCGCCGAGGGTGATTCTGCCGAAATAGCCGTCGATCTCTGAACTGCGCAGATAGCCGTGAATGCAGAGCTTTTCCTGCATCCAGCGGACCGCCGCACCGGAATCGCCCTTCCGGATCAGACCGGGCGGCACGGTGTCCGGCAGATAGATGAATCCGAGAAAGCGGTACTGGGTTCCGGCGCCCCAGTTGCCGTTCTGATTTTCGCGGTATGCCGTCCAGAACGGCGTTGCGGAGCCGTATCCGCTTTCCGAGGTTACAATGCTGCCGTCAGTGTTGATCTGCTCAACGACGGCAACATGGCCTGCGCCGTCCGCGGAGGTCCATGTTTTGCCCCTTGCCCAGACGATGATCGCGCCGCGCCGCGGTGTATTGCCGACCTCAAGTCCCTGCGAGACCGCAGTATCATAGAAATCCTCAGCATTCGGCGGATAGTTGAAATACACAAATTTCCCCTGTGCCAGAATCTCATTGAATCTGCCTGCCGCATATCCGACGCAGTTTGCCAGCACATTGCAGCCTGCATCGCGCGGATTGCCGACAATCGCCGTCGAATATCCGCCGTTTGCGACCGTGTTGTAATAGGGATTGCCGCTCTCGGGCTTTGTCAGTCTCGGTTTGAACATTCTGCTCATCCTTTCTTTCAATGGAGCGGATACGCACCGGCGTATCATTCTGCCGCTCCATCTATACAGGATATGCAGGCGGACGGTATTTTGTGCGGCGCAGGCGATCAGGATGCCTTATGCAGTGCCGTCCCGAATGACCGCATTCCCGACTGCAAACCAGCGTGTTCCGTGCATGGTAAAGCCGCGCGGAAGCTGATTGCCGGGCGATACGGCAGCATAAAAAGCATCCGGCAAATACGAATCGACACCGACTGCTGCGTTCGTGACAAAGGGCAGCAGTGCGTACTGATTCGCGGTCTGTTGCGGCATGTTTTTTTCCGTGATCGGGGTGATATCGCCCCATGTGAGTGCAGTCCAGTCCTCGCCGGTGACATCCAGATCGACGAAAGCAGGCTCACCGGTATTCGTTCTGCTGAGGACATAAACATGCCGGAGCGTGCCGCTGTAATACTTGGTCAGCAGGACGCCGCGCTCACAGAGAAATGCCTGATTGATCGTGCCGAGTGATGTTGCCGGAAACGAATGCGACGCATCAATATAGGCTGCGATATCGGTATATCCGGTTGTTTTGAGTACGAGATGCCCTGCTGCATCATAGCAGTTCACATTCGAGCTGACCTGCTCCACACGGGCATAGAGATTGCTGTCCAGCAGTGCGTGATACAGCGCATTCGTGCTGCCGATTGTTCTTGCTTCTGCCATTAAATCGCCTCCTCATCGGTCGGGTTTCCGCAGATGCCGGATGCGCCCTGCGAAATTTCTGTTGCGGATCCTGCATAGGTTTGTTCAGTGAGCAGCCGCTCCTGATACCGGAGAAGCTGCGAATAGATATCCGGCGGCGGATCGGGATGCACGGCATCGCTGTTCACGATGCAGGCACAGCAGGGGATGCGTACCGGAACTGTTGTCCGGATATTACCTGCATAAACGCCGAGCAGAATCTGATTTGTCCGGAAAAAGGCAGGCAGTTCAACACGGCTGCCCTCAAACAGCAGCTCCGTGCTGCACATTACCCCCGTATCCAGATCGCGCCAGACCGCTCTTGCCGTCTTGACCGGATATGCCTCCCATTCTTCGTCAAAATCGAACAGAACGGCGTAATCGCTGTTGCCGCAGACGATCTCGGGATGCCCGGCGGCTTCCGTGATCCGGTTCCGCACGGTAACAGTGATTTCAGACATGCTTCGCCTCCGTTTCTGCTGCTGTTCGGTTTGTCCGGTTCGGCGGCGGTGTACCCTGATTCTCGGAGAGCGTGCTTTCATACATATACCAGCTTTTCCACGAGCCGGACGATCCGCCGGTGAAGCAGCGCATATAGATACGCAGGATGCCTGCCGAGATCTGATAGATCACAGCAACGCGGTTGCCGGTTGTGAAGACCTGCAAAATAAAGCCTGCACCGCTGATCGGGCAGTTGTAAAGTGTCTGCGCGACTGTACTCGATGCGCACCAGTAAGTACCGGGTGTCATCAGGGTGTTGAGATCGGTTCCGGCGGTGATTTCTGTTCCCTTGTAAACATCAAGTGAATTGACCTTTGTCGCGGTCTGAGCACTAATCGCAGAATCAGCGCTTAGACGGCTTGCCGCTTCCTCCGCGATCATCGCCTGAATCTGCGCATCTGTCAGGTCATGCAGTGCGCGGTAAAACGCAGTGTGTACCTCAGCTTCAGTCAGACCTGTATTGATTTTTTTATCCGCCATAATTCACTCCTTTGTCAACAGATAGTCTCCTGCTTCGGTTGCAAGATAATCCTCCTCCGCGCTGACAAGATATCTGCCGCTGCAAACCGGATAGACCGGCAGATGCATCAGTCCGCAGAGCAGCATGCTGTAGAGATCCTGCTGCGGCTCACGCATTTCCGCCAAGATATCCGTGATGCATTTTGCGTAGGGGATTCGTGCAGCGGTCGTCGTTCGGAGCGTTCCTGCCGAGACGCCGATTTCCGCAATCGCCGCATGTTCGATCACCGGCAGCGGACAGACCTCGCCCGTGAACGGAACAGCGGATTCGATGCGTCCTTCCGGCGTGATTGCAGCAATATATGCCGTTTTCTCCGGATACGCAGCCCATTCTGCATCAAAATCGAAGCGGACCGTATCGCCGCTGTTGCCGCAGATGCCGAATGCACCGGCATTCCCGACAAAAGCGTGCCGCGACCGGATCCTGACTGTGAATTCCATATCCTCCTCCTTTCCACTCCGCGGCGGTGGGATTTTTGATCAGAATCACCCCTTTCATTCGGGCTGACAGATGCATGCTCCCTCGGCGGCAATGCCGCACCATGCACTGTAAGATCCCGACTGCTCCCTATAAAGGGGTACCAAAAACAAGAAAAGTTGCACGTTTCCGTACAACTTTCCCTATAAATATTTATTATTTAATTATGACATGTGTAAATATCTGCTCACCGGACGCTTCTGGCGGTTACTTCCTCGCTGATTTCCGTGTCCGGATCAGTTTCGGGCTGCGGCTCTATCAGCTCGAGCAGAATGCGCTGAACGCGCTGCTCCTGCATCTGCAAAACGGTCATGCGGAACCATTCGCCGCTGACGGTTTCGCCGTCTTCCGCGATATGTCCTGCAAGCTCTGTCAGCCAGCCGCCGACCGAGGTGCATTCCGTTACAATCCGGCTCTCGGGAAGCTCCAGCGCATCACAGAGATCCGCGATTGAAAGCTCGCCGGAGACCTCGTAGCGGTTCTCGCCGCATTTTGTCAGCATCGGGACAACCTCGTCCGCTTCGTCATAAATTTCTCCGACAAGCTCCTCGATGATATCCTCGAGCGTGACGATGCCCTTTGTACCGCCGTACTGATCGACGACAATCGCAATATGGGATTTTGCACGCTGCATCTGCTTCATTGCCTCGCTGATCCGGGCAAATTCCGGCAGACGCAGAACATTTTTGATAATTGGTTCAATGGTCGTTCCGCCGCTTTCGAGCAGACCGAAGAAATCCTTTTCTGTGATGAATCCGATGATATCGTCGATGGAATCGGCGTAGACCGGAAGCCGCGAATAGCGCTCTGCGAGGAAAATCTGCTTGATCTCCGCAATCGGGGTATCCTTCGCAATCGCCGTCACGCGGACACGCGGCACGAGGACCTCATCGACCGAAATCTCATCAAATTCCAGTGCCGAACGGACAAGGTCGCTTTCCTGCTCCTCCAGTACGCCCTCCTCCTCAATCTGATCGACGATAACCTTCAGCTCATCCTCCGTAACGGAAGGCTCAGCGCCCTTTTTCGAGACGAGCTTTGCGATCTGATTGAACAGGAAGATCAGTGGTGTCAGAATCCAGATCAGCGCACGAAGCGGTGCTGCAAAGAGCAGCGTCATCTGCTCCGCGTGGGCTTTTGCGTAGTTTTTCGGCAGAATCTCGCCGAAGATCAGCACCAGCACGGTCATTGCCATCGTCGAGATGCCGACGCCGCCCTCCCCGAACCAACGCGTAAACAGGATCGTGCCGAGCGAGGCGGAGAGAATATTGACCAGATTATTGCCGATGAGAATGGCAGTCAGCGCACGGTCGAAGGATTCCGCAAGCGCCAATGCTCTGGTTGCACGCTGATTCCCCTGCATCGCATCCGATTTCAGGCGAATCTTATTGACACTGGAAAAAGCCGTCTCGCAGGCGGAAAACATCGCCGAGCAGACGAGCAGTGCCAGTATCGCTATGAGATAAATCATGTATGGTTCCTTTCTGTGTTCCAAGCCAATTATGACTATTATAATATAAAACGAAAAAAATTGCAAGTCTGATTTTTCGCCTCTCTGCGTCGGATTTGGCTGTTTTCGGGGGATTGGTGCCGTTTAGTCGGGGGTTTGCTCGGGTGTGCTTGGGTTTATGCGTCCGCAGCGGCGATTTGACAAATCACGAGACATGTGCTATACTGATACCATCAAAATACATCAGGAGATGAATGTTTACATGAAAAAACATGCAAAACCCTTTTTTACAGCGCTCTGCTGCCTGACAATCTGCGCAGGCTGCGCAATGCCTGCCTATGCAGCGGAGGAAACAGAGGACGATGCGGTCTATGTCGAGACGGTCTGTCCCGATTTTGAGCCGCTCGGCGAGGATGCGTTCGTCTTTAGCGGATGCTACAATAACAATGTCAGTGTTGAGATTGTGCAGCATTCGCCGGAGCGTGCAAATCTCGAGCTTTATAATTCCACGCTGAAATCCGACATGCAGAAGCTCTATGTCTTCCGCGTCGAACCGGGCGATTATACCGTGAAGATCAGCACGGCAAGCGTCTTCGGCGGCACGAAGGATGTCACATATCAGCAGGATATCACGATTGAAAATCCCGATTATTCCACCGGTGAGGATGCATTCACCGCAACGCGCTACGGCTTTTTCGGAAAGTACATTGCGGCGGATGATACGGCGAAAGCTGAGGCGGTCAAGCTGATGGAGGAGCCGGTTCTCCGCTCCAATAAAGAGACCAAAAAGGGCATTCTCTGCTCGCTCGGATTTTCGCGGTATAACCGTCTGCGCGGCGATTTCAACGGCGACGGCATTGTCGAACTCAGCGATGCGCAGCTCGCGCTCAGCGATTACAGCAAGACGCTCAGCGGCAAGAAAACAAATACCACGCCTGCTCAGATCGCTGCCTGCGATGTCAGCGGCGACGGCAAGCTCGATGTCGCGGATGCGCAGCAGATCCTGATGTTCTACTCCGCAACCATCGCAAACAAAACACCGCACTGGCAGGACGGCACTACAACCGCTGCTTATGATCCGGCTTATACCGATCACTCCGCGGTCTATCCGGGCGATGTTTATCCGGTACAGATGAAGCTCGTGCCGTATTTCTCGGACGAGGTTCCGGCAGCCGAGGCGGACCGCAAGGCGCAGATCGACGCCGCTGCAAAGCTCCTGACAAAGGATGTCACGCTGAATCTCAGCGTCTCCCAGCCGGAGCAGGCATTCCTTGTCAACGGCGAAAAGACCAAGCAGCTCACGCTGACATTTGCGCCGGAGCTTGGTGCGGCTGCAATGTTTGATCTTTACAATTCCGCGAAGGAATATCCGGAAATGTTTGAAATGCATACGACGGTCAACACCGATTTCACCGGAATCGGCGCTGATGCGATCAAAACGACCATGCGCTGCAACACGCTCCGCTTTGATCTTGAAACCGATCCGGCATACTTCACCGCTGCATATGCGGAGTTCAATGTCAACACCGGCAAGTGGAAGGTCTGGAACAGCACCAGAACCGAATCCCTGCCCGATTTTAATGTCTCCTATAAATAATCGCTGATACAGAGCCGCTGAAACTAAGCCGTTACGCCTATTTCAGCGGCTTTGTTCTATCTTTTTATCATAATCCTGTAACGAAACGCCGTCTCGTGCAACTAATATAGAGAAAGGGGGCGAGGGAATGTCCGCGGACATCGAAGCCTATTACCGCGAATACGGCAAAAAGGTCTATCTGTATCTGATGACGCTCTGCAACGAGCCGGACACCGCCGAGGAGCTGACGCAGGAGACCTTCTATCAGGCAATCCGGCATCTGAAAAGCTACAAGGGCACTTCCACGGTCTATGCGTGGCTCTGCGGCATCGCAAAAAATCTCTGGAAATCCGAGCTGCGGCGCAGGAAATCGCATCCCTCCGCCGCCGGCAGGCAGTCCTTCAGCGCCGCCAGGGCGCGTTCGGCGACCGCATAGTCGGGGCCCGTCTCACGCCACTCCCTGCAACCGTACTTCGGATGCGCGAGCACGGCCAGTCCGCCGGCCGCGTGAATCAGTCCGATCGACTCCTCCTGCGAAGGATGGAACCGCTCCTCGTAACAGCGCGTCTCCACCGGCGAGTCCGGCAGGAGATACTTCTCGAAGGCCTCGGCGACCGTCGAAGCGCGTCCGCGCTCAACCAGCCATCGCGCGAAATGCGGACGCGCCAACACGTCGCCGTTCGCATAGCCGAAGATCTCGTCGCCCATTCCGAAACCGAGCCGGTTGAAGTTCGCGATGATCCGCCTGTTGCGCGCGTTGCGTCCCTCGAGAACTTTCGCGAGAAACTTGCCGAGCGGAGCATAATCCGGATCGATCCCGAGCCCGAGCAGATGGAACTTGTCAAAGTACGGACC
>JAGKVC010000079.1 GCA_021152595.1 Clostridia bacterium
GGCACAAGCGCGCGGCGCTGCTCATCGGTTTCCGCTTTCATGAAATCATAGGCAAGCTCGCCTGCGGAAGTCGCGTCGTTGTCGATCTTTTTGAGGAACTCCTTTGCGGTATCGCGCTCAAGCAGGCGGATCCGGAAGCGGCTGCTGCTGAATTCCCCGAATGATCCGACCTCCTTGACAAACTCCATATCGCTCTTGCCGCGGCTGCGGTAGAGATTGTGGTAGTCGTCATAGAGCCGGAGATAATCCATTTTCCAGAGGGATTTTTCGGTGCAGTACCAGCGCTGCTTCTTCTTGAACTGGACAATCACAATGATGTTTTCAGCGAATTTCGGCTGCATAATTTGACTCCTTTCAGCAGAACAGTTTTCGCAGCAGACCGGCGGAAAGCGTCTCTGCCGGTGCGAATGCGTCACTTTGCATATATGCGGCGATTGCGTGGTGCAGGCGGTTCATGCAGGGATCCTCAGGGCATTCTGTCAGCCGCGCTGTGCAGACAAACAGTCTGCCGCCGCCGACTGCCGTTTCAAAGAGCAGCCCGAGCCGGTGATTGCGCTCGACATTGTCGATCATCTGCACGGTAGGACGGTAACCGTTCGGTGCATCATCGAGAACGGCGCAGTCCGCATGCGTCACGATGCTGTACCACTGCGGCGTGCTGTAATCATCGCTGAACAGCGCCCTTGCGACGGGGTGCGTCTTATCAATGCAAAGCCCCATTGTCCCGACGGGTACCTGTCTGCCCATAGATTTCGAAATACTGCGGAACATCGGATAATTCCAGAAATCCGTGCAGTAAAAGCCGCGGATTTTGTCCGTGATCTGCGCCGGAATCAACAGCACCGCCTCGCCTCTTTGCAGATGCGGTTCGGCTTCCGTAAAGCTGCGGACGGTCACGATCTCCTCTGTGACCGGTGTTGCAGACGGCAGAATCGTCAGCTCCCATGTATTGCAGATATCCGATTCCGGCAGCTCAAATGTCAGCTTTGCATTGCCGGTACATTTCTCCGGAATGCGGAAACCGCCGCCGCCGAGGTCGATCAGTCCTGCGCCGGATGCCGGAATCTCCCCGACCGTCTCCGCAAGCAGACTGTCCCCGACTGTGAACGTCACGCGGAACGGCTGCGCCGGAATCTCCGGACGGCTGCTGCGGATCGCATAGCGGCAATGGAAGATACTGCCGGATTCCTGCACATAGGAATCGAAGATCGCAAGCGGCACCAGATCGCCGCAGAAGGCGCGCCACGCTGCCGGTTCGATCAGACCTTTGCTCTCGAGAAATGCATTCAGCATCCCGACGAGCGCCGTACCCTGTCCCGGAAAATCCTGCAAATCGAGCAGTTGAAAGCCTGCGATCTGCGGCGTGCGCATTACGGCTTCCAGCTCGGATTTATAGCAGTCGCGCGCGAGCTTTCCCGAACACCGGAAGAAATCCGCCGCCTGCTCCCCCATACCGGCCTGCACCAGACGCTCACGGAATACACCGAGATTGCGCGGTGCCAGTACGCCCGTATACTTCGGAAGCTCGCGGTAATCGGGATAGATATTATACTGCCCGATCTCATGCGTGATCACGGGCTTTGTCGGATTGAATTGCTGCGGTGCCGCTGCTTTGACATGTGCAACACCCGTACCGTGCTGCACGGTAATCTCTGCTTCGGCGGCGGATATATCCGCTTCTGCCGGCTGAAGCGCGGCGCTGTAATCCCAGCTTGCGGAGGGCGCTGCCGTCTGGATTCTGCCGAGCGGTGCATCACAGTCCGCATAGGAGCCGCGCAGCAGACGGTGTCTGCCCGTCCGGACGCCCACCCAGAAATCCTCCTGCGGCAGTTCCTGCGGCGTAAACTGGAAATTGTTGCTGCCCTGTGTATAGAGCGGCCGCGGATCGTGCGCACGCAGCGTATCCAGCATTTCACCGAGCCGATCCGTACTGCCCCAGAGCTCATTGCCGAGCGAAAGCATCACGAAAGAGGGATGATTGCCGAATGCATCGCAGATGCGCCTGCCCTCACGGAGCAGATAAGCCTGCCCGACAGCATCATATTTTTCGCCGCCCTCTGCATCGACCGTCCCCCAGAACGGCAGCTCCGGCTCTAAGAATATTCCGGAAAGATCCGCCGCGGCAAAGGCTGCTTCCGGCGGACAGCAGGTATGAAAACGAATATGATTGATGCCCCATGTCTGCATACATTGGAAATACCGCAGCCACATCTCCAGGGATGTCGGGGCGGCACCTGTCAGCGGAAAGACCATTGCATCGTGCCTGCCGCGGAGCATCACGGGTTTGCCGTTCAGCTCGAAATGATCACCGCAGGCTTTGAAATCGCGCAGACCGAATTCTGCAAATGCGGTTTCGCCATGCGGCAGCTCAAAACACAGCGCCAGCCCGACCGGAGCCTGTTCGCTCCACTGCGGCACATCCGGCGGAAGCAGAATCTCCGCGAAAAATTCGCCCGATGCATCCGGCGCGAGCAGCACGCCCTTCGGCACGGTAAAATGCCAGCCGCCGCACTGCGGATACGGATTCTGCATGATCCTTGTCTCCGCGATCTGCGGCTCCGGCGGATCCATTCTGCCTGTCACACGGATCCGGTGCGCGGCGGCATCGGGGTACACGCGCAGATCCGAAATCTGCGTTCCCGATGAAAATTGCAGCTCCATTCTGCCCGTCACGCCGATCCAGTTTGTCTGCGTATCCGGCGAGGTCATATGTCCGCCGGGGACGGGATAACCGGTATTCCGGATACAAAGCACGATCTCCGTTTCCGGCGTCAGCAGACCGGAGATATCATATACATGCGGTGTACAGAGGCTCTGCTCGCTGCCTGCATACTGCCCGTTGATCCAGAGCTGCGTCATGCGCGTGCGCTCCAGATACAGCAAGCAGCGCTGCGCCTGCAAATCCGTCTCTGAAATATGCAGGATTTTCTTCAGCCAGAGCTGACCGCGGAACGGGTAACGCTCTGTCAGAAAGCCGGTCTCATGCACCGGATTTTCCGCACCGAGCTTCTGCTGCGCCGTCGTGCCGGGCAGCGTCATGGTCAGCGGATATTCAGCCGGCGGCTCACTGTAAACGCACGGTTCAGCGTCCATGAAAAGCTGCCAGTTCCCCCAGAGCGGATTGCTCCCGTCAAATCGGATCTCCGTCATGTTTCTCTCTCCTTTGCGATGATATTCTAATTATAGCACATTTATCGTCTTTGTACAATACCATTGCGGAAGAAATTGCGATATCTGTCAAAAGATTTATGTTTTTGGCTGTCACGGCACGGTAAGCATCCGAGATCGGTCAATCTGCATAATCAGAGATAGGACGATTATGCTATCTCTTGGTCATTCAAACAATTTGCAAAGAAAACTTGGCAAACATCTTGACAAGTACACTTGGCAGTGGTATAATACAGACAATCAAAGTGCCAAGTAGACTTGGCAAAGGAGGCAGACAATGAACAAAGAAAAAATCCTCACCAAATCGAGAGAAGAAAACAAGGGCGCTGATCTTGTCGCGTTCCAGGACAATTCCATTTCCAGCGGAATCGCGGGTTCAACGGCACTCATGCTCAGTCTTATTCTCAACGGCATTTCAATATTCCAATATCACCGGGCGCTGCCGGAGCTCTGGGCGGTTTTCTTCTGCTATCAGGGCACGCAGGGTATCGCGCACAGTTTTCTGCTGAGAAAGCACGACAGAAAATCCCCGGCACTGGGCTGGCTTGTATACGGATTTGTGATGCTTGCCGCGACAGCGTTCGCTGTCTACCGTGCGCTTCGCCTCTGGAAAGCAGGGGTATAATATGGATGATTCGCTTGTACTGAAAAACCGGCTCAAAGAGGCGCGCGCAGAGCAAAAGCTCTCGCAGGCGCAGCTCGCGCAGATGGTCGGTGTTTCGCGCAATACGATCAGTTCACTCGAGACCGGACAGTTTCAGCCGACGGCAAAGCTCGCGCTGATCCTCTGCATTGCGCTCGACCGCAAATTTGAAGAACTGTTCTATTTCGACTGAACAGGTATACAAACAGCCGCCCCGATTGCAGCACTGCATCATCGGAGCGGCTGATTCATCCCTGTTCAGAACGGGATCTCAGGGCGCATGGTCCCTGCGCATCAGATTCACCGGAGAACCGCTTATCTGTGTGTCAGCTCGATAAAGGTAACACCGGTGCTGGATTTGCGGTAATAGCGGACAAGGAACTTTGCGATGTCCTGTTCCGAAGCCTCACGGTTCGTCAGGGCATTGCCGACCGTTGCACCGACCAGCGCACCGACTGCCGCACCGAGCGGTCCTGCGACCATCAGTCCCGGCAGTGCGCCGACAACACCGCCGCCGAGCAGATCATTTACTTTTCTCTCATAATACTGCTTTGCATGTGCTTCCAGCCGGATCATCGGCTCATCACGCATCACGGCCTGCTGAAGCTCTGCATACGTTGTTACGGTTACCATAATTGACTCCTCCTTATCATTTGACGTCATGTTTCCTGTGGATGTTCATTCGATGCGCCTGCTCTGGCTGCATCTTAGGAACATTATACAGCAATTTATGCAGTTTGTCAAGCGCAAAACAGCCGCGTCCCGATGTAATTCAGGATCCGGCAGATGTAAGCTGTGCAAAACGTCTTGCGCCTTTGCGCGGTTTATGATATGATAAGGACAGAAAAACACGAGGGGGTGCTTCCAATGAAAATCCGGCTCATGGTCAGCGATCAGCGCTACGCTGAGCTTGCAGACTGGCTGACCGTTCACGGCGCTGAGATTGACGACAGCGCGGATCTCATACTCTCCGAGAAGAATGTCTACGCCTCGCACCTAATCGGGCGAAACGGCGAGGAGATTTACCGGCTCAAAACCGCCGAGATCTCACATATCGAAAGCTATGCGCATGACATCATCGCTTATTGCGGCGGCATCGAATGCAAGCTGTCCGATCCGCTGCGCAGGCTGGAGGAGATTCTCGATCCGCAGGAATTTATCCGCGTCAGCAATTCAGCAATCATTTCGATCAACCACATCAAAAGCATCCGCCCCATGCTCGGGCAGAAATTCATCCTGACCATGTCCGACGGTGCGCGCGTCGATGTCACGCGAACATATTATTATATGTTCAAGGACACGCTCGGTATCTGAAAGGAGGACTATTATGGGTGTTTCATATGTTGTAATCTTTTTTCTGATTATTTCGGTTCTTGCAGTTGTCGGAATCACGTCGCTGTGCGTCGCTGTCTATAAGAATATGTACAGGCGCTATCTGGACAGTCGCGTTGCAGAGCATTCGCTCGGCAAAAAGAAGACGAAACTCATGTCTCCGCTCCGAGTTGCGCTGATCTGCATTCTCAGCGGATTCTTCCTGATCGTTCTGTTCTGGAGCGTTCTGCTGATTATTTTCAGCGCACGGCTGGACGCAGATGATGAGTTGTTTGAGGCTGTACCGAATTTCACCTACACTTTGAACGAGGATCATGCGCTCAAACATCAGTCGCCGGAGGAAGATATGCCCGGCTATACGCGATATGTGCAGGAGGGCAGAGAGCGAGTCATCTATTACATTGCAGACGATCCGAATACGACAGCGCCGCAGATCTGCTACTATTGTGATACGGATCTTCCGCGCTTCATATGGGAATGGCGCGCGATGGTTGACCAGAACAACCGCTTTTCAATGAGCAGTGAATGCAGTCAGGAAACCGGAAACTGGGTGACCATATCGTTCCCCTATGTATTCAATCCGGAAAAGCACTACCTGACCACAATACATTTTATCGTCAACGGTCAGGATCTGGTGCAGATTCCCATGGATCAGGTTGCGCATTCCGAGTGAGCAATATTGTCAAATAAAGAAACAGTTGTACGCTATGTGGAAATATTCACGGCGTACAACTTTTTATTTTGATATTCTAGCTATCAGGAGGATTCTTTAACAAATCAGAATGCATGTGAACCTTAAAATATTCACAATCAGCAATATTTGACGATTTCATCGCAATATATGAGTTGTGCAAGATAATTATATCCGTTACAATAGAATCAGGGTGCAGCATCCGCTGTATCCAAACAAAATTGTAAAGGAGTATCACACATGAAGAAGCAACTCAAAACCATCGCAGCCTCTGTCTCCGCACTTTGCATCGCAGCGTCCCTCTGCACATCCCTGACAGCCAGCGCAATCACACTCTATCCCAAGACCGTTATGACCAAATCCAGCTATATGTGGAATAGCTGCCGCAACGAAACGATCAAGCTCGAATACTGCACCAGCAAATCCGACTATCAGGATTACCTCTATGAGCCGGGCAGAAACATTCGCACGGTCAGCACCAGCTCTGCTCCCGGTCACACGGTCAACGTGAACTACAATGACATTCTCGGCGCATACACCGGCTCCTATGAGTACTGGCAGGCGTCCCAGTGCGGTCTGTACAATGTCGAAAAGGCTTATGACTTCTATTCCAGCATCGGCTATACTCCGACAGGTCTCTATGTTGCAATCAACGACCATTCGACCTATGTTCCGGGCGGCAACGGCGGTCAGCGCGAGAACGCATGGGCGCTCGGCGACACGCTGTTCTTCGGTCTCGGCTCCAGCGACCAGAGTCAGGAAGACGCTGTCAAATTCCTCGGCAGCGCAACCGACGTCGTGACGCATGAGTACGGTCACCTCGTCACACAGGCAACATTCGGCTGGAACGATTACTCTCAGCTCTCGCCGGAAGCCGCTGCACTCTCTGAGGCTTATAGCGACATCTTCGCAGAACTCGCAGACGAAAAGAACGACTGGAAGGTCGGCGCAACAGTCTTCACCAAGAACGGCGTCTCCAAGCCGGCAGGCTACTATTCTTACCGTGATATCGCAAATCCTGCAAATACGCACAATCCGAAAACCCCGAACACAACCTACTACACCAATTACAGCCTTTGGAACGCTGCTGTAAACGCAAATCCGTATGCATCGGATCTGGATACCTCCGGTTCGACGATCATCTCCCATGTCGCATACACAATGGCACAGTCCAGCTACTTTGTCAACAACAAGCAGTTGCTTGCAAAGATCTGGCTGCGTTCGCTCTCCAAGTACAATGTTGCCGATACCACCCAGATCACCTTCCGCGATTGCAGATACGCATTCCTCGATGCAGCATATGAAGTTCTGAGCGAGGAAGGCATCCCCTACTATCAGTCTCAGGCTCTGCATCTCATCACCGCATTCAACGGCGCAAACGTCTTCTGATTCAAACAGTCAAAGCACAAAGCCGCAGGTTCCGATTCAGGTTCCTGCGGCTTATCTGTTCCGTATCATACACAAAAAAGAGCTGAACCCAAACGGATTCAGCTCTTTCTCATCATTTCAGATATTACTCGTCGATGGTGGTAACAACGCCGGAACCAACAGTCTTACCGCCCTCACGGATAGCGAAGCGGAGACCCTGCTCGATAGCGATCGGGGTGATGAGCTCAACGCCGATCTCGATGTTGTCGCCAGGGTTGCACATCTGAACGCCGTCCGGCAGCGTGATGATACCGGTAACGTCAGTTGTACGGAAATAGAACTGCGGTCTGTAGTTGTTGAAGAACGGCTTATGGCGACCGCCTTCTTCCTTCTTCAGAACGTAAACCTGACCCTTGAACTTGGTGTGCGGGTGGATGGAACCCGGCTTGCACAGAACCTGACCTCTTTCGATGTCCTTACGTGCGATACCACGGAGCAGTGCGCCGATGTTATCGCCAGCCTCTGCGTAATCCAGAGTCTTGCGGAACATTTCCAGACCGGTAACAACAGTAGAGGTCTTCTCGTCCTTCAGACCAACGATCTCGACGGTCTCGCCGACCTTAACCTGACCACGCTCAACACGACCGGTAGCAACAGTACCACGGCCGGAGATAGTCATGGTGTCCTCAACCGGCATCAGGAACGGCTGATCTGCCTTACGGTCCGGAGTCGGAATGTAGGAGTCAACAGCATCCATCAGATCAAGGATCGGTTTATAGACCGGATCATTGATATCGGTGGACTTGGAATCGAGAGCCTGGAAAGCAGAACCCTTGATGATCGGAATCTCATCGCCGGGGAACTCGTAGGAGCTCAGGGTGTCGCGGATATCCATCTCAACGAGATCGATCAGCTCCTCGTCATCAACGAGGTCAGTCTTGTTCATGAACACAACGATTGCCGGCACGCCAACCTGACGAGCGAGCAGGATGTGCTCCTTGGTCTGAGCCATCGGGCCGTCGGAAGCAGCAACAACCAGGATTGCGCCGTCCATCTGTGCAGCACCGGTGATCATGTTCTTGATATAGTCAGCGTGACCAGGGCAGTCAACGTGAGCGTAGTGACGCTTGTCGGTCTCATACTCAACGTGAGCGGTGTTGATTGTGATTCCACGTGCGCGCTCCTCCGGAGCCTTATCGATCATGGAATAGTCCTCAAACTTTGCCTGACCCTTCATTGCCAGCGTCTTGGTGATCGCAGCAGTCAGAGTGGTCTTGCCGTGGTCAACGTGGCCGATCGTACCAATGTTGACATGGGGTTTTGTACGTTCAAAATGTTCCTTTGCCATTGGAATCTCCTCCTAAAAAGAATTTTGGAATAAAATATAGGGTTCGGTCATCATCAAGATACGACAAAGACCTGACACCTTATATTGTACCAGATTTCCGAAAAAAATGCAAGCCTTTTTAGAAAAAAATTCCAAGTAAAGCGCATTTTTCGGATTTTGGCACAAATTTGAGCATTTTGCAGCCGGATTCCGCCGCATGAAGCGGAGAATCCGGAGACAAAATGATCGGAATGTGGAAATTAGTCCTCGTCGCTGTGACCGCGCTCGCTCTTGATCTTGTCCGCGATGCTCTTCGGGACTTCAGCAAAGCTGTGCGGCTCCATTGTGTAGTTGCCGCGGCCCTGAGAACGGGAACGAAGGTCGCTTGCGTAGCCGAACATGTTGCTCAGCGGAACGAGAGCGTCGATCTGTGCAACGCCGTTGTGGACTTCCTGACCCTGGATCTGACCGCGGCGGCCGTTGAGGTCACCGAAGACATCGCCCATGTACTGCTCCGGAACAAAGACGGAAACCTTCATGAGCGGCTCGAGCAGAACCGGATCTGCCTTGCGCATTGCGTTCTTGAATGCCATAGAACCGGCGATCTTGAACGCCATTTCAGAGGAGTCAACCTCGTGATAAGAACCATCATAGAGGGTGACCTTGACATCGACGACCTGGTAGCCTGCGACGACACCGGCCTGCATAGCGGACCTGATACCTGCATCGACTGCCGGGATGTATTCCTTCGGAATTGCGCCGCCGACGATGTTGTTGATGAACTCATAGCCCTTGCCCGGCTCGTTCGGCTCAACGGTGATCTTAACGTGACCGTACTGACCTGTACCACCGGTCTGCTTCTTGTGCTTGTAGTCCTCGTTGACGGTCTTGCGGATGGTCTCCTTGTAGGAAACCTGCGGAGCGCCGACGTTTGCCTCGACCTTGAACTCACGCATCAGTCTGTCAACGATGATCTCGAGGTGAAGCTCACCCATACCTGCGATAATGGTCTGACCGGTTTCGGAATCAGTCCATGTACGGAAGGTCGGATCCTCTTCAGCGAGCTTGGAGAGGGCAATGCCCATCTTCTCCTGACCGGCCTTGGTCTTCGGCTCGATTGCGAGGTTGATAACCGGATCCGGGAACTCCATGGACTCAAGGATGATCGGATGGTTCTCATCGCAGAGGGTATCACCGGTTGTGGTGTTCTTGACACCGATAACAGCCGCGATATCGCCTGCGTAGACGACTTCGATATCCTTTCTGTGGTTGGAGTGCATCTGAAGGATACGGCCCATACGCTCATTCTGGTTCTTGCAGGAGTTCAGGACGGATGTACCCTTTTCGATCTTACCGGAATAGACGCGGAAGAAGCAGAGCTTACCGACGAACGGATCCGTTGCGATCTTGAATGCAAGAGCAGCAAACGGTGCGTTGTCATCGGACGGACGCTCTTCTTCCTCATCGGTCTTCGGGTTGATACCGGTGATTGCCGGAACATCGAGCGGAGAAGGCATGTAATCGACGATTGCGTCGAGCAGCTTCTGAACGCCCTTATTCTTATAGGAAGTACCGCAGACGACCGGAACGATGGTGTTGTCGATCGTACCCTTACGGATACCGCGCTTGAGCTCCTCGATGGTGAGCTCCTCGCCGTTAAAGTACTTCTCCATGAGCTCATCATCGGTTTCGACGATGTGCTCGATCATTTCATTGCGGTATTCCTCCGCTTTTTCCTGCATATCAGCAGGAATATCCTCGACAGAGATGTGCTGACCGAGGCGATCGTTGTCATCATAGATGTAAGCCTTCATCTCCAGCAGGTCGATCAGGCCCTTGAAATCGCTTTCAGCGCCGATCGGAAGCTGAATCGGAACAGCATTACACTTGAGACGATCCTTCATCATATCAACGACACGGTAGAAATCCGCGCCCATGATATCCATTTTATTGACATACGCCATACGCGGGACCTTGTACTTGTCCGCCTGACGCCAAACAGTCTCAGACTGCGGCTCGACACCGCCCTTTGCGCAGAAAACGGTTACGGAACCGTCCAGAACGCGCAGGGAGCGCTCGACCTCAACGGTGAAGTCCACGTGACCGGGGGTATCAATGATGTTGATTCTGTGCTCTTTCCAGTAAGCGGTGGTTGCAGCAGAAGTGATCGTGATACCGCGCTCCTGCTCCTGCTCCATCCAGTCCATCGTTGCGGTACCGTCGTGGGTATCGCCGATCTTGTGGTTGATACCGGTGTAGAACAGAATACGCTCGGTCGTGGTGGTCTTTCCGGCGTCGATGTGAGCCATAATGCCAATGTTTCTTGTATGTTCAAGACTACAGTCTCTAGGCATTTGGGTTCCTCCTAATCAGAATATCTGCCGGTTGCCGGGAGCACACGGCAGATGCAAATGTGCAGAAAATTACCAGCGATAGTGTGCAAACGCCTTGTTTGCCTCTGCCATCTTGTGCGTATCCTCACGCTTCTTGACAGAGCCGCCGGTACCGTTGACAGCGTCAATGATCTCGCCTGCAAGGCGCTCCTTCATGGTCTTCTCACTGCGGAGTCTGGAATACTTGGTAATCCAGCGCAGACCGAGCGTCTGACGGCGATCCGGACGAACCTCCATCGGCACCTGGTAGGTCGCACCGCCCATACGGCGTGCCTTGACCTCCAGAACAGGCATAATGTTCTCCATAGCCTGCTCAAATACCTCAAGCGGATCGCGGTCGGTCTTTTCCTTGACGATATCGAATGCTTCATACACAATCTTCTGTGCGACACCCTTCTTACCGTCGAGCATGATGTTGTTGATGAGACGTGTTACGAGCTTTGAACCGTACATCGGATCAGCCAGAACGTCACGCTTTGCGATATTGCCTCTTCTTGGCATACTCGCTTCCCTCCTTCATAAAAGATGAATTCACAGGTACTCACTGGCAGCTTCAATGGCTGCCGGTGTCAGGCGCCATTGCAGATATCAGAGACAGCAAAGCGCATTCTGCGCGCCCCATCGGGGGATGCTATCTATTAGATCCACAAGAGCCTTGTGGGTAAATGCGAATACGTTTGGTTGCAGGATGAAGAAAATTACTTCTTGCCTGCCTTCGGACGCTTTGCGCCGTACTTGGAACGAGCCTGCATACGGCCGTTCACGCCCTGCGCATCGAGTGTACCGCGGATGATGTGATAACGCACACCAGGCAGGTCCTTGACACGACCGCCGCGGATCAGCACGACACTGTGCTCCTGCAAATTGTGACCGATACCCGGAATGTAGGCAGTTACCTCATAACCGTTGGTCAGACGCACTCTGGCGATCTTACGCATTGCGGAGTTCGGCTTTTTCGGGGTGGCAGTCTTAACAGCAGTGCAGACACCGCGCTTCTGCGGAGAGCTGAGGTCGATCTGGGACTTCTTCTGTGCATTGTAACCCTTCTGAAGTGCCGGAGCGGTGGACTTCTCCATCAGACTTTTTCTGCCCTTACGAACGAGCTGATTAAAAGTTGGCATGATTTTCCTCCTTCTTCAAAAAATAGATTTGTGCGCGACCGGACAGTACGCGCACATAACATTATATATGAAAAAGCGCCAAATGTCAAGCGTTTGACAAAATTCTGTGCATTTAACAAAAATCGCCTGCCGTTCCGGCTTTGGATTCGGCATTTTCACGCGCAGCAGGCAGAAAAAGTTAGGAGAGAGGCGTGATGAGTTAGAAGATAAGGTGCGGCGGTGCCGCGATTTATAAATACATCGCCGCAAGGCGATACCGCAACTCCTCACTCCTCGCTTTCTCACTCCTAATTCTTAAAGAACATGATCAGGACTGCGGCGCCGATGATGAATACCGGGATGCGGACTGCATTCGATTCGACAAAGTACAGAATCAGCGTACAGCCGATCAGGAATGCAAACACCAGCAGCAGGCAGAAAAGCATCAGCATGCTGTGCTTCCGCGTTGTTTCCCCGATACTTGTGTACACAAGTCTGCCGTCCTCCAGGGTGATCTCGACCGTTCCGCCGACGTCAACGGTGCTCGTCGGCTCATCCGTCGATGTCACCTGCTTCCTGACGCCTTCATCCTCATATTCCAGCGTATAGACGCTGTGATATTTTCCGTCCTCGCGGATATGTTCCAGTTTGATGACCTTCGCCTGAAAGGTCTGCCGCATGATTACCCCGCCCTTTCCGTATCCTCATAGAATGTGCGGATGATCTCCGAATATTCCGGATGCACCTGCTCCAGATGTGCCAGAGACTCTCTGCGATACCGCATCAGCGTATCATAGAGCTTCGGTTCCTGTGCTTTCAGCGATGCCTCGTATTCGCGATTGTATTCACGGACGGCATCTGCCGCCCTGGGATTGTTCTTCATCAGGCGGAGCGCGAGCTTCATGCGGCGCGCTTCAATCGCCTCTTCGATTGCGCTCTCTTTGAGATGCAGCTTCTCGGAAAGCTCGCGGATATGCGTCTGCAAATGTGTCAGCAGCTCCTCCTGATCCGAGTCGCTGACATCCTTCCAGACGCCCTTTGCCTTCAGGATGCCGCTGAGCTGCTCCTCGGGTTCGGCATTCTCGTCGATATTATGCAGCAGCGCCATTGTGTACTGCTCCATTTCCTCCTCGGCACGCGCACCGAATGCCCACTCAAATTCCATGCGTGTGGGATTGCCTGCGCGCTGTGTCTCCGGCAACGGTTTATCGCCGGATTCAAGGATGTAAGGCGGCTCAAAGCCTGCATTTTTCAGTGCCGCAGGGATCGTCCGGCGGACATAGCCATGCTCCACCCAGCCCGACAGTCCCAGTTCACGGAAACGGTCGTTCAGCGCGCCGATATGCGAGGCAAAATACAACTCGATGCCTGCGCGGTTCAGTGCTTTGCGATAGGCTTCGATGCGGTCTGCGGCGGTGATATCCAGATTGCAGACAGCGCCCGAATCCACAATAATGCACTTTGTATCCGGCTTGACTGCCTGTTCCAGATCGCTGATAAACAGATTGACATTCGCAAAATACAGATTGCTCGAGAACCGGTAAAGGATCACATGCGCAATCGGCACAGCGAAGGTATTGCGTTCCAGCGAATGAAAGCCCTCATGTCCGGGAATCACGCCGAGGAACGAGCGCTTCGGATTCGCTGTCTGAATCATCAGCGAAACAAAGGACAGCAGCACGCCGATCACAACACCGGCAACCGTTCCGAAGAACAGCACGCCTGCAAATGCCCCGAGAAAAATCAGAAGCTCCCTGCGGTCCTGCTTCAGGAGACGGTGTGCCAGATCAAATTCGACCGCACCGAGCAGTGCCGAAATGACGATCGCCGTCAGCACCGGCACAGGCAGATAGCTGATGAATCCCGTACAGAACAGCAGAATCAGTGCCATTGTCAGCGATGCCGCGACCGACATCACCTGTGATTTGCCGCCGTACTGCTCCCCCATTGCCGTGCGCGAGACGGAGCCGTTCACCGGACAGCATCCGGTCAGGCACGCCGCAAGATTGCCGAGCCCGTAAACGAGAATCTCACGGTTATCGCGGAGCTTGTAGCCGTTTTTATTGGCAAAGCTGCCCGAAGCAAGCAGCGTCTCCGCCATAATCACGGTATAATATGAATTATCAGCTCCGGCAGCTCACCGGTTCCGCTGCTGCCGCCGAGCAGCTTCGGGATCTGCATAAGGATGATCGTCGTGCAGATGCCGCTGATAAATCCGCCCATGACCGGCGTCGAGATATAGGCAGCTATTCTTCCGGCTTTCAGAAAGGAGAACAGCACAAGCCACAATCCGACAAGCAGCGTAATCACCGGCACGATTTCGATTGCCTCCGCCGAGCCGAGTGCGATTCCCTGCGAAACGAGCCAGCTTCCGACGAGCGCTGCCGGTGCCGCATCGACGCCGAAGATAAACTGCGGCGAGCTGGAAAGCAGGCCGAAAATCAGGATCGGGAAGATTGAGCCGTACAGTCCGCAGACAGCAGGCAGACCGGCGATCTGCGCGTACCCCATAGAAATTGGAATTGAGACCAGTGCGATAATGACGCCCGTGAAAATATCGCGCGGCAGATTTTTGGCTGAGATTTGTTTCAGCATCCGCAGATGCACCCCCGTTTTTTAGATAGCACTATTATAACATATTGCAGCGGAAGAATCAAGATTCATCATTTCGCATCCGGCTCAGATGCATTTTTCAAAAAAACGAAGCCCTGCACTCTGTAAAGAGCACAGGGCTTTTGTCTGCGTTATCCGATCACTTGAGATAAACCGGAACGATGGTCACGACCAGTGTCACAACAAAGAAAATGATTGCAAGCCACTTGGTCCATCTTTTGAGGATTGCTTCCTTGGTGTTGCTCTCATTCTTGCTGTAAGCGGAATCATAGCTGCCGCCGGTGATCGCAGAGGTCATATTCTGATCCTGCTTCTGATCCTGCATCAGGCAGAAGAATACGATCAGAACAGTTGCAAGCAGCAGGACAATGCCGCCGATAATTTCAATCACGCTCATGAGTTCAGACTTTCCTTTCTTCTATATTAGCTTTCTCTGCGGCGTGCTCCGCCGACAAACGATTGCTTTTAGTATACCATACTTTCCGGAAAAAAGCAAGTGTTTTTTCAAAAAAATCCCTGATTCAGGCGGCGGAATGCAAAATCGAGCTGCCGGATGCGTCCAAATCGTGAAGAATGCATGAAAAAGCCGCTGCCGGACTTGTAAAACGGCGGAAGATGTGGTAGAATATAGGCAATGAATCCGATCTCGAAAGGCGGGAGTATATGCTGGAATATGTCGGGCAGCCCTGTATCGTCTGCGGCAAGCCCTTTGACGAACAGGATGATATCGTGACCTGTCCGGAATGCGGCACGCCCTATCACCGTGCATGCTGGAAGCAAAACGGAAAATGTATCAATACCGAGCTGCATGCAAACGGGCAGAGCTGGATCAAGCAGTTTCAGGCGCAGGAAAAGGAAAAGCGTGCCGAGGCGCGCCGTGCCGAGGAAGCCGAGCAGGTAGCCGCACGCGAATCCGGCGAAGCGCCGCAGCTCAATCCGGAGCTGTATGACGGCATCCGGATCAATCCGGAGGATCCGTGTCTCGGGCTCGATCCGGAGGAACAGCTCGACGGCATCTCCATAGCAGAAGCCTCTGATTTCATCCGTACAAACCGCTTTTATTATCTGCCGCTGTTCCGCCTGATGAAGCGCACCGGCAAAAAAAGCTCCTTCAATTTTCTCAGCCTGCTCTGTCCGCAGTTTTATTTTGCAAACCGCAAGATGTGGGGCAGCGCGATGCTGGCACTGATTCTCAATTCGCTGTGTGAAATCCCGACCATCATTTTCCTGCTCAAGCAGCAGATGGATATCGACATCCCGTGGGCGGATGTCACAACAACGACGTTCCAGACGGTCTATACGGCTTCGTTCATCCTCTATCTGATCTGCTCCGTCATCTGGGGACTGCGTGCTAATTATATGTATTACCGCTTTGCACAGCGCCGCATCCGGCAGATCAAAAAGGATACCGCATCACCGGAGGAATCCAGAGCGCGCATCCGCGCCGCAGGCGGAACCAGTCTGCTGAATGTCATGCTTGTACTCGGCATGCAGTTTGCGATCACGCGCGTGCTGAGCCTTGTGCTGATGATCGCCCGCTGAACCGGCATACGAATCCAAAAGCTGTTTCGGAACGATGTTCCGGAGCGGCTTTTCTTTTTTTGATATTTTCCTGTAACGAATCCGGCAGGTCACTCGTCAAATAAACAGAAAGGGAGGTGAACGCAATGGCACAGCAAGCAGATTTTGACGAAATCTATCGTCGATACGCCGCCGATCTCTACCGCTATCTTCTGCGGCTCTGCGGCAATGAGCAGCTCGCACAGGATATTTTGCAGGATACGATGCTCCGCGCCCTGACTGAGATCAGCTCCTATCGCGGCGACTGCGCAGTCAAAACATGGCTCTGTACCATTGCGCGGAACCTCTGGCTCGACCACTGCAAAAAAGCCGAAACGCGCAATCTGCCGCTGGATGCCGCACCCGATGCGCCGGATACGGAGAATCTCGAAGCGCGTCTCTCCGATAAAATGCAGGCGCTCGAAATCCACCGGATGCTGCACCGTCTCGAAGAGCCTTACAGAGAAATCTTTTCGCTGCGCATCTTTGCGGAGCTGAGCTTCAAAGAGATCGGCGCGGTATTCGGCAAAACGGAAAACTGGGCGCGCGTCACATTTTTCCGCGCCAAAAAGCAGCTCATCACGCTGCTGGAACAGGAGGGTGTCATATGAACGAAGAAAAACTGAGCTGCAAGGTCATTGAGGACCTCATTC
>JAGKVC010000246.1 GCA_021152595.1 Clostridia bacterium
GAACCGGAGAACCGCCGTGCGGAATATCCATGACACTGCGGAGCAGCCGGTAGAACATCTGCACACTCGGTTCATGCTCTGTTGATTCCGTCGTACCGCCCTGTGTGACCTGATAAAAATTGATGAAGGAAAGAATCTCGTCCGTCGGCTTCACCGCAGAGAGCGTGCCTGCACCGGATTGAAGCTGATAGGGCGCAAATACGCCGTTTTTCGCAAGAATTGCCGTAATTGAAAGCCCGACGCAGGAGCCGCCCCATGCTTTATCTGCGGTGGATGTCGGCGCTTTAAGATCCTTCAGCCGCTGCATGTCGGCATCCGTGAGCTTGTAGCTGTCGCCGAACACCGCGCGCATATTGCCGAATGACCAGCCGTCCTTCACATAATCGAATGTCAGGTCTTTGCCGTTGAGGGGGATCGGCGGCGCAGCAAAATCAATCTTGTTTTCCTTTGCAAACTGCTCCGCAGCAGAGCCGGATTTGCCGTAAATCTGTTTCAGTCGGTGATTCGCCTGCGTGCCGATGCTTGTCACCGACTGCGGAATCGTCAGCGTTCTGAGATACTGCGATTTTGAGATCACATCCGTGCCGATTGTCTCGCAGCCCTCGTTGAGGTTCAGGCAGACCAGATCGCCGCAGCCTGAAAATGCGCCGTCGCAGATGCGCCGCAGCGATGCCGGACAGTTGATCTCGACCGGATTGCTGCCTGCAAACGCCTGATTCGCAATGATTCTGACGCCCTCCGGAATCGTACACATCCGCGGCTGTTTTTCGGCGCCGAGCAGAATATTCCGGTAGATGAACATACCGTCTTTCGTGTGTTTGCTCCGGAGCAGATCGCAGCCGGAAAACGCAGTCGCATCAATGCTTTCGATCGTCGCCGGCAGGGCAATATCCGTGAGCGCGGCGCAGTCCTTGAATGCCTCCTGACCGACCGATTTCACGCCCTTGCAGCCGGATACCTTTTCAAGCTGCTGACAGCCGGAGAACATCCTCATCGGAATGTCTGTGACGGCATCCGGAACGGTGATGCTTTTGAGCGAGGGGCAGTCCATAAAAGCAGAGCTGCCGATGGATGTCACGGTCTCCGGAATCGTGACACTCTCCAGTCCGGAACAGCGCATCAATGCCGCGTCCGGGATCGCAGTCACCGACGCTGGAAATGTAAATGATTTCAGAGCTGTGCATTCGTCAAATGCACCCATGCCGATCGTTTTTACCGTTGCAGGAATCCCGATCTGCTCCAGCGATGTGCAATCAGAAAACACGCGCGCGCCGATCTCCTGCAAGCCCTCCGGCAGCGTCACCGACCGCAGCTCGGTATGGCGCTGAAACACATTTCCAGCGAGCCGCTTGACCTCCGCAGGGACGGTGATTTCCGCTGCATCGGTTCCGCCGTACATCACAAGATTGCCGTTCAGGATGTAAAACGGCTTTTCCGGATTGCAGAGCTTTGTATTGCCCTGAAACATGTAGGCGCCGTACTCCGTGACCGAATCCGGACACTGCACATCCTCAAGCTGCGGGCATCCGAGAAATGCATAGCCGCCGATTGATGTCAGCGTATCGGGCAGCGTGACGGATTTCAGTTCCGGAAACAGACAGAATCCATAGACTCCGATTTCGGTGATGCCGCTTTCCACCACAAGCTCTGTGACCTCCGGCGCAACATCCTGCCATCTCGCATTATAAAACTTACTGTAATTCTCCGGCACAAAATCCACCCATTCGCCGGATGCCATAAATGACGAGTTCGGGACACGCCCTTCGCCGGAAACCGTCAGCCTGCCGTCCTGCAAAGTCCATGTCAGGAAATTGCAACCCTTCGCCGCATATTATAATATTTTTTTACAGAAGATCTTTCCAGATCATCCGCGGATACCATTCCTCCTCACTCCTATCTTCTCACTCAAAATTTGCTTTTCCCATTGAAGTTTTTGAAAATTTATGGTATACTGTAAACTGACGGAGGTGATATCTATGACGCACTCAAACTGGAACTGTCCGCAGTGCCACCATCAGAATATCAGCGGCGACCTGATCAAATGCCCTGTCTGCGGCAAAAAGCGCAACCGCTGGGGATACTGGGACTGCCGCTACTGCGGTACCAAACAAATCCGCGCAGATCACAAGGAATGCCCGAACTGCGGCAAGGCAAAGGACCGTGATGTCAAATTCTATCTGCATGACGACAGCCCTGTTGAATTCGTGGACGAGGTCTCGGGCGAAAGCGCTGTCCGCATCCGGAAGCAGAACTGGATCTGCCCCTACTGCTCCCAGCAGAATGACGACAGCGTCCAGACCTGCACCTACTGCGGCGCACAGCGTTCCGAAAGTCAGGAGCGCTATCACGATATCCCTGCACCGCAGGCACCGCCCGATCCGAATGCCGAAGCGATCAATGCACTGAAACAGCGAAACCAGAAAAAAACACAGCGCGCCTGCTGTCTGGCGCTCGCGCTGTTCTTCCTGCTTCCGATTTTTGTCAGCATTATCAAGAATCTTGCGGAGGTTCGTGCAGAAAAGCGCATCCGCACCGCAGATCTGGTCTCGGCGGAATGGGAAAGCGATATCTATCTCGAAACGCTGAAAACCTTTACCGACAGCGACTGGGAGCTGCCCTCCGATGCGCGGCTCATCCGGACAGCGCAGGAGGATTACCGCTATATCGACCATTATGAATCCCGCACACGCGAGGTCTGGATCGACGAGCCCGACGACAACGACTGGGACGACGATGACTGGGACGACGGCGGCGGCTGGGATGACGGCGGCTGGGAGGATTACGGCGACGGGCAGTTCGGCATGTTCAGCCTGCCCCTGCTGATGCTCCGTCCGGCACTCCCGACGGCTGCATTCTACTGGGATACCGAATACTACGAGGAACCGATCTACGCAACCAGAAAGCAGACGAAATATTACTATGAATATGATGCGTGGGTGGACGGGCGCACTGTCCATGTGAACGGCGGCGCTGACGAACCGCCCCACTACGGCGCCCTCTCGCTCGCGGACAATGAGCGCGAAAAGAGCCGCGCGATCAGCTATTATGTCTCGTTCAATGACCGCGGCAAAACGCTCCGGCTGCAATGCTCCGAATCGCAGTTCTATGAATACATCAAGGACAACACCGTTTCCTACCGGATCAAGGATGCGTATTCAAATCCCGATTACCGGCTGATTGATCCCGAATAATGAAAGCCCTGCGGAATTTGTGATTTCGCAGGGCTTTTGCAACCATTTTGCAGGTGATCTGTTCAACATTATGCAATATTATTATATTTATACAAAATGTATTACTGATTTTAAGGAAATATTAAGAAAAAGGGCTTGACAATTTCTTACCAAAATGATAGAATAGAACTATCAACAGACCGATTCGTTTGTATCGTTCAAATATAATCGCTCTTTTCGTCTTGTAAGGAAGATCTATTTTATTCAGGCAGCTCCGCAGCTCGGTCTGTGATAGAACTGAATGTGTCCGCACATCCGCAATACGGAATCCGGCTTTCGTCACAACAATTTGTACGGTATACTGACACTATGCATCCCCAAAGCGGCAGCCTCACCGGTATCCTCCGGCGAGGCTGCTTTTTCGTATCCTATATAAATAGCAGAAAGCCGCTCCGGTCAGCCTGATTGTCTGACCGGAGCGTTTTTTTATAATTTACTTTGCGGCGGAAACATCAATCGTCATGAGACCGCTGGATTTATGGATAAACGTGTATTCATCCGTATCCTCATCCGGCTCATAGGATTTCTCATAGACAACCGTTGTCGGATTGATACCCCTGATCGGCGGAACAGTCCCCTGCGGCACCAGAAGCCGGAAGCTGAAAGCGCCTGTCTCCGCATATTCCTGTTCCTGCTTGCCGATATTATAGTTCAGCGAGAGGATGCCGTCCGCGTCAATCGCAAGATCGGTAATCGAAACAGCAGCGCGCGCATCATCCGAGGGCAGCGTGATCTGCACAACATCGTATTTCTCCCAGTCCACATCCGTGATCTCCGCGGCAGCATCGGATTTATATGTCAGAACCGACGCAGATGCTTCTGTTTCTGTATCCGAAATATGCATGATTCTGCTGCCCTGCACGGTCACGGTGTCCGGCTGCACATCCGGCACTGGACTGATATACTTCTGACAGAGCGACGCAGCCCAGTAGCTCTGCGTGACCGGCTGCTCCATCAACCAGTCCTTGTAATGTGCCTGACCGTCCTGCTCCGTGCTGTAAACCGCAGCATCCGAATGAAATTCATCGAATGTCACCGACCATTCCGTGATCTCCGGCAGTCTGCCCTTCGGCACGGACATGAAGAAATAGAAGTTCTCCCCATCCGCGATTGGTTCAGCCTGTTCGCCGCTGCCCGTCATCACATTGCAGACCAGATGCAGCTTGCCCGAGGGCGTCACAGTGCCGTCGCGGAAGGACCACGAGATCACGTTCTCCGGCATTTCACGCGCCGGAATGCCGACAAAGATCACATCATGCGGCTCGCAGGACGTATCGCCCTCCATGAGCGGTTCACCCTCGCCTGCAAACCACGCAGCGTTCATATACTCGGCAAGCTCCTTCGGCTGCTGACCGCTGTTTGTGAGATATGCTGCGGCTTCTTCCGCATTGTGCAGGACTTCCAGTCTGCCGCCTGCCGGAACCTCGATATCATCGCCGGAATAGTGCTGCCAGTACCACGCATAGAACGGCTCCCCGATCACCTGCTCCACAATCTGCACCTCGGGATTTTCCGGCGCGGTCTGCTCCTTTTCAAGCCAGAGTCTGAAGCCCTCCTGATTCTGAG
>JAGKVC010000080.1 GCA_021152595.1 Clostridia bacterium
ACAGTAGTTCCAGATCTCAAAGAGTGAAGCCAAAGAAAAAACTGGAAAGCTTTTTTTGCAATAGGCATTCAGATACAGCGTTTCCATTGCAGCGAATACGCGTGCTTTTGCAGCATTTTCACTGATCCACGCGGCATCGCTGAGCGGCGCACGCTGTTTCCATGCAGCCCAGTCCCGGCGCATCGCGGCGCGGTCCGCATAGGTATCGCTGAGCATCAGCTTTGCACGGTTCAGATAGTCATAGAATACATGGTACTGCAAGACCACGAACAGACAGTTCACGAGCAGCGAGAGCGTTTCATCGTCCGGCTCTTCCGCGAGAAATCCGCGCATAGCCTTGTCGATTTCCGCGCGTGCGGCAGCATCGTCGCCGCTGTGCAGTGCCTTTGCGATCGCCTCGAGGTCACAGTATTCTGCAATCAGCTCCTCGGGCTGTATTCCCATTGCCATAGGTATTCCTCCTGAATCGGTTTTCTATATATTATACCACATTCAGGAACTGGTTGCAAGAAAGAATGAGAAATTAGAAATTAGAAATTAGAAATGAGAAATTAGAAATGAGAAATTGCGGTGCCGCCTGCGGCGGCGGATATTAAGATGTGAGATCATGCGGAAAAATGAGAATCTGAATTGTGTATGAAAAAGTTTTTTGAAAATTTTGTGACCGCACTCAGAAAAAGACTGTCGTAATAAGCAGAGGTACCTCACACACCACAGAAAGGGGCTGACCACATGTCTTCCACATCAGATGCGCAGATCATATCGCTGTTTCACGCGCGCGATCAGAAAGCGCTCTCTGAAACACAGCAGAAATACGGCGGATTGTGTCACTGCATCGCAAAAAATATACTCGGTTCGCGCGAGGATGCCGAGGAGTGCCTGAACGCTGCGCTCTATAAGCTCTGGGAATCCATCCCGCCTGCAAAGCCGAAAAATCTGGCTGCATACCTCAGCGTAACCGTGCGCAATCTCGCATGCAACCGGCGTGCAGCCGCAAAGGCGGCAAAGCGCGGCGGCGGTGAGCTGGATGTTGCACTTTCGGAGCTGGAGAATGTTCTTGCATCGCCGGAGCGTCCGGATGCGGTGCTTGACACAATGGCGCTTTCCGATGCGATCAACCGGTTTCTGGGCAATCTGGAATCCGAAACGCGCGTGATGTTCGTGCTGCGTTACTGGGGCGACCTGACGATTAAGGAGATCGCGGATAAATGCGGTGTCGGACAGAGCAAGGTCAAAATGACGCTGCTGCGGACGCGCAATGATCTGAAAGCATTTCTTGAGGAGGAGGGTTTGCGATGAGGGAACAGGACTATATGAAAATCATGAACAATCTCCGCGAGGATTACATATCAGAAGCCGTCAGCTGGGACGGCACGGCACAGAAGAACCGCCGCTCGATCAAACGGCTGAGCCTCGGTGTCGGGGCGATTGCCGCGGCATTTGCGGTTGTGGTCGGCGGCATCGGCTACGGCGTATACCGCGAACGGCTCTCTGCAAATTCAAAGACGGATCCGGAGAACAGCGAGATCGCGCTCGAGCAGCTCAATCTCTTCGGCGGTCACGGCGAGATCCGCGGCTATACTCTTTCAAGAGGCGGCTGCTTTTTCCGCGACGATACGAATTTTTACTGCTATGATGCCAAATGGGCGATTGACGGCAGCTCGCCCATTTTCCCGAATGAAAAGACGGATCTGCTGACAGACGGCGAGCGCCTTTATACGCAGCATGACAATACGCTTTATATCACCGACAGCTACGGCAAAGAGACTGTATTCTATACGCCTGAAACCGAAATGACTTTTGAGGAGATCTGGCATCTGGGCGGCGACAATTATTTTGTCAAGGGTGTGAAAATAACAGACGATCCGGGCACCTATGAAACACCGCTGCCGTATACAAATGCAGGCTTCGGCGTTGCTTTCAGTGCGCTGCTCAATTCCGCAGCAAAGACTCTGACCGAAACGCCCGAATATATCACGAGCTATCAGATTTCGCCGGAGAAGGGCGGATTATACTGGTATGCACCGGAAAAGAAAAGCATTCAGTTTATGCCTGCCGATGATGCGAATAACAGCCGGACCGTTTATTCCGGCATAGAGAATGCAGAGAGCTGGGGCGTAGATGCACAGACCGATATCCTTTACTATGAAGTGATCGAACGCAGGGATACGGAAGCCGGATCTGATACGGCAGCAGCCATTTACACGCTGATGCCGGATGATGCGGAAAACAAGCAGGATTTCGGTATCGGCTACCGCGGCGATTATAATACTGCGCTGATTGCGGATCCTGAAAACGATTACCCCTGTTACAGCTATTTCACGAATCAGCATTGCTACGGCGTCATGCAGAAGCAGACCGAATCAGGGCTGCGTCTCAGAGTAATGCGGAACAATATTGCAATGGATGACGGCGAGCAGGTTGTATTTGATGTCCCGATGAGCGATCTGTACAAAGGGAATCTGCCTGACCGCATGGTGCGTCCGGAAATGGTTTTCCTCGATACCGGCGACTATCTGATCTTCAACCTTCCGCCGACCGACGAGAACAGTTCCGGATTGGTACAGGTCAATCTGGAGACCGGCGCGTGGTTCCTGCGTGACGAGAACGCTTCCGGAGATCAGCCGGAGAACAGCGGCGATCCGGTACAGCAGGATTCCGATTCCGGCTTGTACGGTGAAGATCTGGCTTCCGGTTACTGCTCGCCGCAGGATTTTCCGCAGTATTATATTCCGCCTGAAAACATTGATGCAGACAACATCGAGTGTTACCGGATGCTGCCCTTTGCAAAGGCATCCGAATCGGCGCTTGACACCGCGGCACTCGGAGCGCATCTGCCAAGCGGCGGTGCATGGAGTAGGCGCGATCCGGATGCGCCGCGCCTGACCTATGATAAGGCGTTCAACTGCATCACGAGCGGTTCTGAGCTGAATGCGTGGGTGATCATGGAGGAGCTCTGCAAGCTCTCCGGCGGCTACGATGCAGAGGCATATCTCAATGACAACATGCTTTCCGACCGTGAATTCTAGCTTGATGACAGCGGCAGACAATTTTTCTATGTGATCCTGTACGGTACGGACGGCGTGCCGGAAGAAATCTACCATGCAGAGTTCTACTTCTTTGAATATGATGCGAACGAAAAGCAGTATCGCTACACCATGCTGCCGGACCGCTCGCAGCAGCGCATGTCGGGCAGACAGACGAACGGTATGAACTTCCTCGGAGGAACCGGAATCGTGCATCCGCTCAGCCGCAGTCTTGCGGAGGACGATGAATGGTATTATGATCTGGAGTATGCACGCCGCGCAAAAAAAGATGCGGATGCACCTGAGCTGACATATGAGCCGCTGCCGGATGAAATCCAGCAGAGAGTGGGACCGACCGGCGCGCTGGCTGTCATGACAGACGGCATCAGCTATTACGAGGCGGAAGGCTCCTCGCTTTACCGCCTTGACAATGACGGCTCACGGCACTTTGTGAGACTTGATTGTGATGAGATGGCAGGAATTGATCCGGATTCGATCGCATATTATCAGCTTTACATGATGGAAGATGACAAGCTCTTTGTTCTGATCGGCGGAGAGACCGAAGGCTCTCGTGAGGCGCGTCTGATCCCGCTGCTCGTTGATGTCAAGGTCGATGTTGTGACGCCGCTGACAAGTCAGGGCGATACAGCGGAGGAGCAGCTTCAGAGCTGGGTGAACGGCTCCTATACCCCGCAGCGGATCTACACGGCTTCTCATAACGGCAGCATGCTGAATCTGTATCGCGCGGAGGATTATTCGGAATCCTGCATCTCGCTGGATCTCACAACGCATGCGGATGTGCATCTGACCGGTGACAAGTGGTTTGTCGGCGAGGACGGAAAGCTCTGGTTTATCTGGCAGAACGGCTGGTATTCGATGGAACTCGATGACCGGAAGGATGATTTTCTGGAGCCGAAGCTCGTATCTGATAAGATCCCGAATTTTGCAGACTGTGAGCCGATCAGAGGCACGATGAAAATGCTGACATATCTCTCGCCGTATGAATCCACCGAGCAGACCGGCGTGCAGCTCTGCAATTATGACGGCACCGATGCAGAAGAATTGCTGAAAGATTCTCCGTGTACAATACGCGGTGCATTCTGTGATAACGGTGTATACCATATTGCAGCAGATGTCGGATCGGCTGATGATCCGCAGCATCCGCTGAAAACCGTGTTCATCACAAAGGACGGCAGCAGCGTCAGCGCTGTCGGCGTCGGGGCGGAGTGAGGTATCTATAAGGTATCGCTTCGCGATGATTTATAATGGGGACTCCGTCCCCAAGCCCCTGCTGGGGATATTATCCCCAGACCCCATGTTTATATGTGAATAAAAGAAAGCCGCTCAATTCTGCGCTATACGTGAATTGAGCGGCTTTACCTTTTTATGCATAAACATGGGATTCTTAAGGGATAGTATCCCTTAAGCGGGAGTTTGAGGGCGGAGCCCTCAATATCAATCCGTCGGAGACACATTATATCAGATAGAAAACGGCTCGCGGTAGATTTCACCCTCTAAGTTTTTCCAGAGGAACTGTGCGCCGTCGAATGTCATATAGCTGTGCGGCGAGTTCTCCTTGGGGATCGAGACCGAGCCGGGATTCATGAGCGTGAAGTCGCCGTGTTCGCCGCAGGGTCCGCAGACGGGAATATGCGTGTGACCGTGCAGCAGGATATCGCCCTTATGGAGCGGCGGCAGATTCGCAGCATTCCAGACATGTCCGTGCGTTGCGAAGATCAGGCGTTTTCCTGCGGAGAGCAGCGCATAATCTGCGAGCACGGGAAAATCGAGCACCATCTGATCGACCTCTGCCTCGCAGTTGCCGCGCACACAGAGAATATCATTTGCAAGCGGATTGAGCATCGCAATGACCTCTTTCGGCGCATAGCCCTCCGGAAGATCGTTGCGCGGCCCGTGATAGAGTATATCGCCGAGCAGGAGCATCCGGTCTGCCTGTTCCGCCTCATAACGCTGTAAGAGCTGTCTGCAAAAATACGCAGAGCCGTGGATATCAGAAGCAATCAGCCACTTCATGTGATAGTTTCTCCTTTCAGATAGGCGCGCAGACGTTCAATTTCGCGCTTGCCGTCCTGATAGCCGAGATCATAGAGCTTTCCGAGCTTTTCCATATCCGGCTCGAGCCTGCCGACGGTGATTTTCTGCGAGGGCGCAATGACGAAAATGCGGCCGGATGCAGCGAGCGCATCGACATCGTCACATTCCTGATTATAGCGCACATCGCCCTGCCGCAAAACATCGGCGAATTCCGGATAGCTGCGGCGATAGAGATCCTCGCGCGAATGTCCGCCGATTTCGAGTGATTTCACCGGCTTGCGGAAGCCCACATGACGCGTTTTGATCACGACAATATGCTTGAATCCGCGGTCCAGCGCCCATTGATAGGGAATATTGACGCTGCATCCGCCGTCGAGACAGGGATTCTGCCGGATCATCACGGGCTGCGAGATATACGGCATTGAGGCGGAAGCGCGCACCGCCTGATAGATGCTTGTGCCGGAATCCTTGCCGATGAATTCCGGCTTTGCCGTTTTCAGATTCGTCACGACCGCGTAGAATTCGCGGCGCGGATCGTCAAAGCGCTGCCGGTTGAATTCCGGCACGCTGTCCATATGTCCGAAGACAAAATCGAAACCGATCAGCCCGTGATTGCGTTTGATCGCGTGGAATCCGACATAGCGGCTGTCATGCCGGTAGCGAAGATTGATGCGTCCCGAGCGTCCGATCTGACCGGAGACATAGTTCATGCCGTTCATTGCGCCGGCAGAGACGCCGACGGTACACTGAAAATTCAAGTCTGCTTCCATGAGTGCATCCAGCACACCGGATGTATAGACACCGCGGAACGCGCCGCCCTCCAGCACGATGCAGCCCTCGGTGAGCTGATCGGATGCCAGTGCCGCCGGCAATGTGTAGATGCCTGAGTAAATCTTTTTTTTCATCGGGAAACTCCTTCCTGTTAACCACATCTAATTATACACGCAGATACGCGAAATGTCAAGGCGGAAAGAAATGAGAAATGAGAAATGAGAAATTAGAAATTGCGGTGTCCGCTGCGCGGACAATTTGAAATATACGGCAGCAGAACCGACAATCGTTATGCGATAGTCCGAATGAAAGCAGACATATATAAATCATGCGCGCAGCGCATACAACAATTCCTCATTTCTAATTTCTAATTTCTCATTATCTAATGCATCTTTACAAACGGGGCGGATTGTGTTATAATAATTATGTATGCAAAATTGAAAGGAGCCGATGCATCGTGCAGGGCATTCGCAAGCGGACATGGGCGGAAATCAATCTCGATCATGCCGCATGGAATTATACGCAAATCAGAAAAGCAGTCCGGAAGGAAACAGAGGTCTGCTGTGTGATCAAGGCAAACGGCTACGGACACAATGCGGTCCGGCTTGCCGCACTTTACGAGTCGCTCGGGGCGGATTTTCTTGCCGTCTCGAATCTGGAGGAGGCACTTCAGCTCCGGCAGGGACAGATCTCGCTGCCGATCCTGATTCTCGGCTATACGCCGCCGGAATGTGCCGGTGTGCTTGCAAAACAGAATATTTCGCAGTGTGTCTATTCGCGCAGCTACGGCGAATCGCTTTCGCAGGCTGCAATGTCCGACGGCGTGCGCGTGAAAATGCACATCAAGATTGACAGCGGCATGGGCAGAATCGGATTTCAGCACCGCGGCGGACATTCCGAGCTTTCGGATGCGCTCGCTGTCTGCAAGCTGCCGTGCCTGAAGCCGGAGGGCATCTTCACGCATTTTGCGGTTGCGGATGACGGCGCGGACGGCGAAGCCTTTACGCTGGAGCAGTACCGCAATTTCATCGACGCGATCAATATTCTGGGCAGCCACGGCATTCAGTTCTCGCTGCGGCACTGTGCAAACAGCGCGGCGATTTTCGATAAGCCGTCAGCGGATGATCTGCCGGATGTGCATCTGGATATGGTGCGCGCAGGCGTAGTGCTTTACGGACTTGCGCCCTCCGGCGTGACACGCAATCTGCCGGAGCTGCGTCCGGTCATGGCACTGAAAAGCGTCATTTCGCATATCAAGACGATTCAGCCCGGTGATACCGTCAGCTACGGCAGAACCTATACCGCGGATGCGCCGCGTGTCGTTGCAACGGTGCCGATCGGCTATGCGGACGGCTTCTGGCGGCTCAACGGAAACGGCAACTGTCAGATGCTTGTGCGTGAGCAGCTCTGTCCGGTGATCGGCAGAGTGTGCATGGATCAGCTCATGCTCGATATCACCGGTGCGCACGGGATTTCGGTCGGTGATATTGTCACGGTATTCGGCGATGCAAACGGACTCTGCTCCGCGGATAAGATCGCGGAGAACACCGGCACGATCAATTATGAGGTCGTGTGTGCAGTCGGAGAGCGTGTGCCGCGGTTCTTCTTGCAGGACGGCGTTCCGGTCGATGTCTCCGACAACATTTGGAAACGATAACTGTCAGCACAGCAGAATAAAGGGGTGATCTGCAATGAAACGGGAACTCGGAATCGCAAGATGCGGACTTGCATGCTGCCTCTGCTCGGAGAATGTGCAGTGCAGGGGCTGTAAGCGCGACGGCTTTCTGGAGCTTTCGTGGTGCAAAGACGCCGAATGGTGCGAGAACCGCAAATGTGTGATTGCGAAGGGACTGCGCGGCTGCTGGGAATGCAAACCGGTTGACTGCCGCAAAGGATTATTCGCGGAGAAGATCAAAGCGCGCGCATTCGCGGAATTTGCACGTAGATACGGCATTGAACATCTGCTTGACTGCCTTGCACGCAATGAGCAGGCAGGCATCATCTATCATCGGGAGGGCATCATGGGCGACTATGATGACTTCGACGACCTTGAAAAACTGATCGGCTATATCAAAACGGGCAAAAAGGAGGCATGACGCATGTCCAATTCAAAAATCAGACATTGGATTTATCTGGCACTCGGATTTCTGATCATCTGCGGCGGCTTGTGGTTTCTGCTGCTGCGCGACTCCAAACTGAATGAGGATTATCTGAAAACGGAGATCTTTGAAAAGCGCGGCACGGAGCTCGACGCAGTTATCTCCTATCTGAATGAAAAGGGCGGCGAGAATTTCTATGATATCAAAGGACAGCCGAATATCGACAACTCCTATTTCGGCGTTCCGACAGAGGATTCCGACGCCTACCGCAGCTACAATTCTGCGGTGATTTCGCTGATGCGGACGGTCTTTGATGAGATCACCTATCAGGACGGCGTATTTCATTTTGTTACAGGAAAGAGCGGCGGTCTGCTGCATTCGGATTATATGATCCTTGCATATCAGGAGAAGAAGCCGCTGATTGAAAATGCACCGCAGACACCGCTTGACCGGCAGGGCTGGTCCTATTATCTTGTCACGGAAAAGGAATAACGCTATGGTACACATCGGCAATGACTGGGATACGATCCTTGCACCGGAATTTGCAAGCGAGAGCTATCTGCGGCTTCGGGAGTTTCTGAAGCGTGAATATGCGACAAAGCGGATCTATCCGGATATGTATGATATTTTCAATGCACTGAAATACACCGCCTACAAGGATGTCAAATGCGTGATTCTTGGGCAGGATCCCTATCACGGCGAGGGGCAGGCGCACGGGCTGAGCTTTTCGGTACGGCAGGGTGTGCAGCCGCCGCCTTCGCTTGTCAATATCTTCAAGGAGATCTATGATGATCTGGGGATCGACAACCGCGGCGGCTCCGGCGATCTGACCTGCTGGGCGAAGCAGGGCGTGCTGCTGCTCAATGCGGCGCTGACGGTCCGCGAGGGGCAGGCGAATTCGCATCACGGCATGGGCTGGGAGCAGCTCACCGATGCGATCATCATGCACCTGAACGAGCGCGAGCAGCCGATGGTCTTTCTGCTCTGGGGCAGCAATGCGCGCGCAAAGGCGAGCTTCATCACAAATCCGAAGCATCTGATTTTGCAGTGTCCGCATCCGAGTCCGCTCTCGGCATCGAGAGGATTTTTCGGCTGCCGGCATTTCTCAAAGACAAACGCCTTTCTGACGGCAAACGGCATGACGCCGATCGACTGGCGCGTATGCTGACCGCATACTGACTGAGGTAACAAATATGGCAAAGCTGCAAAAACTGACCGGTATTCTGGATATCATCGTATTTGCCGCAGCAACGCTTGCGATTGCCGGTGTCTTTTATGAGGGCATGACGCTGAAATGGTACGGCTTTGTCGGGGTACTGGTTGTCTGCATGGATTATACGTTTCTGCCGGCGACTGTGCTGCATCTCATTGCAGACCGTTCCATGAAGGAGCGTGCGGTACATCTTTTCTCGCTGCTGCTGGTGATTGCAGCGGTCGTGATGAAAATCTGCGGCATAGCCTATCCGCCGCTGACGCTTGTGCTCTGGTATTTTTACATCTGGTTCCTGTACGGCAGCCTGCTGATCCGGCGGTATGTCTGTGCAGCGCATCCGAATTCTCTCTGATCTGAGGTATCTATATGAAAGCAGTCCAGTTATTTGAAAAAAAGCCGGTGATCTCGTTCGAGGTCTTTCCGCCGAAACCGAATGTCCCGATCGAAAGCATTTATGAAACACTTGCATCGCTGAAAAATCTGAATCCGGATTTCATCAGCGTGACCTACGGCGCAGGCGGCTCTGTCCCCGGCGCATCGACAGCGGAGATCTGCGAGACGATTCAGAATACCCACGGCATCCCGTCGATCGCGCATCTGCCCTGCATCAATGAGACAAAGGAAACCGTCCTTGAAAAGCTCGGGACATTCAGGGAAAAGGGCGTGGAGAATATCCTTGCGCTGCGCGGCGACCGCAATCCGAATGTGGAACCGAAAACGGATTTCCGCTATGCCGCTGACCTGATCGCATTTATCCGCGAACACGGCGATTTTGACATTGCGGCGGCATGCTATCCGGAGGGACATCCGGAGGCATCCGATCTCGATACCGATATTCTGCATCTGAAGGAGAAGGTCGAGGCAGGCGCATCGCATCTGATCTCGCAGCTCTTCTATCACAATCCGGATTTCTATGCATTCCGCGAAAAGCTCGCGCAGAAGAATATCACGGTTCCCGTTGAGGCAGGCATCATGCCTGTGACCTCGAAAAAATCCATCGAGCGCATGGTCTCGCTCTGCGGCGCGTCGATTCCGAACCGGCTTGCAAAGCTCATGGCGCGCTATTCGGATGATCCGGCATCACTGAAAGCCGCAGGACTGGAATATGCGATCATGCAGATTCTCGATCTGCTCGAGCACGGCACGGACGGCATCCATATCTATACGATGAACAATCCGGATGTCGCGCGCTATATCATGGAGCAGATCCGTGAGGAACTCCGCGCATGAAGCCCGATGACCTTGACCGCGCCGATATTCTGATGTTTCTCAACACGCCGGAGCTGGACGACAATCTTTCGGCGATGCTTGATATCTGCACGGAGAAGCTCTGCGCAGCCGCACAGCCGCGAACGATCTACCGTGTGCTGCCGGTCGAACATACCGCAGAGGGCGTGACACTCGGCGGACTGCTGCTGCAAGGGCAGGATATCGCGCTGCATCTGACCGGCTGCAAGGAGGCTGTGCTGCTTGCGGTGACGCTCTCCGCGCCTGTGGATGCGCTGATCCGGCGCGCATCTGTCACCGATATGACGCAGGCGGTCATGTACGATGCGATTGCAGGCGCAGCGGTCGAGCATGTCTGCAATGATCTCGAAGCGGAAATCAAGGCGAAATATCCGTATCCCTATTATACGGCGCGTTTTTCAGCCGGATACGGTGATTTCCCGATCACGCAGCAGGGGGAGCTTGTGCGGATGCTGGATGCGACACGCAAAATCGGTCTGACGGTCACACCGGCGCAGACGCTTGTGCCGATGAAATCGGTGACGGCGGTGATCGGCATGTCGCATGAACCGGTCAGGGATGCGCGGCGCTTCGGCTGCGGCAATTCCTGCGAAGAATGTCCCTATAACGAGACATGCCCGATGGCCGGCAGGGCCGACAGCCGTTGATCGAAAGCCCGCCGGATGCGTTTGAAAATGCAGAAGAGCCGATTGTTTCCGCAGTCATATGTGTGAGTGATACAAATATGAAAAAGCAGCACAAACAAATGAATCCGCTCCGCCCGCTCGGGAAGCCGGTCTATATCTTCATCTTTCCGTTTTTGTTTACATTTGTGTTTTTCCTCTGCACGGATTACTGTGAGCGGTATTATCAGGCTCCGGCACCGGAATGGGTGTATCTGCTGCTGATTCCGCTTGCGCT
Source organism: Clostridia bacterium (assembly GCA_021152595.1). Lineage (GTDB taxonomy): Bacteria > Bacillota > Clostridia > Oscillospirales > Ruminococcaceae > Firm-04. Next base: position 11,313 of record JAGKVC010000080.1, read on the forward strand.
GCTCGGCATGGCGATCGGTTATCAGCTTGAAATCTATCTGAAAGAACATCTCGGCAAAAAGGCGGAGATGTTTGCGGAGGTTGTACTCTCTGCAATTTTCATATTCGGACTGCTTGCGGAATATCAGTATGTGCTGGTGCCGCAGATCGGCGCGCCGCCGCTGAACCTGCACAATATCCTGACCGTGCTGCGGAAAAGGCTGCCGTTCTGATCTGCACAGGAACATGAAAAGGGAAATGCTATGACACCAGACGAAGGAACGGCTGTCCTGTTTTCGGGCGCCACGCTCGCCGGATATGCGCTCTCAGGAATTGTATCTCTGCTGCTGCCTGCGGCGGCATTTCTGTGGCTGCGGTACTACCGCGCGGCGCGGATCTATCCGGTGATTGCCGGCATCATCGTGTATTTTGTCGCCGTGCAGATGAGCAATCTGTTCGGGAATATCATCGGATTTTCGGCATCCTTTGCGCAGCGGTCGGTGCTGGCGGCGGAGCTTGTCTGTTATTTTGAGGAATGCGGCCGCTGGCTTGCAATGCGCTGGCCGGTTACGGATATCCGCGACACACGCTCTGCAATCTGCTATGGCATCGGGCATGCCGGACTGGAATGCTGGATCCGCGGCGCACAGCAGCTTCATATTTATCATCTGGGACAGCAGGTCAACCGCGGCGGCATCGAACAGTTTTTCGGCAGCCGCACGCCGGAGCAGATTGATCTTTTCACGCAGCAGATGCAGATTTACGCGGATCATTCTCTCTTTCTGAGCCTGCTGACGGTACTGAACAGTCTGACAAATTTCGGCTTTCACATTGCGCTGTCGCTGCTGATCTGCCGGAAAATACAGGAGACAAACGGGCAGAAGCGCTGGCTGCTCTGTGCGGTTTTGCTGCACACGGCGCTGAACGGTTCGGTCTGGCTCGCATCCTTCTCCGGCAGTGAAATACTGAAACTGTGTATCGGGATCCTGTGCGGCATCTGCGTGATCATATTCGTGAACAGGATGATCGGCATAAGCGATTGCTTCGATGAGATCCGCTATCGGATGGCTCCCGAAGAAACCGCATAAACAGGAGGTTTTATGGACTTTCGCACTTTGCTTCTGAATGAATTTGTATTCTTAGACGGCGGCATGGGAACGATGCTGCATCTGTCCTCCGGCGAGCTGCCGGAGCGGCTCAATCTGACGAATCCGGCGCGTGTTTCCGCTGTTCACAAGGCATATGCGGAAGCCGGTTCGCAGATTGTCTACGCCAATACCTTCGGCGCGAATCCGCTGAAGCTCGCAGGCACCGGCGTGGATCCGGCGGCGAGCATCAGGGCGGCGGTGCAGCTTGCGAAGGAGGCGGTCGGCGAGGGTGTCTGTGTCGCGCTGGATATCGGCCCGACCGGTCAGCTTCTGCCGCCTGCCGGACAGATGACCTTTGAGGCTGCATATACCTCGTTCCGCGTGATGTGCGAGGCGGGCGCCGAAGCCGGTGCCGATCTGATCGTGATTGAGACGATGAGCGATCTGCTCGAGACAAAGGCAGCCGTGCTTGCGGCAAAGGAATCGACCGATCTGCCCGTGATTGTCACGATGACCTTCACCGAAAACGGCAGAACCTTTACCGGCTGCCCGATTTCGGCAGCGGCAATGACATTGGAGGGACTCGGTGCATCTGCAATCGGCATCAACTGCTCGCTCGGTCCGAAGGAGATCCTGCCGATGATGCAGGAAATGGCGCGCTGGACCTCGCTGCCGCTGATTGCAAAGGCGAATGCAGGTCTGCCGGATCCTGTCACGGGAGAATATTATCTGACGCCGGAGGAATTTGCCGATCTGATGCCTGCCTTTGCAGAATGCGGCGTGCAGTTCTTCGGCGGATGCTGCGGCACGACGCCGGATTTCATCCGTGCGATCCGCAATAAGCTCAATTCGCTGCACCGCGGCAGAAGATGCTTCCCGAAGCAGGTAGCGGTCTGCTCCGGCACGCGGACTGTCCTGCTTGATATGCCGCGCATCATCGGCGAGCGCATCAATCCGACCGGCAAAAAGCGCATGAAGCAGGCATTGCTCGACGGCGATTTCGATTATCTGCGCGGCGAAGCGATCTCGCAGACGGAAGCCGGCGCGGATATCCTCGATGTCAATGTCGGTACGCCGGGCATCAATGAGGCGGAGGTGCTTCCGCAGGCGGTGCAGGCGATCCTTGAGGTCACCGATCTGCCCTTACAGCTTGATTCCTCGGATCCGGCAGCGCTCGAAGCGGCACTGCGCATATATCCGGGCAAGCCGATTGTCAATTCGGTCAACGGCAAGGCGGAATCGCTGAAAACCGTGCTGCCGCTCGTGAAGCATTACGGCGCAGCGATTGTCGGACTGACGCTCGATGAAAACGGCATCCCGACTTCTTCCGCGGAGCGCTTCGGGATCGGAGAGCGCATTCTCAAAGCAGCGATGCAGCTCGGGATTCCGAAGGAGGATGTGTTCCTCGACTGCCTGACGCTGACCGCCTCGACCGGCGAAAGCGGCCCGACGGAAACGCTGCATGCTGTCCGGCGTGTGCGTGAGGAGCTCGGTCTGCAAACGGTGCTCGGAGTCTCGAATATCAGCTTCGGTTTGCCGAACCGTCCGCTCATCAACCGCAATTTCCTCTGCATGGCGCTGACAAACGGTCTGACGCTGCCGATCATGAACC
>JAGKVC010000081.1 GCA_021152595.1 Clostridia bacterium
GCACGGAGCGGCTTCCTTTTATTCATATCTAAATATGGGGTCTGGGGTCAATGACCCCAGCGAGGGGGTTGGGGGCGAGCAGCCCCCATTATAAATTCATCGGAGATACTTTTATCTGCGCGGCACCGGCGGTTGAAATAAAAAACCAAAAAGCGATTTTTCCTTCCGCGGCATTTGTACGCAGTGCGCATTTTGCGGCAAAAATCTTGCTTTTCTGACAGAAATATGATATGATATAAAAGCGGCAGAATCGGGTTCTGCCGGAAGGAAAGGAAGCGTATTTACAATGTCACAGAAAAACAGAGCCGCAGCGGTCTTTGCGGCAATCCTGCTCGCGGCAGCCGTGACCGGCTGTACCAGTGAGCGCAGCGGCAGCGAAACGGCTGTGGAGGAGGTCAGCTTGCAGACGGAGACCGATGCGGCAGAGACCGAGGCGCCCGAAACAGAAGCCGTGACCGAAGCCGTCACAGAGGCGGCAACAGAAGAACCGGCAACAGAAACACTCGCAACGGAAACCGCTGCGCCGCAGGAAGAAGACGATGCGGCTGTCAGCAACATCACACTGACGCATATCACCGAGGGCGGCGAGGGACTCGGCGTATTCTATGAATTCAGCGGCAATATCCGCGGCGAGGTCATGCAGGACGGCTCCGCCTACCGGAGCTGGACGCTCGACAAGGTCTCCGGTCATGCGCAGGCGGATGATACGGTGGACAGTGCCGCCGCAACATTCAATTACAGCGAAAGCGACGGCTTCTCCGTCAACGGTACCGTCGAGGTGCTGCCGGCGGATGATCCGGACTATCCGAACAAGATGTATTTCCGCTCGGATGATGTCGATGCATTCCCGAAGTATATGTACGATAACCGCGGCGATGCGCGCAGAGCAAAATATATTATCGAGAATTCCAGCGATGTCTATATGCTGCTCGGCAAGGACAATCCGCCGGAGGAGAAATCCTTTGCAGTCTCCGTGACGGTCGATTCCGTGACGGTGCGCTATGCCTCGGACGGCAGCGCCTATGATACGATTCATGTGACGGCGGCCTCCAACCGCTGAGCAAAAACGGTTCAGACCGGCATCAGCCGGAAACAGAAATATATAATATAAAGGGGTTATCAATATGAAATGGATGAAAAAGACTGCGGCTCTGATTACCGCTGCCGTCACGCTGCTCTGTACGGGCTGCGCGGCAGGCTCCAAGCTGCCGGAAACCAGTATTCCGGATTATACGATTCCGGTCAATGTCCTCGGGGAACCGAGCGAGCTTGTGCCGGATGTACAGGTGGACAAATATCAGGTGCCGGAGAGTGAGGGTATGGATTTTATCAAAGAGCTGCATCTGGGCTGGAATCTCGGCAATACCTTTGATGCAACGAATGTCGGGAATATTTCCGCAGAGCATGAGCTGGATTACGAAAAAGCATGGTGCGGCGAGTTCACGAAAATCGAGAACATCGCGGCGCTCAAGGCGGCAGGCTTCAATACGATCCGGATTCCGGTTTCGTGGCATAACCATGTGGACGAGAATTTCAATATCTCCAGAGCATGGCTGACGCGCGTCAAGGAGGTCGTGGACTGGTGCCGCGACATGGATCTCTATGTCATTGTCAATACGCATCATGACAATGAGGAGGATTTCTATTATCCGGATTCTGCGCATATGGAAAGCTCCAAAAAATATCTGGCTGCTGTCTGGTCGCAGATCGCGGAGGCATTCAAGGACTATGACGAGCATCTGATCCTCGAATCGCTGAATGAACCGCGGCTTGTCGGTACAAACTACGAATGGTGGATCGACCAGAACAACGAGCAGTGCAAGGATGCGGTTTCCTGCATCAATACGCTCAATCAGCTCTTTGTCGATACCGTGCGTGCATCCGGCGGCAGCAATGCTTCGCGCTGGCTGCTCGTTCCGGGCTATGCGGCATCGCCGGACGGTGCGCTCAATCCCGGCTTTGCCATGCCGACCGATCCGCAGAACCGCGTCATTCTCTCAGTTCATGCATACAGACCGTATAACTTTGCACTGAATAAGACCGGTACAAAGGAATGGTCGCTTGATAATGCAAGTGATACCGGCGATATCATCCAGTTCATGGATAATCTTTACGGAAAATTCGTGCTGAAGGGCGTGCCGGTGCTGATCGGCGAATTCGGCGCGATGAACAAGGATAATCTGGAGGCGCGCGTGGCGTTCTCCGCTTACTACACCGCCGCCGCAAGAGCACGCGGCATCTCCTGCCTCTGGTGGGATAACAACGCCTTTGCAGGCTCCGGCGAAAACTTCGGTTTGCTCTACCGCAAATCCTCGAGCTTTACCTATCCGGAGATCGTGCAGGCGCTGGTCAAGGGCAGCGATTATCAGTAATCGCATCTGAATCTAACTTTCTCCGAGGGGGAACCGGGATGAAAAAGTATCTGTTTATGTTTCTGCTCTGTGCCTGTGCATGGGGATGTGCAGGCTGCGCGTCAAGCAGCGGGGAATCTGAGCAGGAGCCTGCGGAAACCGCTGAGACCGAGGCTGTGACGACAACCGTCACAACAGAGGCGACAACAACTGTTACCACGACAACGACCGCCGACTATCTGGCTGCTTCGGATGTGAAGCTGGAGGTCAGAATAGATACCGTCCGTCCCTCGAAATGTACGGCGGTGCTTAAAAATACCGGCGAGACCGTGCATGCCTATACGCCGGAATTCCGGATCTATCAGGTCAGCGGCGAGACGGAAAAGCTCTGCCGCGAGCAGCCGGATTATGAGGCTGCGGAGAATCCGGACAGCAGAAATCTTGCGCCGGATGAGGAGAAAGAGCTGGATCTCGACTGGGCAAAGCGCTACGGCGATTTGCAGGACGGCACCTATATTCTGGAAATGCAGCTCGAGAAGGTTCACGCCGATCCGGAGGATCCCGAATCCCCGATGCTGCGGCTCGTTGCACGCGCGGAATTTCAGATGGATTCGGCGGGGTTTGTGCCGCAGTTCACGATTGCGCCCGAGGACATCCATCCTGAGGGAATTGTGCTGCATATCAAAAATTCACCCGATGCTGCTCGCAGCTACGGCATGGTCTATCATATCTATGACGAATCCCGTGATCCGCATGTCGAGCTGATCCGCGAGATCGACCAGCAGGCGCGGCTCTATAACGACTATTATATTGAGCCGGGCGCTGAAATGGTCCGCGTCTATGACTGGTCGAGCACATTCGGTTCGCTGGTCGAGGGCGAATATACCCTTGAGATCGACCTGCTCACAGAGGGGGAATCCGAGGGCAAAACCTACCGCATTCCCTTTGAAATCACCTGAGTTTTCCGATAACAAAAAAGCCGCTCCGATCAGGCACGCTGATCGGGGCGGTTTTGTGTATATTGAGATCAGATCAGTTTTGCGATGATCTTCAGAATGTGAATGACATCATCGCCGTTGATGCCGGAGCGGCCGTCGCAGTCTGCATTCTGCTTGCCGACCTGCGTGATTCTGACGGCTTCTTCCGCATTGAATCTTGCGAGCAGAACCGCGTCGGAGACATCGACCTTGCCGCTGCAATTCACATCGCCTGCGAGAAGGTTCTCCGGTTCGGTTTCCGCTGCGGTGACGGTTGTTTCAGGCTCGGTCACGGTCGTTTCGGCGGCTGTTGTCGTCGTTTCGGGGACGGTAGCCGTCGTTGCAACGGTTGTCGGCTGCGGCGCGGTGCCGCTTGTCTCAAATGCCATATAGAACAGATTGCAGCTGTCGGCTTTTGCGATTGCATGGCTGCCTGCGCTGACGGGAAGCGTCACGATGCCGTTTGCTGCGGTGTACTTGCTGCCGTCGAGCTTGACGGTTGCGGCTGCCTCACCGAATACGAGCGTCAGGGTGCCGTTTGCCGGTGCATGGAAGCTGATTGCGGTTGCGGTCTCCATTTTGAGGCACTGCGTCAGCGTCTTGCCGGCATAATTGACAGTACCCTTTGCAGAGGAGAGATTGCCGCTGATCTGATAGAAGCTGCTCTCCTTGCCGTTTGCGGTGAAATCATGGACATATGCCGATGCCGGAACGGACGGGATATCCGTGACGGCTGCCGGTGCGGTCGTCTGAACTTCGGGCGCGATCTGCGTCTCTGCTGCCTGTGTTTCAGAGGAGACGGGCGGCTGTGTGACGGCAGGGGGCTCTGTTGTGACGACGGGCTCCGTGCTGCCGACATATGCGCCGCTGCCGATCGCAACGATGCTCGACTTATAATTGACCAGTGCGGATTTCAGTCCGGTATTGACCGCATAGCTTGCATCATCGACGGAGTTGTCGAATTTCCATTTGAAGTCGCCGCCCTGAATTCTGCCTGCATTTGCGGTGACGATCGCCGGAACATCCGCAGGGGCATCCGCCTTGTAGCTGTACATGCCGGATGCGGTATCGAAGTTGTTGTAGGTCGTGCCGCCGGAGACGGTCTTGACGGATGCCGGAACGGGATCCTTCGCATTCGTGACTTCATAGGCATCAAAGCTGGCGCTGTTTTTCTGGTAGGTGATATAGCTCTTGGCATCGGTCATAATATTGTTGTATGACTTGATGATGCCGCCTGCTTCGCCGGAGAAGGTGCCTTCGCCCTGTGCATCGGTGCCCTGCTTGCTGCTCATCATCGGCTTGGGGCAGTTGCGGAAGTAATTGGAATCGACAAATGCAGAAGCGCCCATTGTCACGCCGACGCCGTATTTTGCATTGCCGTCGAAATAGTTATTATAAATATGTACGGTGCAGGTGCGGATGCGCGGATGACGCGAATCGGAATGGTCATACCAGTTGTGGTGGTAGGTGATGCGGTTCTCGGTCGATTCGGATTTCATGCCCTGCAAATTGCACTTGCCGTTATCCCAGAAGTGGTTGTAGCTGTGGGTGATGAAGCTCGAGGTCTTGGTATCGAGTGCGCCGTCGCCTTTTGCCTGATCGGCGTCCGAGCCTGCGTCGCCGTAGAAGAGGTCGCAGTGGTGTACCCAGACATGGTCATTGTTCTGCTGCAAACCGACATCGTCGCCTTCGCCGCTGTTGCAGTTCATGAAGCCGATGTTGCGCACCTCGACATTCGAGGCGTTTGCGATGCGCAGACCGAAGCCGTTGAAGACGGTATCCGTGCCGATGCCCTCAACCGTGATGCCGCACGAGATGCGCTTGCTGGAACCGCTGCCCTTGAGGAGCAGGTCGCCGTCCATCAATGTTGACGGATCGGTGATATTGCCGATGCAGCGGATATCGAGCGGACGGGAATCGGTGCCCTTCTGGTAGGCAGTCAGGATGTTCTGAATGCCGGTGACTTTGGTCGTGCCGCCCTTGCTGTCCGTGACAACATCGAGCGAGACCTTGTCCTTTGTATCCTCTGTGACATACAGAACCACAGCGCCGCTTTTCAGGGTGCCGTCGTCGTTATAGGCACCGGATGCAGAGCCGCCGACAAATGCAAATCCGCTGCGGTCATGCGCCTTGACGGTGATCTGCTGCTCTTTTGCTCTGCCGGAATCCTCTTTGCCGTTCATCAACGGAACGACCTTGACCGTATGGCTGCCGGCTTTCAGTCCGGGGATATCCACGCGGTAATAGCCGTTGTACTGGCGGATCAGCATGCTGTCCACCTGTCTGCCGTCGGCATAGACATTGTATCCGCCTGCGCCCGAGACCGGCTGCCATTCCGCGACGGCGGTCTCAAACCAGCCCTCGGCTCTGCTGAAGCTGACGGCATCTGCGGCGAATACGCGGTTTCCTGTGACCGTCGGCAGTGCGCCTGCCGCGATCAGTGCGCTGCATAGAAATGCGGCGACTTTCTGTGTTCTGTACTTCTTCATGAGTTCTCCCCCTCAAAAAGATAAAAAATAAAAGGATATGAGAATGGACCGGACAGGGTATCTGTGTGCCGTGTCCTGATTCCATTATACTGATTTTTATGCCGAAAACAATGACGGATTCTCCTGAAAACCTGCACAATGGTCTTTTATCTGAATGAGAAATGTGAAATGAGAAATTAGAAATGATTGTGTCCGCTTCGCGGACGGATTTGAAAAACATCCCCCTTTTGAAATACATCGCCGCAGGCGATACCGCAATTTCTCATTCCTCATTTCTCATTTCTAATTCATAGCGAATATTGCAATTTCTCATTTCACATTTCTGATTTCTAATTTGCGGGAAACTTGTACAATCTGACGAAGTTTGTGAAAACTCTGTGGGAAGGCTTGACATTCGGGCGGAAAAGTGGTATCTTATACTTAGCACTCGGAGAGATAGAGTGCTAGCACAAATGAAACCAGTCTGCAAAAACCAAATGAAAGGGGCGTTTGGCAAATGGATGACAGAAAACTGCGGATCCTTGCGGCAGTTGTGGATGCGTATGTCACGACCGGCGAGCCCGTCGGCTCCAAGGCCATTGCCGCGCTGCCCGATATCAATGTCTCCTCCGCGACGATCCGGAACGATATGGCGGTGCTGGAGCAGCTCGGTCTGCTCGAACAGCCCCATACCTCCGCCGGCAGAATCCCGACCTTTCAGGGCTATAAGCTCTACATTGAAAAATGTATGCCCGGGATGCAGCTCCCCGAGGAGGAGCGCGAGCGGCTGGACAATATGTTTGCAGATGAATCCGCGCTGACAGAGGATGTGCTGATTCAGTCCGCGACGACCGCTCTCGCGGAGATCACAAAATGCGCTGCCGTTGCAGTCAATGCGATGCCGCAGTTCTCCGTGATCTCCAAGGTCGAGGTGATCCCGACCGGCAAGCGGCTCTATGTGATCCTGCTGATTACCTCGGCAGGCAATATCAAGAACAAAGCCTGCCGTCTGGAATTCGATCTCAATGAGGAGCAGCTCTCGTTCTTCACGGCGTTCCTGACCGAGCATCTGCACGGTGTTACGCTCAGCGATCTTTCGCCGGAAATGTTCGATCAGCTCGTCACGGCAATGGGCGCCTATATGGCGACGCTCAGTCCGCTGGTGCAGGGACTCTATGAGCTGAGCCGCGATATGATGCGGCAGGAGCTGACCGTCCACGGCACACGCAATCTGCTGACCTGTCAGGAGCTGGAAACACAGGATATTGTCGAATTCATGGAGCATCAGGATGTCATTATGCCGCTGCTGAATGATACGTTCAGCGGCATCCATGTGATGTTCAGCGAGGATGCAAAACGGGAGAATCCCCAGCAGACCTTTGTGATCGGCAATTCCAGCATGATCGTCGGACAGTATCAGAAGGACGGCAAAGCCGCCGGAAGACTCGGTCTGATCGGTCCGATGCGGCTGAATTACGCAAAGGTGATCCCGTATCTTCAATATTTTACAGAGAAGATCAGCAACCTGATCTCTGAAAAGGAGGACGACAACACATGACAGATGATGAGATCCGCGATGCCGACGGCTGCGAGGATTACGAATCCCTCGAGGAAAGCGGTCTGCATGAGGATGAGACGGCACTGCCGGAGGAGGAGCCGGATATCTGCGGCGACGATACCGACGACGGCGAGCCCGAAATCGTAGAAGAGCCCGATGCCGCCGAAAAAGCCTTGCAGGCAGCAAATGAAAAGTATATGCGGCTCTTTGCGGAGTTCGACAACTTCCGCAAGCGCACCGCAAAGGAGAAATCCGAGACCTATCAGGATGCCGTCGCAAAGACCGTGCTGGCGCTTCTGCCTGCCGTGGACAGCTTCGAGCGTGCAATGGAAGCACCCTGCACCGACGATGCCTACCGCAGCGGCATGGAGAAGATCTACCAGCAGATGGCGGAGCTTCTGAAAAAGCTCGGCGTCGAGGAGATCCCCTCGATGAATGAGCCCTTCGATCCGAAGGTCCACAATGCGATCCGGCAGATCGAGGATGAGAACTTCGGTGAATCCACCGTCTGCGAGGTCTATCAGAAGGGCTATCGCCTCGGTGACAGAATTATCCGCTGTGCAATGGTTTCCGTTGCCAACTAGTTGATAGAAAGAGGGGTTCTGCATGTGGCTGAAACGCAAGGATATCCTTTATAATCTCGATCACTTTGATTCTGTGAAGCTGGATTATGAATACGAAAACAACCGGTATTATTTTGTACTGATGAGCGCAACCCGTGAGACTCGAGACCGTGAAATCAAGATCGGCCCGTTTTCCAAGGCGGATGCTACGAGCTATCTCAATCAGGTCATCGCAGCGCTGGATGCGGGTGCGGTGATCTGGGAATTCCCGGAGAAGGAAGAACAGCTGTAACCGGGAAAAATTCTGATATATTATTCATTTGGAGGTAACAATTATGAGCAAGATTATTGGTATCGACCTGGGTACAACAAACTCCTGTGTCGCTGTTATGGAAGGCGGCAACGCCGTTGTCATCCCGAACGCAGAGGGCGCAAGAACCACGCCGTCTGTTGTCGCAGTTTCCAAGACCGGCGAGCGTCTCGTCGGTCAGATCGCAAAGCGTCAGGCGATCACGAATCCGGATAACACCGTCATTTCCATCAAGAGAAAGATGGGTTCCAATGAGAAGGTCACCGTGGACGGCAAGGCTTATACGCCGCAGGAGATCTCCGCAATGATCCTGCAGAAGCTCAAGGCGGATGCAGAGGCTTATCTCGGCGAGCCCGTCACCGAGGCTGTCATCACCGTTCCGGCTTACTTCACCGACAGCCAGCGTCAGGCAACCAAGGACGCCGGTCAGATCGCAGGTCTGAACGTCAAGAGAATCATCAATGAGCCGACTGCTGCTGCACTGTCCTACGGCATCGACAAGGAAGATGAGCAGAAGATCATGGTCTTTGACCTCGGCGGCGGTACCTTCGATGTCTCGATCATCGACATGGGCGACGGCGTCACGGAGGTTCTCGCAACCGCAGGTAATAACCGTCTCGGCGGCGACGACTTCGACCAGCGCATCATCGACTGGATGGTTGATGAGTTCAAGAAGGCTGAGGGCATCGACCTCAGAAACGATAAGACCGCAATGCAGCGTCTGAAGGAGGCAGCAGAGAAGGCAAAGATCGAGCTCTCCTCCATGACCACCACCAATATCAATCAGCCGTTCATCAGCGTTGATGCAACCGGTCCGAAGCACCTCGACCTCACGCTGACACAGGCAAAGTTCAACGAAATGACCGCAGACCTCGTCCGTGCGACGATGGGACCGGTCGATCAGGCACTCCGCGATTCCGGTCTGAGCGCTTCCGACCTCGACAAGGTGCTGCTCGTCGGCGGTTCCTCGAGAATCCCGGCTGTGCAGGAGGCTGTCAAGGCGAGAATCGGCAAGGAGCCGTTCAAGGGCATCAATCCGGATGAGTGCGTCGCACTCGGTGCTGCATATCAGGGCGGTATCCTCGGCGGCGATGTCGAGGGCGGTCTGTTGCTGCTCGACGTCACGCCGCTGTCCCTCGGTCTTGAGACCATGGGCGGCATCTGCACCAAGCTGATCGAGCGCAATACCACCATCCCGACCAAGAAATCGCAGGTCTTCTCGACCGCTGCGGATAATCAGCCGGCAGTTGATATCGTTGTGCTGCAGGGTGAACGTGAATTTGCAAGAGACAACAAGAAGCTCGGCGAATTCCGTCTCGACGGCATCGCACCGGCACCGCGCGGTGTCCCGCAGATCGAGGTCACATTCGATATCGACGCAAACGGTATCGTTCATGTTTCCGCGAAGGATCTCGGCACCGGCAAGGAGCAGAATATCACGATCACATCCTCGACCAATATGAGCAAGGAGGATATCGACCGCGCAGTCCGCGAGGCAGAGCAGTTTGCCGAGGAGGATAAGAAGCGCAAGGCGGCTGTTGACGCAAAGAACAACGGCGAATCCCTCGTTGTCCAGTGCGAGAAGGCTCTGAGCGACTTCGGCGACAAGGTCTCCGCAGAGGATAAGGCACCGATCGAAAGCGCCCTGAATGACCTCAAGGAGGCACTCAAGAACGATAACACCGAGGAGATCGAGGCAAAGACCAAGGCACTTCAGGATGCATTCTATGCACTGAGCTCGAAGGTCTACAATCAGGCAAATCCGAACGGCGGCGCTCCGGATTTCAGCAACATGAATATGGGCGGCGCACCGGAGAACAACGGCGGCAATGACGGCGGCAATGACGACGGCGTTGTCGATGCGGATTTCACTGAGGCATAATCAAACGATTTATATGCGTCAGGGGTGGAATGTCCTTCCGCCCCTCTCGCCGTACCCGGACACTCGATGAAAGGATACATCCGGATGAACGACAAGGGTGATTATATCAAGATGACACTGGCTGCACTGACCATTCTCGGGATCATGCTGCTGTTCTATACGCTCACACCGATCCCTGTGCTGCATCTGGGCGCATTGGGTGCATGATGAGAACAGAGCAGGTGCATATTCCGGCAATCTGCGGTATCATATTCAGGATTTTTGCGCCGGTGCCGGCACGGCATAAAAGAATCAAAGAACACACGAAGGGGTGTAGAATATATGGCTGACAAAAGAGATTATTATGAGGTACTGGGCGTCAGCAGGTCTGCGACGGACGATGAGCTGAAAAAGGCCTACCGTCAGCTTGCAAGAAAATATCATCCGGATCTGCATCCGGACGATCCGACCTGTGAGGATAAATTCAAAGAGATCACCGAAGCCTATGAGGTGCTGTCCAATCAGGAAAAGCGCCAGATGTACGATCAGTACGGCCATGCAGCATTTGAAAACGGCGGTATGGGCGGCGATCCCGGTGCAGGCGGATTCTCTGATGTCAGCGAGATTCTCGAGAGTCTGTTCGGCGGCATGGGCGGCATGTTCGGCGGCGGCACACGGATGAACAATCCGAATGCACCGCGTCAGGGAAGAGATTTGCAGACGAGCGTCACGATCGAATTCATGGAGGCGTGCAACGGCAAATCGCAGAATATTCAGATCCAGCGCATGGAGACCTGCCCCGACTGCCACGGCAGCGGCAGCGCAGGCAATTCCGGTTCGGAGGTCTGTCCGGACTGTCAGGGACGCGGCTCGGTCAAGACGATGCAGCGCACCCCGTTCGGCATGATCTCCTCGACAAAGCCCTGTCCGCACTGCGGCGGCAAGGGAAAGATCATCAAGAGTCCCTGCCAGAAGTGCCGCGGCGCAGGCAGAGTGCGCGTCAACAAGAGCCTGAATGTCGATATCCCTGCCGGTATTGATGACGGCACCGCAATCCGCGTATCGGGCATGGGCGATGCAGGTGTCAACGGCGGTCCTGCCGGTAATCTGATCGTCGGCATCAATGTCAAGCCGCATCCGATCTTCCAGCGCGAGGGCTATGATATCCACTGCGATATCCCGATCACCTATGCACAGGCGGTTCTGGGCGACGAGATCGTTGTCCCGACCATTGACGGCAATGTCAAGTACCGCATCGGCGAAGGCACGCAGACGGGAACCGTCTTCCGTCTCAAGGGCAAGGGCGTCAAGAAGTTGCAGCGCTCCGACCGCGGCGATCAGTATGTCAAGGTGTTCGTCGAGGTGCCGAAGGGACTGAACAAGAAGCAGAAGGATCTGCTCCAGCAGCTCGAGGCTTCGCTGGAATCGAAGAATTATTCCAAGCGCGACAATTTCTTCAAAAAGCTCAAGGAAATCATCGGCGGCAAGCAGTGAAGAGCTTATAATGGGTACTCCGTCCTCAACAACTTAAGGTACACACGGCGAAGCCGAAATAAAAGTTTTGGTCGAGCTTTTTCAAAAGCTCGCAGGTTTCCAAAGGGCGGCGCCCTTTGGTCGCACTCCGCAGAGTGCGAAATGCCACTACGCAAGGAGCTCCGCAGGGGTGAATCCGACAAAACGATCCGGTGGATCGTTTTTCGGAGAGGGGCGCCCTGCGATAGAGGGCGCCCCTGAGTGAATTGCAGCGCAATTCACTTAGGAACGCAGCACCTTAAGTTTTCAGCATTGCCGTCCCTAACCCCTGCCAAAGAGACATTTGTATGATCAGAATGAAGCCGCTCCGGTTCAGAAAAACGGGGGCGGCTTTTCTGTGTCTTGACAAGCATGGTCAAACATGGTATGATTATGATAACTGCACATGCTTCAAATTCACGCAGCAGCTATTATTTTATATACGGAGGTATTTCCATGAAACATACACGAAAACGAATTCTATGCATCCTTGCCGCGGCTGCGGTAACTGCCTGCGCACTGCCGCAGAGTACGCCTCTGCTGCGGTCTGCGGTCACCGTAAGCGCTGCGGAATCAAGCGGCACCTGCGGCGAGAACTGCACATGGACGCTCGACAGCGGGGGAACGCTGAGAATCTCCGGCGAGGGAGAAATGAACGACTACACGGACGATGCACCTGTTCCGTGGAAGGCACAGAGAAAGAATATCAAGACGGCTGTGATCTGTGACGGTATCACATACATCGGAAAGAATGCATTTGACGGCTGTTCCGGATTGGAAGCGATTATGATTCCGGAGAGCGTCACCGGCATCGGAGAAAGCGCGTTCTACGGCTGCGCAAGTCTGGAATCTGTTGCGGTCCCGAAGGGTGTCACGCAGATTGCAAAGCTGACGTTTCAGGGCTGCTCCGGTTTGACGGAGATAGATCTGCCGGACGGCATCACGGGGATCGGCGATTATGCCTTTTACGGCTGCTCCGGTCTGACAGCATTCACAATTCCGGAAAGTGTCACAAGCATCGGCGTGAATGCTTTTGCATTTTGCAGTAAACTGGAAAAGATCACGATTCCGGAACATGTTGCTGAGATCGAAGCATGCGTGTTTATCGACTGCACCGGTTTGAAGGCGATCACGCTCCTGAATCCGGAATGCAAAATAGATTACGATGAAATCAAAAGAATGGTTCCGAAAACGACCGCGATCCGCGGTTATGCCGGTTCTTCTGCGCAGGCTTACGCGGAATTCTTCAGCCAGACATTTGAAGAAATTACCGCGCCGGATCACAGCGCTTCCGGCACCTACGGCAAAAATCTGACTTGGACGCTTGACACTGAGGGGACGCTGACAGTTTCCGGCGAAGGCGCCATGCAGAACGAACGGGATACGGACGCCGGCCCGTGGCTCCCCTATCGGGAGTATATCAAAAAGGCTGTGGTCGGGGAAGGTGTGACGAATATCGGTCAAATGGCATTCGCCTTCTGCCCCGTTCTGACTGCGGTCACGCTTCCGGAGAGCGTCACGGTGATTGAAGACAGCGCTTTCTTTCAATGCAGCGCGCTGACGGAGATCAGGCTGCCGGAGCATGTCACAAGCATCGGAAAGAATGCTTTTTCCGGATGCAGCGGTCTGACTTCGGTTTCGATTCCGGAGGGTGTCACGGAGATTGGATACAGTGCGTTTATCCAATGCAGCAGTCTGACTGAAATCATCCTGCCGGAGAGCCTCACAAAGATCGGTTATTCAGCGTTCAGCAAGTGTACCGGTCTGACTGCGGTCACCATTCCGGAGCATGTCACCAGAATCGGAGACTGTGCGTTTTACGAGACATCGCTGAAAACAGCAACCGTTCTGAGTACGGACTGCACATTTGAGGAAGCGGACACCCCGTATAACATATTCCCTGACGGTATCGTGCTGCGCGGCTTCAAAGGCTCTACGGCGGAGACCTATGCAAAGCAATATCATTATTCGTTTGAAGCGCTCGGCGATGCGCCGCAGGCACCGCTCCGCGGCGATTACAACGGCGACAAGGCGCTCACCATAGCAGATGCCGTATTGCTGGCGCGGTTTGTTGCAGAGGATGCTGCCCTGACCGATGAGCAGACGGAAGCGATCATCAGTCATGCGCCGGATTATGACGGCGACGGTCTGGCGGCGATGCCCGATGTGAGAGCTGTTCTCAAAAAATGCAGCGAAGCATAAACCGATCCCTGAAAGAGGACAGAAGATCTCATTCTGTCCTCTCAGCTTGTCGATAAAGGTATCGCTGCGCGATGATTATAATGGGGCGCTGCCCCATACCCCGCCAAAGGGATGCTATCCCTTTGGAATCCCACTATAAG
>JAGKVC010000082.1 GCA_021152595.1 Clostridia bacterium
TCCGGTGTTCGGTGACTTCGATCTGGACGGACAGTTCACGCTGGCAGACGGCGTCTTGTGCGATATGATCTATTTTGCAGAGCTGAATGATGTGCTGGATATGATTCCGCTGACCGATGCGCAGCTCCGTCAGGCAGACATCATTCCCGGATGTACCCTCGACAGCAATTCGGCATATCCGCTCGGCAGAGATGAAGAACAAGCGATTCTCCATACACTTCGCCTGATTTATTCCTATGATCTGACCGGTATCACGCCGCCGGATTATCTTGCAAATCAGAATTACTATGACGATTATACGCTGTACCGTTCTCCGCGGCTTGTCCGTGAGCTGCCGATCGACTGGGCATCCATCGGTCTGACCGGCGATTTCACCGAGGATGATTTCTGGAGAGTTGTCAGTCCGGAATATGCACTGGAGCGCTACGAGGAGGAAAACGGTCCGCTCCCCGCAGACAACGATCAGATCGGCGATTTCCTCAACGCGGTTCGCGTCACGCAGAGCAAGTATGCAGAGATGATCGGCGAACTGATGAAACGCGAAGGAGACAAATGGGAAGATCCGATTTATGATTTCGGTATTGCAATCGAACGCTGCCGCAGCTATGCCGTAAAGCTGCACCGTCAGAAATTCGGTGAGCCCAGTTATGCGCCTGCTTTTGCGGAGCCTGCTGATCCGAGACTGATTTTTACCGATGAGGATCTGACATGGGATGCAATGCTGAAAGTCTTTGAGGAAGCAAAGACTTATACTGTCTTCGGCGCACCGGATTTCAGACTTTGACAATGATTGATACAGCTGTGCAAGCTCCCGTTTTCGCCGCCTCTCCGGTTCATTCCGGAGGGGCGGCGTTTTTTGCGGGAACAAATACCCCTCAATTATATAGACAGAAAATCTGCCGCAAATGTAACAAGAAAACCGAAAAAATATCTCACAAATTTGAAGGGCGGACTTTCAGGCGGCGGTTTTCCTGCGAAAACGCGAAAAAATTTCAGTTTTCCCCTTGACAAACAGGGGGAAAGCTGTTATAATAGGAGAGCTGGTGTAAAGGCTTTGACCATGACAGCTAAAAGACAGGGGGGCAGATCAGTGAAGAATCTGGATTTTGTACTGCTGCTCGACTGCTACGGCAATATGCTGACCGAACGGCAGCGGACATTGCTTGAGGGCTATTATGACGAAGACCTCTCGCTCGCAGAGCTGGCAGAGCCGCTCGGGATCTCCCGTCAGGCGGTGCATGACAGCATCCGCAGAGGCGAACGTCAGCTCGAAGAATACGAAGCGCAGATGGGCATTGCAGAAAGACTCAAGGCTGCCCGCGCAATATTTGAAGAAATTGAAGCACTCAGCGCAGATCTGCCCGAGCCGCAGCGCTCCGGCATCGCGGAAGCCGCAGGCAGGGGCAAGGCGCTATTCTGAAAAACGATTGAAGAACAGGAGGGAACAGCAATGGCTTTTGAAGGATTGCAGGATAAACTCGGACAGGTATTCAAAAAGCTCAAGGCACGCGGAAAGCTCACCGAGGCGGATGTCAAGGAAGCAATGCGCGAGGTACGGCTTGCCCTTCTGGAAGCGGATGTCAGCTATAAGGTCGTCAAGGATTTTGTCGCGCGCGTTTCGGAGCGTGCGGTCGGTGAGGAGGTTCTCGCCAGCCTGACGCCGGCGCAGCAGGTCGTCAAGATCGTCAATGAGGAGCTGGTCTCCCTGATGGGCGACGGCAATTCGCGCCTGAATTTTGCCGCAAAGCCCCCGACAATCCTGATGTTCTGCGGCTTGCAGGGCTCCGGTAAAACGACGCACTGCGCAAAGCTCGCAAAGCTGCTCAAGAAAGAGGGACATCATCCGCTGCTCGTCGCCTGTGACGTCTACCGTCCGGCTGCAATCGACCAGCTCAAGGTCGTCGGCGGTCAGGCAGAGGTCAGCGTCTTTGAACTCGGTCAGATTGATCCGGTCGAGATCGCCGTTCAGGGCGTCAAGTACGCAAAGGATCACAATCACGATGTTGTCATTCTCGATACGGCAGGAAGACTGCATATCGACGAAAAGCTCATGGATGAGCTGAAAAATATCAAGGCGGAAACGAATCCCGATGAGATCATGCTCGTTGTCGATGCCATGACCGGTCAGGATGCCGTCAACGTCGCAAAGGCATTCGATGAGGCGCTGGGCATTACCGGCGTGCTGATGTCGAAGCTCGATTCCGATACCAGAGGCGGTGCGGCACTCTCCGTGCTGTCCGTCACCGGCAAGCCGATCAAATATGTCGGTATGGGCGAAAAGCTCGACGATTTCGAGCAGTTCCACCCCGACAGAATGGCATCCAGAATCCTCGGCATGGGCGATGTTCTCTCGCTGATCGAAAAGGCGGAGGATGTCTATTCCAAGCAGGAGGCGGAGCGTCTCTCTCAGAAGCTCCAGAAGAGCCAGTTCGATATGGATGATCTGCTCGATCAGATGCGCCAGATCCGCAAGATGGGCGATCTCAAGAAGATCGTCGGCATGCTTCCGGGTGTCGGCAATAAGCTCGACGAGCTGGATATCGACGACAACGCCTTCGGCAGAGTGGAAGCGATGATCACTTCCATGACACCGGCAGAGCGCGCAAAGCCCTCGATCATCAATCCCTCGCGCAAGCGCAGAATCGCCAAGGGCTCCGGTACGCAGGTACAGGACGTCAACCGCCTGCTCAAGCAGTTTGAGCAGATGCAGCAGATGATGAAAAAGCTCGGCGGCATGGGCGGCAAGAAGGGACTCTTCGGCAGACGCAAGATGCCCAAGCTCGATCCGAAAATGATGAGCGGCATGGGCGGCGGCTTTCCGAAATTCTGAGGTGCCGCGATGCTCAGCAACAACAATGATCCGTTCCTGCACTGGCTGACGCTTGCCATTCCGGTGCTACTGCTCGGCAGCGGAATCATGGTGCTGGTTTCGGCGCTCTTCGGCTTTCCGAAGATGTATGAGAAAAGCAAGAATCCGCAGATGCAGGATCAGCTCGCACGCTGGGGCAAGAAAAAAGCGCGCCTCATTCACGCGCTCGCATCACTGCCGCTGCTTGCATTCGGCGGCTATCTGCTCTATTGCTGGCTGTTCGGTCCCGTTCAGCACTGAAAATCCGATTTCATTGCAAAAACTCATATTTGCATGAATATATATGTTATCAAAATGTGGAGGTGAATAAAAATGGCAGTTAAGATTCGTCTGAGAAGAATGGGTGCAAAGAAGGCTCCGTTCTACCGTATCGTCGTCGCTGACGGCAGATATCCGAGAGACGGCCGCTTCATCGAGGAGATCGGTTACTACGATCCGACCAAGGAGCCGTCCGTTGTCAAGGTTGATGCTGACAAGGCAAAGACATGGCTTCAGAACGGCGCACAGCCGACTGATACCGTCCGCGATATCCTGAAGAAGCAGGGCGTGCTGTAATCGGCACTTCCCCACTACCTTGGATTTGGGAGAACATCATGAAAGAACTGTTGTATGCAATCGTAGAAGGCTTGGTCACGGATAAGACTGCAATTCAGATTACTGAGGACGCAGTCAATGAGGAGGGCATCACTGTCCTGCACCTCACCGTTGCACCGGATGACATGGGACGTGTCATCGGCAAGCAGGGCAGAATCGCAAAAGCGATCCGGACACTGATGCGTGCCGGTGCTGCCCGTGAAAACCGGAAAGTTGCTGTGGAGATCGACTGATCTGCACATGCCGAATTGCACAGGAAAATTATGGGGCAGAAACCGTCAGCCGGTTTCTTGTCCCTGATTTTTTTGTGCGGTATCTCTGCGCGATGAATGACAATGGGATTCCAAAGAGACATTTTCCCTTTGGAATCCCATTTTACGCACAAATAGAAGAAAGCCGCTGAAATGCAAGCTGTTACGCTCATTTCAGCGGCTTATTTTTGATCTCAAACGGGTTTGTCAGACAGTCTTATTTCTTGACCGGTGTCAGGACTGCCTTGCCGCCCATATACGGACGGAGAACCTCCGGCACATTGACGGTGCCGTCTGCCTGATAGTGATTCTCGAGCAGTGCGATCAGCATTCTCGGCGGCGCAACAACGGTATTGTTGAGCGTGTGGACAAGGTAGGTGCCGTTTTCGCCCTTGGTGCGGATCTTCAGGCGGCGTGCCTGTGCATCACCGAGATTCGAGCAGGAGCAGACCTCAAAATACTTCTTCTGACGCGGGCTCCATGCCTCGATATCGCAGGACTTGACCTTGAGGTTTGCGAGGTCGCCGGAGCAGCACTCGAGCTGACGAACCGGAATCTCCATGCTGCGGAACAGGTCAACAGAGAGCTTCCACATCTTGTTGTACCAGTCCATGCTCTCCTCCGGCTTGCAGATGACGATCATCTCCTGCTTCTCGAACTGGTGGATGCGGTAAACGCCGCGCTCCTCCAGACCGTGTGCGCCGGTCTCCTTGCGGAAGCACGGCGAATAGGAGGTCAGTGTCAGCGGCAGTGTCTTCTCGTCGATCATCTGTCCGACGAATCTGCCGATCATGGTATGCTCAGAGGTGCCGATCATATAGAGATCCTCGCCCTCGATCTTGTACATCATCGCTTCCATTTCCTCGAAGCTCATAACGCCTTCGACGATGTTCTTGTGCATCATGAAGGGCGGAATGACATAGGTGAAGCCGTGGTCGATCATGAAATCTCTTGCGTATGCAAGGACAGCCTCATGCAGACGCGCAACATCGCCGAGCAGATAATAGAAGCCCTCGCCTGCGACTCTGCCTGCGGATTCCTTATCGAGTCCGCCGAGGCTCTGCATGATCTCCGCGTGATAGGGGATCTCATAATCCGGCACAACCGGCTCACCGAAGCGCTCGACCTCGACATTTTCGCTGTCGTCCTTGCCGATCGGCACGGAAGCGTCGATCATCTGCGGAATGCGCTTCATGATGTCCTCATAGCGAACGGTCAGCTCGTCCATGAGCGCTTCCTTTTCCTTCATGATGACGGCATTTTCCTTGACCTGTGCGCGGATTGCCTCAGCCTCTTCCTTTTTGCCCTCTTTCATGAGCACCGGAACCTGAGCAGAGAGCTTATTACGCTGCGCACGCAGATCCTCGGAGATATGCTTTGCCTCCATGATCTGTGCATAGAGATCCGCGACCTCGTCTACGAGCGGGAGCTTGTCGTCCTGGAACTTCTTTTTGATGTTCTCCTTGACAGCATCCTTGTTGTTAATCAGAAATTTAATATCAAGCATTGTATTTCTCCTTCTGCGGATGGGATCCGCTTTTGCTGTATAACAGTTCACTTTATTATATCACAGTTTTGCCGCCGCGTCAAGAGCAAGTCCGCTCCGAATTAGAAATGAGAAATTAGAAGTGAGAAATTTCGGTATCGCCTTGCGGCGATGATTCAAAATCGTCCGCGTTAGCGGACACCGCAATTTCTAATTTCTCATTCCTAATTTCTCATTATACAATCAGCGCCGCAAGTCCGGATCGGCTCACGGCGCTGATGATCAGAATGCCTTATTTGACGAGCTGCTCGAGTGCAGCGAGCTTGACGCAGATGCAGAAGAGTTCCATTGCCTGCGCGAGTTCATCCGGTGTCGGATAGGTCGGCGCAATGCGGATGTTGCTGTCATCCGGATCCTTCTTGTAGGGATAGGTTGCGCCTGCACCGGTCAGCGTGACGCCGCCCTCCTTGCAGAGCTGTACGATGCGCTTTGCAGTACCCTTCGGTGCATTGAAGGAGACGAAATAGCCGCCCTCGGGCTTGGTCCAGCTTGCGATGCCGAGCGGTGCGATCTCCTGCTCGAGCGTATTCAGCACGATATCGAATTTCGGCTTGAGGATTGCGGCATGCTTCTTCATGTGTGCGCGCATGTTCTCCGCATTGCCGAAATAGCGTACATGACGGAGCTGATTGAGCTTATCGAAGCCGATGGTCTGGATGCCGAGATTTGCGCAGAGATCATCAAGATTTGCCTTTGCAGTATTCATCGCGGCGACGCCTGCGCCCGGGAAGGTGACCTTGGAGGTCGAGACGAACTGATAGAACAGTCCCTCGCTGCCTGCCTCAGCGCATGCCTGATTGATCGTCAGCGGCTTCTTCGGCGTATCGGTCAGGTGGTGGATGCAGTATGCATTATCCCAGAAGATGCGGAAATCCTTTGCAGCCGGCTTGAGCGCGGCAAATGCGCGGACGGTCTCATCGCTGTAAACGATGCCGGAGGGATTTGCGTAGACCGGCACACACCAGATGCCCTTGACGGTCTCGTCGCCCTCGACATATTTTTTGACCATTGCCATATCGGGACCGTTCTCATCGGTCGGAACGGGGATCATCTCAACGCCGAAGTATTCGGTCAGTGCGAAGTGACGGTCATAGCCGGGGACAGGGCAGAGGAACTTGACCTTGTCGAGTCTGCTCCACGGCGTGCAGCCTGCGATGCCCTTGACATAGGCAATTTGCAGACATGCGAACATCAGCTCAAGGCTGGAGTTGCCTGCAACGAACATTTCCTCCGGCTTTGCGCCGAGGATATCCGCAAAGATCTTTTTCGCTTCGGAAATACCAGTCAGAACGCCGTAATTGCGGCAGTCGTCGCCGGTTTCGGAAATCATATCCGCATCTGCCGGCAGAGCGTTCATGAGCGGCAGAGAGAGTGCGAGCTGCTCAGGGCCGGGCTTGCCGCGCGCCATATTCAGGCTGAGCTTTTTCGCCTGAAAAGCGTCATATGCACTCTGGGTTTTCTGAAGCAGGTCTGCAAGCTCGGCTGCGGACTGCTCTTTCAACAGCTTGTTCTCCATCTTTGAGAAACCATCCTTTCAAATCTGGCCTGCGTGTGATGCTGCACGCGGCAGGGCATTCGCGCAGATTGACAATTTTTTCACAATCCCGCGTATCAACAATTTATTATACCATATCTTTCAGAAAAAAGCAAGTGTTTTTTTAGGGAGTACAGTTTTAGAAATTTGTCGCCGGATTTATTGTTACGGCGGAAGCGGTTTTTGCTGCGCCGCATGTCAGATTATATTGGAACGGCATTGGTTGCTTATTCCGCTCCTTTGTCCGAATGTTATTTTTAATTGGGCACGAAGGGTGTGGTTTTGATTTCTTGTTCTTGATCTTTTGTCCGAATGTTAATTTTGATTGGGCGCGGGGCGCGGGTGCGAGGGCAAGAACCACAGGGAGAGGGAAGTCTTCGCTGCGCTCAGGTCTCCCCTCTCCCTAAGGTTCTCTCCCTCGCGCTCCCTCATTCCTTATCCTCTCCTCTCTGAAAGCGAGGTACTGTGTTCGGTATGCAGAATCCGCGAAATCATCCGTTCATTCAAGCCGCAATTCATCAGAACAGCGAGCATCAAGCACCGCACGCCAAGCGAGAGACTCACGCCCTAAGGGGGAAAGGGGATGAGGAAATGGGAGCTCGAGGGAAAAACCTAAAGGGGAAAGGGGGAATGTGAGCTTGCGAACTTCCACCTTGCCTCTTTGGGTTGTTCCCTCGAACCCGCGCCCCGCGCCCAAGCAAAATTAACCTTTGAAGTTTGGATAAAGAACATTACGCTGAATATCTCCATACAAAATCGCTCAAACAAAGGCTGACAACCAAAAACTGCACCGTCCCATTCGGGTGTACAAGTACACAGTGAACAGAGAATCATACTTCTGCCCTCCTCCCTATTATATAAATCCGTCCGCGAAGCGGACACCGCAATTTCTCATTTCTAATTCCTCATTTCTCATTTTCCGGAAGTGCCTTTGCGCTTCAATTTCCGGAGCGTATTCTCGTGATAGTCTATCTATCATCATTTCAAATCAATTTGTCAAAAATATCTCGTGAAAATGCACAAAGCGAAAGCCTGATTTTCGGTAAAACGTAGAAAATCATTTTCACACTTGCATGGATTTTCAACACATGGTATAATAAGTTTGTAAAATTCCGTTTGCGTCAGACAGCCATATTTCAAAAGAAACGTGTTTCCGAAATTTTTGTGCATCGGATAGATGTCGGCGCATGCGGCAGTAAGGAGAGTCTCACACATGAAAAACTTAGACACCGCAAAAATCAAAAACATTGTTCTCACCGGACACAGCGGCTGCGGTAAGACCGCTCTTGCTGAAGCACTGCTCTATCGTGCCGGTATTATCGACCGTATCGGAAAAGCAGCGGACGGAAATACCGTTTGCGACTTTGATCCGGAGGAGATCAAGCGCAAATACTCAATCAATCTCTCGCTCGCGAGTTTTGAATACAGCGATTTCAAGATCAATCTGCTGGATGTCCCCGGTCTGATTGACTTTGCTGCCGCAACAAACGAAGGTCTCTATGCAGGCGATACCGTTATCATCTGCGTTTCCGCAAAATCCGGTGTCCACGTCGGCACCGTCAAGGCATTCAATGCCGCAAAGAAGCTCGGCAAGCATATCCTCTTCGTCGTCACCAAGATCGACGATCCGAATCAGGATTTCTATACCGTGCTCAATTCCCTGAAGGAGCATTTCGGCGCTGCTGTCTGCCCGGTTATCGTGCCGGAAATCGCAAACAATCAGTTCAAGTCGCTCGTTCACCTCGGCAGAATGAAGTCCTACACCTATGACAAGAAGGGCGTCTCCGTCGCAGCAGATGCGACCGGCATCGTCCTGAATGATAAGGAAGGCGTCACCGCAGATTCCCTCATGGACGGTCTGAGCGAAGCAGTCGCAGAGACCAGCGATGAAATGATGGAAAAATTCTTCGAGGGCGAAGCCTTCACACAGGAGGAAATCAGCCACGGTATCCACGAGGCAATGCGTACCGGCCGTGCAATGCCGGTCTTCACGGTCTCCTGCACGAATCCTGCCGGCTGCGACCTGCTGCTCGAATTTCTCAAGTATATGCCGGATCCCTCGACCGCTGCCGCACTCAAGGCAACCGATAAGGACGGCAAGGAGATCGAGGTCAAGGTCGATTCCTCGGCACCGCTTTCCGCATTTGTATTCCGCACCGTCGCCGATCCGTTCGTCGGCAAGATGAGCTTCATCAAGGTCATTACCGGCACACTGACACCGGATAAGGATCTGGTCAATGCATCGACAGGCGCTGCGGAGCATATCGGCAAGCTCTATACGATGCTCGGCAAGAAGCAGACCGAGGTCAGCTCCGCAGTTGCCGGCGATATCGTAATCGCAACCAAGATCTCCGCGAATACCGGCGATACGCTCTGTGACGCTGCAAAGGTCATCTCCTATGCAAAGGTGCAGTATCCGAACCCGACCTACCGCATGGCTGTCAAGGCTGCCAAGCAGGGCGACGAGGCAAAGATCTCGACCGGTCTCCAGAGACTGCTCGAGGAGGATAAGGCACTCTCCTTCGGTCTCGATTCCACCACCAAGGAGCAGATCCTCGCAGGTCTGGGCGACCAGCACCTCGATGTCGTCAAGGCGAAGATGAAGAGCAAGTTCGGCGTGGATATCACGCTCGAGGAGCCGAAGATCGCCTACCGCGAGACCATCCGCAAGAAGACCGATAAGATTCAGGGCCGCCATAAGAAGCAGTCCGGCGGTCACGGTCAGTTCGGTGATGTCTGGATCGAATTCGAGCCGACCGACAGCGATTCGCTCGTCTTCGAGGAAAAGATCTTCGGCGGCGCAGTCCCCAAGAACTTCTTCCCGGCAATCGAAAAGGGCTTGCAGGACAGCGTCAAGAAGGGCGTGCTCGCAGGCTGCCCGGTCGTCGGCATCAAGGCAACGCTGCTCGACGGTTCCTATCACCCTGTCGATTCCTCTGAAATGGCATTCAAGATCGCTGCTTCGCTCGCATTCAAGGAAGGCATGAAGCAGGCAAATCCGATCCTGCTTGAGCCGATCGGTTCGCTGAAGGTCACCATTCCGGATGATAAGAACGGCGATATCATGGGCGATATCAACAAGCGCCGCGGCAGAGTGCTCGGCATGGAGCCCTCCGGCGACGGCATGACGACGATCTCTGCTGAGGTTCCGATCCGCGAGATGCACGATTTCACGATGTATCTGCGTCAGGTTGCGAAGGGCATGGGCGAATTCACGTTCGATTTCGAGCGCTATGAGCCGCTGCCTGCAAACCTCATCGACGAGGTTGTCGCAAGCGTCAAGAGTGACGACGACGACGAGTAACAAGCAGCATATCAATTTGTGATGGATTGAATGGGCGCCGCCCCGAATCCTGCAAAAGGGATATCCCTGAGCAGAGGTTTGGAGGCGGCGCCCTGTTTTTATTCCGCGCAGATCCATGATCCGCATACAAAAACCGCCTGTGTACGCTTGGGTACACAGGCGATTCTGATTCCTGTAAGATTCTTACAGTTGATATTACTTCTCAGCGAGCTTGGTGAGGTATGCGTAGCGATCTGCTGCGGTCTCCTCTGCCTTTGCGAACAGCTCCTTTGCACGCTCCGGGAAGGAACGAGTCAGAGCGCTGTAACGAGCTTCGCCCATGATGAAGTCCTGATAAGACTCGGTCGGAGCCTTGGAATCGAGCTGGAACGGGTTCTGACCCTTAGCAGCCAGTCTCGGATCATAACGGAAGTTGTTCCAGTAGCCGCACTTGACAGCCTTTTCCATCTCAGCCTGGCAGTTTGTCATGCCGCCCTTGATGGAGTGCATCTCGCACGGTGCATAGCCGATGATGAGGGACGGGCCCTGATAAGACTCAGCCTCTTTGATTGCCTTGAGCGTCTGGCTCATGTCAGCGCCCATAGCGATCTGTGCAACATAGATGTAGCCGTAGCTCATTGCGATATCAGCAAGGCGCTTCTTTGCGATTGCCTTACCTGCCGCAGCGAACTGTGCGACCTGACCGATGTTGGAGGACTTGGAAGCCTGACCGCCGGTGTTGGAGTAAACCTCGGTATCGAAGACCATGATGTTGACATCCTCGCCGGTTGCCAGAACGTGATCCAGACCGCCGAAGCCGATATCATATGCCCAGCCGTCGCCGCCGAAGATCCAGACGGACTTCTTGGAGAGGTAGTTCTTGTTTTCAACGATATCTGCGCTCTTCTCGCACTTGTCAGCGATCTTCTCGAGCTCTGCAACGAGTGCATCCGCAGCAGCGGTGTTGAGCTTGCCGTCGTTGACGGTATCGAGGTATGCAGCAGCAGCATTCTTCAGTGCATCAGAAGCGTTCTCGTTTGCAGCAACTTCCTTGACTTCCTCGATGAGTCTGTCGCGGATTGCCTTCTGACCGAGATACAGACCGAGACCGTGCTCAGCGTTGTCCTCGAACAGGGAGTTTGCCCATGCCGGACCGTGGCCGTTTGCGTCAACGGTGTACGGCGAGGTAGCTGCCGGACCGCCCCAGATGGAGGAGCAGCCTGTTGCGTTGGAAATGTACATTCTGGAGCCGAAGAGCTGGGTGATGAGACGTGCATAAGAGGTCTCAGCGCAGCCTGCGCAGGAGCCGGAGAACTCAAGCAGCGGCTTCTTGTACTGGCTGGAAACAACGGTTGCGTCGGTTGCAACGTCTTCCTTCTCGGAGACCTTTGCAACACAGTAATCGAACACTGCCTGCTGCGGTTCCTGAGATTCTCTTGCGACCATCTTCAGGGACTTGGTCGGGCAGACGCCGATGCAGACGCCGCAGCCCATGCAGTCCATAGCGGAAACTGCGAGGGTGTACTTGTACTCGGTCTTGACGATCGGCTTCGGAGCGATCTTGATGTTCTCCGGTGCAGCAGCAGCTTCCTCGTCGGTCAGAGCGAACGGACGAATGGTAGCATGCGGGCAGACGAATGCGCAGCGGTTACACTTTGCACAGGTATCTGCATTCCACTCCGGAACCATAACAGCAACGCCGCGCTTCTCATAAGCGGATGCGCCCTGCTCGAAGGTACCGTCAACGTGATCTGCGAATGCGGAAACCGGCAGCGTGTCGCCGAGCATCTTGCCGACCGGGTTCATGATGCTGTCAACCATCTTGACGAGCTTCTCCGGACCTTCGATCTTCGCCGGTGCAGCGTCGTCAGCAGCATTTGCCCACTCAGCCGGAACATCGACCTTGACGTAAGCATTTGCGCCTGCGTCGATTGCCTTCTCGTTCATCTGAACGATCTCGATGCCCTTCTTCATGAACTTCTGAGCCTTTTCCTTCATGTAGCCGATTGCCTCAGCCTCCGGCAGAACCTTGGAAAGGGAGAAGAATGCGGACTGGAGAATGGTGTTGGTACGCTTGCCCAGACCGATCTCCTGTGCGAGGTCGATTGCGTTGACCAGATAGAGCTGGATGTTGTTCTTTGCGATATAGCGCTTGGTGTCAGCGGAGAGGTGCTGATCGAGCTCCTCCGGCTTCCACTGGCAGTTGATCAGGAACACACCGCCCGGCTTGACATCGTTGACCATCTTGTATCCCTTGAGGATATAAGACGGGTTATGACATGCAACGAAGTCTGCCTTGTTGATGTAGTACGGGCTCTTGATCGGCTGATCGCCAAAGCGCAGGTGCGAGATGGTGATACCGCCGGTCTTCTTGGAGTCATACTGGAAGTATGCCTGCACGTACTTATCGGTGTGGTCGCCGATGATCTTGATGGAGTCCTTGTTTGCGCCGACAGTACCGTCGCCGCCGAGACCCCAGAACTTGCACTCGATGGTGCCCTCAGCCGCGGTGTTCGGAGCTTCCTCCTCAGCGAGGGAGAGGTTCGTGACATCATCCACGATGCCGAGCGTGAACTGCGGCTTCGGATCTGCCTTCGCCAGCTCTGCAAAGACTGCAAAGACGGATGCAGGCGGAGTATCCTTGGAGCCCAGACCGTAGCGGCCGCCGATGACCTTGATGCCGGTTCTGCCGGTGACGTTCAGAGCGGCGACAACGTCGAGAAAGAGCGGCTCGCCCAGGGAGCCCGGCTCCTTGGTTCTGTCGAGGACAGCGATGGTCTTCGCAGTTGCCGGAATTGCCTCAACGAGCTTCTCAGCGGAGAACGGACGGAACAGGCGGACCTTGACGATACCGACCTTCTCGCCCTTCTTGTTCAGGTAATCAATGACTTCCTCTGCAACGTCGCAGATCGAGCCCATTGCAACGATAACGCGATCTGCATCAGCAGCGCCGTAGTAGTTGAACAGCTTGTAGTCGGTGCCGAGCTTTGCATTGACCTTGTCCATGTACTCCTCGACGATTGCCGGAACTGCATTGTAGTAGCTGTTACATGCTTCACGGTGCTGGAAGAAGATATCGCCGTTCTCGTGGGAACCGCGCATGACCGGCTTCTCCGGATTCAGAGCGCGCTGACGGAATGCCTTGACAGCATCCATATCGCACATTTCCTTCAGATCTTCATAATCCCAGACAGAGATCTTCTGGATCTCATGAGAGGTACGGAAACCGTCAAAGAAGTTGATGAACGGAACGCGGCTCTTGATAGATGCGAGATGTACAACAGCAGCGAGATCCATGACCTCCTGCGGGTTGGTCTCAGCGAGCATAGCGAAACCGGTCTGACGGCAGGCATAAACGTCGGAGTGATCACCAAAGATGTTCAGTGCGTGGGAAGCGACGCAGCGTGCAGAAACATGGAACACGCAGGGCAGCAGCTCACCGGCGATCTTGTACATATTCGGGATCATGAGGAGCAGGCCCTGAGAAGCGGTGTAGGTGGTGGTCAGCGCACCGGCATTCAGGGAGCCGTGAACCGTACCCGCAGCACCAGCCTCAGACTGCATCTCCTCAACCTTAACGGTTGTACCAAAGATGTTCTTGACACCCTGAGCGGACCACTGGTCAACGTAGTCTGCCATCGGGCTGGAAGGCGTGATCGGATAGATACCGGCGACTTCCGTGAAGGCGTAGGACACATATGCAGCAGCATTGTTGCCGTCCATCGTCTTCTTCTTACGAACGATAGCCATAAGAATGTACCTCCATTTATTATAATAGTATATGGGCTGTAAATCCGCATCGGGGATGGGGTACATCCGCGCCGGTGCAGAATTTCGCTTATCTATTATACCACAAATTGCGCTG
>JAGKVC010000005.1 GCA_021152595.1 Clostridia bacterium
ATGCAGGCAGCGGCAGCGCAACATTCAAAATGACGCTGCAATACACAGATTCAAGCAGTACAACGCAGTATCCGACAATCGCGGAAGCAGATTCGACCGACGGCTGGGTTCATCTGGAAAATACTTCCTACACGATCCCGAGCGATGCGACTGATATCTCGCTTTACTTTGAAACCGCTGAGGGTACCGGCGATTTCTACATTGATGATGTGACGGCTGTCAATGATCCTTCCAATCCGAAACCGCCGAAGCCCGTTCCGTTTGTCCTTGGTGATATGACGAAGGACGGGGAGCTTTCGGCAGCCGATCTTTCCGCAATCAAGCAGGCCGCACTGGCAGAAAAGTATGATTCTGCAACCAGAAAATACGGCGATGTCAATCAGAGCGGTAAGGTCAATGAACTGGATGTCAACATGATGCGTGATTTTCTGCTTGGCAAGGTCAGCAAGTTTGAAAAGGGCGAGCCGGACGGTGATCCGATCACAGGTCCGCAGGAGTATGAGAAGTCTTATAACTTCCCCGCCGTTTCCGCGCTGAAGGCAACCAATGAAATCGCGGATCCGTTCATTTTCCAGGATGGTTCCAAGGTGGAAAGTCCGGATGACTGGTGGCGGCGTCAGGCGGAAATCAGCTGCATGTATGAGTATTACATGTACGGCGTGTGGCGCGACGGTTCCGATGAAGAAGTCAGCTATGATATCAGCGGCAATAAACTCAAAATCACGGTAAAGCGCAAGAGCACCGGAAAGACAGCTTCGTTTACAGCAAACGTATCGCTGCCCTCTAAGGTTCGTCATGAAGGCGGTGCGCCTGTCGTCGTCGGCATGCATACGAATATTCAGGAGAAGGTTGCAACCGGAAACGGCTATGCAGTTATTACGACCGGTGACATGATGTCGAATTTTGCGGCTGCCGATAACAATCAGCATACCGGTCCGTTCTATACGCTCTATCCTTACGGGCGTTCGTGGGAAGAGCAGACCGGCGTTCTGATGGCATGGGGCTGGGGCTGCAGCAAGGTTCTCGACGCGCTTTATGCAGGTGCTGCGGAAGAATTGAATATCAATCCGGACAGCTCGATTGTCACCGGCGTTTCCCGCTGGGGAAAGGCAGCGGCAGTCTGCGGTGCATATGATAAACGCTTCAAAATGGTAGCGCCTTCCTGCTCCGGTGCGGGCGGACTGGCAATGTACCGCTACCGATCCGTAGGCAAAACTTACGATTTTACCAGCAAAGGCGGCTCCGGCAGTTACAAGTACAGTGAGAACGAAGCGCTTGGTAATCTTCAGGCGTCAGGTGAACAGGGATGGTTTAACGGCAGATTCATGGAATTCCGGGCTGAAAATCAGCTCCCGATGGATCAGCACATGCTCGCTTCGCTTTGCGCCGATCCGAACCGCTATCTGTTTATCATCTGTTCCTGCCAGGGCGAGGACTGGGTGAATGCACCCGCGCAGTGGATGTCTTATCTCGGTGTCAAACATGTATTTGATTATCTTGATCTCAGCGATCATCTCGCAATCAATGTACACCTTTCAGGACACGCAGTTATCGAAGAAGACATGAAATATATGATGGCATATTTTGATCAGCATGTCTATGGTATCCAGTCTAAGCTGGATCTCAGCAACCTGACACATTCTCCTTTTGAACTGCCGAAGAATAAAGATCCGTTCGCTGACACCTTTGCAAAGAATTGGCTCTATTAAACGGAGGTGTTTGGAATGCGAAGCATTCTGCAGCAAATCGAATTGACAATCGGAGTGATTACGGCTGCCGCAGTGACGGTCTGCGGCATGGCGATTCCTGCTTCTGCGGCTGCGTCCGGTGATGTGAACCGTGACGGCGCACTGACAAAGTCAGATGTTCAGCAGCTTCAAAAGTGGCTCCTGACATCCTCTGCATCATTGTCTGACTGGCGTGCAGGCGATATGAATCAGGACGGAAAACTGGATGCAAGGGATCTGACGCTGATGAAGCGTCAGGTCCCTGAGAAGGAAGATGAACTGCAGTATATTCATCTTAAGGGCAGCAGCATTACCTATGATGGTACCAGCATTCAGGTCAGCGGCAAGACCGCAACGATCAATGCATCCGGATCCTATTATATTGACGGCAGCCTTCAGGGCGGTCAGATTCTGGTCAATGTGCCGGATGAGACCGTCGATACCAGAACGGTCAAGCTGTTTCTCAACGGCGTGGATATGGTCAACGGCGACGCGCCCTGTATCATGGTCGAGAATGCAGAGAATACCTCTGTGAATCTTGTTGCCGGAAAGGAAAACAAGCTTTCCGACGGCAAAGAAGCACCGCAGGAGGAGCAGGAGCCGGCCTTTGCTGTTTTGCACGCGAAGGATGATCTGACCGTAAAAGGTGAGGGCAAGCTCTCGATCAATGCAGGCATCCAATACGGCATACACTGCAACAACGATCTCAAGATCACAGGCGGTACGCTCGATGTCACGACCGGCAATACCGATGCGATCCGCGGCAGAACTTCTGTCACGATCAAAGACGGTACGGTGATTGTTGACAGCGAGGGCGACGGCATCAAGGCAACTAAGGGCAATCTCGATATGTCCGGCGGCTCTGTGCAGATTAAAGCCGGTAACGATGCAATGCAGGCAGATACGACAATGGATCTGACGGGCGGTGAAATCTGTGCATGCGGCGACCGCGGACTCCGTTCCGAGGGCGTGATCACGCTCGACGGCTGTACGGTTCTGGCAACTGCAACGGATAATATCTGTGAGACACTTGGCACGAATAATCAGCCTGTTATGCAGGTTTCCTTTGTGAAAGAGTGGTCAAAGAATAACCCGATCGCGCTGACAGATTCCGGCAAGCATACGGTATTCGATCAGAATACGCGGAAAAAGTACCGCTACGCACTGATCTCGTCTCCGGAGCTTCGTTCCGGCACCGATTATCAGCTCTGGGCTGGCGGTATTCAGGTCGAGCGGAACGGTCAGAAGGGATTTTCGATTTCGTCTAATGCAAACTATGAGGGCGTCAACAATACTGATCATGCCGATCTGCTGTACGGCGATCTCTTTGATCAATCAACTGTTCACAAGATCGAAGTCTCAATGGACAGCGCCAAGTGGAAGGATTTTCTCGCACATTCGCAGGATGAGGAGTATTATCCCTGTGATGTTGTGATCGACGGCGAATCGTTCCCGAATGTCGGCATCCGCACAAAAGGTCACAGCTCGAATCAGTTTATCTATCAGGCGGGACGCGATAAATACAGCTTCCGTATCAAAATGGATAAGTATGACAAGTATCAGAATTACCACGGTCTGACGGAGATCTGCATGAACAACATGTATTCCGATCCGTCCTGCATGCGTGATATTCTCTGCTACAACGCGATGTATGATCTGGATGCATACGCACCGGTCTGCGCCTATACGGATATGTATCTGAACGGGCAGCTTTACAGCTTCTATTTCCTCTGCGAGCAGCCCGGAACCACACTTGGTGAACGCCTTGCGACCAGAGACGATTCCGTCCTTTACAAAGCGGCGGATTTCGGCACAAGCTATGACTGCACTTTTGCGCAGGACATGGATCTGCGAAACTTTGAGGTCAAATTCGGTACGGATGATAACCTCCAGCACATTACGGAAATTGTGAACGCGATTAACCGTGTTACTCCGCAGAACTACAAGTTCATCGAGGATATTATTGATGTACCGAGCTGGCTCAAGGGCTTTGCTGTCAATTCTGTTCTCTGCAACTATGACAGCTATAACGGCATGATGCCGCATAACTTCTATGTCCAGTATAACGAGGGCAAGATGTACTATGTCGGCTGGGACTACAACCTCTCGCTCGGCAACTTTATGGATTACGGTGCTTCCGTTAATTCTGACGTCAACACCGGCATGTATCAGGCGGATGCAAACCGCCGCCCGATGCTGACGAAGCTGCTTGCAGTTTCCGAGTACAAAAAGCTCTATGACGGGTATGTCATGCAGATCGTGAATTACTATAATGATCCCGAAAAGACGATTAATGGCTTTGCGTCACTGATTCGCAGTCATGTCAAGGCGGATCCGCGGTTCCTCTTTACCGCTGATCAGTTTGAATCGAATATTGCCAAGAGCCCGAACGGTCTTCAGGTCTCGCAGAACCCCGGCGGTATGTGGGGCGGCGGAGGCATGTGGGGCGGCGGAATGTGGGGAGGCTGGCCCGGCGGCGGTTGGCCCGGCGGAGGCGGCAGCACGCTGTTCTCCTACGGCGGCGATCAGGTCTCAATCCTCGATTTCATGATCAAGCGCAATGAAGTTGTCCGCGCTGCAATTCGCTGATACAAAAAACGAGTCGGTTTTTAACCGGCTCGTTTTTCACGTTACATGTCATGGAGCTCTGTTGCAGGGATTTCTTTTGCGAGCGTAATGACCGGAAGTTCTCCGGTCTCGGGCAGATCGTCTGCTGTTTTCTCGTGCCGATTGTGATACTGGATCGTCTGATCCGGCAGCGGCTGCTTTTGTGCATCGGCATGTTTTGCATGTTTCGGCATACGTTCACCTCCGCAATCAGTATCTGCCGATCTGCGGAGATTATGCATATCACAGAAAATCCATTTCGATGCATGTTGACAAATCCGGCAGAATCGGATAAAATGAGTATATACGAAATAAACGATAAGGCAGGGGATTGACATGGCAAATATTCTGGATTATCTGGACTGGCGCGGTGATCTCACATTTGATAAGGATGCGTTCAATCAGGTCGATGCGCTGATTCTGGCACAGCTCAGCTATCTGCCGTTTGACAGCTTTGTGCCGGATTCATTTTCTACGGATATTACAATCGGGGAGACGGCTGCGGCGTTTGATCCGGAGCGGGTAGATACAAAACAGATCAGCTTTTGCTATATGCAGGATCAAGAGCTGCTCAAAAAGCTCGGAGAATCGGAGCGCTTCCGGGATATTCGTCTGACTGGATATGTCAGCCGGACGGATGAGAACGATGATTCACAGTTTTCCGCTGTTACCTGTCTGATGCCGGACGGAAACAGCTTTATCTCCTTTCGCGGAACAGACGGCAGTATTGTCGGTTGGAAGGAGGATTTCAATTTCAGCTATATGGCGGAGACACCAGGTCAGCGCTTTGCGGTGGAATATGTCAATGCGTATGCTGCACTGTCAGAAGGGCGCCTCTGTCTCGGCGGTCATTCCAAGGGCGGCAATTTTGCTGTATATGCATCCGTATTCTGTGATGAATCTGCAAAGAACAGAATCGACAAGGTCTTCGATTTTGACGGTCCGGGATTTCGGGATGAGATTGCCGATTCACCGGAATATGCCGCTGTAATTCCGAAAATTATCAGTGTGATTCCGCAGTCCTCTCTGGTCGGACAGCTTCTGACAAGTAATACTGACCATAAAATCGTGACAAGTAAGGCATACGGCGTTGCGCAGCATCTCTCCTATGCGTGGGAGATTATGCGGCATGATTTTGTATATGCTGAGGAACTGTCGAAGCTCGGTTTATTCATCAACCGCACTATGACAGGCTGGCTGAATGATCTCGATGATGATACGAGGCATATGCTGACCGAGGCAATCTTTGATGTAATACAGGCATCTGATACAGATACATTCTATGAGATGCAGCAGCACAAGCTGCGATCTGTCCGCGCAATTCTTAAGGCAATGCGTCAGCTTGAGCCGGAACAGCAGGCAGTGCTGAAACAGGCGATTGCGAAGCTCGCTGCGCAGAGCAAAGAGGCATTGTTCCATGAAAAGAATGCTGCAAAAGAACAAAAGCAGATTGCCGAACAATCGAAGTAACAGAAAAGCCGTGAACGATTTGCTCACGGCTTTTTGGTATTATTTGCAGCGCCAGATATGGCAGCTCAGCGGTTCAAGCAGACTGCCGCCGCCGAAATCATGGGTGCCGCCGGTGACAAGATCATCAGCAAGTCCGTATCCAGCATCAAAATGTGCAGTGAACGGCTGATCGGAAGCATTAACTGCAACGAATACACGCTCACCGTCAAAATCGCGCTGAATGATGCACTGCTGATTGGTCAGGACGGGAACCTTCAGGTCACCGTAGCAAAGCGCTTTGCAGGAGCGGTGTGCCTCGGCAAGTTTGCGGATCAGGTCTGTGATCTCATTATTTTCCGGATGCTCAAAGCAGGGACGCAGCGCAGGATCGCCCTGTTCCTTGCGCGCCTGTGTGCCCCATTCGCTTCCGTAATAGATGCAGGGGATTCCGGGCATACCGAACAAGATTGTATACACAAGCGGCAGATGTGCCGGATCGTTCAGAATACTTGCAATTCGCGTGACATCGTGATTATCTGCAAAGCAGAGCAGATGCATACCGCGGTACTGACACCACTGCTCCGGACCGAAACGGTTTTTGAGCGAGTGGCAGATCTCAAACATATTCATTGAATTGAAGCTGGAATAGAGTCCCTTATAGCATTCATAGTTTGTTGCGGAGTGCAGCATTTCCGGATTCACCCAGCGCGAATAATCTCCGTGCAGCAGCTCTCCGATCAGGAAGAAATCAGGTTTCAGACTGTCTGTAAAGCGACGCAGATTCTTCAGAAAATCAAAATCAAGCGAATATGCCACATCAAGCCGGATGCCGTCGATGCCGAAATATTCGATCCAGTAGCGGACTGCATCAAAAATGTGATCAACTACTGCCGGATTTCGCAGATTCAGCTTGACAAGATCAAAGTGACCTTCCCAGCCCTCATACCAGAGACCGTCGTTATAATTGCTGTTGCCGTCGAAGCTGATATGGAACCAGTCTTTATAGGGCGAATCCCATTTCTTCTCACATACATCGCGGAACTGCGGAAATCCTCTGCCGACATGGTTGAACACGCCGTCCAGTACAACGCGAATCCCTTTTTCATGCAGTGCATCGCAGACGCGCTTGAAATCCTCATTTGTTCCAAGGCGTGTATCAATCCGCTTAAAATCGCGTGTATTGTAGCCGTGGGTATCGGATTCAAACACCGGCGAAAAATAAACTGCATTGCAGCCAAGCGATGCGATGTGATCAATCCAGTCGAGTACCTTGAGGATTCTATGTTCCGGAATACCGTCATTTTCAAACGGCGCGCCGCAGAATCCCAGCGGATAAATCTGGTAAAACACCGCTTCATAGCCCCAGTTTTTGTTGTTGTCCATGTAGATCGTCATCCTTTCGGGTTTAAGATATGCATATATTATACCATAAGTTTATGAATTTTTCTATGTTCAATTATGACAATCTTGCCGGTGATATTTGGTATATGTTACAAAATATCAGTTTCCAGCTTGACAATTCTGACAAATAGACTTATAATACAGGTGTATGTATTAGCTGCTGTCAAGATGATATATCTGAATTTTGAATCCCGATTCTACAAAAAGGAGAATACTATGAAGATTTTGTTATCACCGGTTTCCAATGATGTTCATGATGCCGAACTGAAAGCAGTTCAGGATATTTGCGCCCTTGATCAGCCGGATCGGGTGATTCTTTGCTTCCCAGACGGCTTTTCCGTTGAAACAATGCCTGAAACAGCAAAGGAAACGCTCCTTGCACTGAAAAACAGTTTTGACATTATGGTCACATACAGCGATCCCGAAAAGCCGGAATCAGTTGCGGCTTATCTCAAAGAACTTCGCGCCGATCATCCGGATGATGTGATCATTGTGAATACGCTTGGCGGCTCTGCTGAAGAACAGGCTGCGATTTTACCGCTCGCTTCGGATGACACGATGCAGATTATCCTGACGGACGGTTCCGCTCCGGCAGCGATTCCGGAGACAACTTCTGCATTGGCGAATGCTTCTGATGTATCCGATGTAACCGCTGCTGATCCTGAACCGGATGCTCAACCAGAAGAAGCACCTGTCAAATCCGCTCCGGCACAGCCTGATCCTGACACAATCAAAAAGGAAGCGGTCACGGAGTTTGGGAAAGCGCTGCTCTCTGAGCTGGTTGATTCATATGACTATCACGGCGCACTAGTTCTCAGCAGGAAGCTCGGCGGAGATGTGCCTGAGATTGTTCCGTTTTTGCTGGAGGCTGCTGATATGCGTGCAGACGGCAGATTTGCAGAGTCAAATCAGATGTTCCGCCGCTGCGGGCTTGAGGGAATTATGACCGGTCAGCAGTCAATCGCAGAGTATTATCTGCTGCTTGATCTGTATGTGAAGCAGGAGCGCTACACGGATTTTCTGCGCGCATTACAGCCCTTCCTGCTTGAAATCATGATCGCTGCAATCCGCAAGCAGTTCAATATGGATATCACGCGCTACATGATCTATGGCTCGCGCCGCTGGGATGAGAACAAGCTCGTGCTTGAGCAGATGACCGGTAAATTCAATGAAACCTTTACCTACCACACAAAGCCGAAGCCGACAAAGGCAGGCGGTTATGTGACAACTGCGCACCTCTCCAATCTCATGGAGAATCTCTCTGTGCAGCGTCAGCATGCGACGATGATTCTTGATACGCTGAAGCTCCGTCTTAATGCAGAGGAACGTGTCCGCACGCTTGCATCCTATAATTTGCAGGGTGTGACGGCGCAGGATATCGAAAAAGCGTGCGCCTGCCGTCCCGAGGATATCCTCACGATGCTTTTGAATTATGTCCGTAATTACACTGATATCACGCTGACAGATGAAATGGTCAGCTCCTATCAGCAGATGAACGAAATGATCAAATCTTATATTTGAAGAAAAGCAGCCGTTTTCTAGGACGGCTGCTTTTTTATGTCAGTTTGCAGTTTATTTATCTGTTCCGCGAGGTTGCGGAGTTTTTGGTTTGCATGATTCATCGTACCGAATGCTTCAAGCGTGCAAATGACGGTTTCACATTGCATCATAATTTCGCATGCGCTGCGGAATGCATCCTCAGGGATCGGTTCAAATGACGGAGCCGTGATCAGATCAGCGGCGAGAGCTTTAGCGGCAGGATAATCCAGATCATTTTCGTGAATAACGCCTGTTGCAAACGGAATACCGGCACGATACAGTTTTCTGTATACCGGAATCGCAGTTCCGCCGCCGCCAATCACAAAAACCTGCGGCTGACCTGTATATGCAGAGGGCTCCGCTGTTCCGTAAAGCGGATCATATCTTCCGTTCCGGATGCCGTACAGCTCCGTGATATAATCGCCGCTGAAAATGATATCCGGTGTGCCGAAGCGCTGAGCTTTGCCGTCGCGGATGCAGAGCAGCTTATCCGAGAAACGCTGTGCAAGATCCAGCTCATGCAGCGATTGAATCACTGCGATGCCGCGCTCTCTTGCGAGCTTTCGGAGCAGACAGAGAAAATCGAGTTTCCGGCTGATATCGAGATAAGAGGTCGGTTCATCGAGCAGCAGAACTTTCGGTTCCTGTGCAATCGCTCTTGCGAGCATCACACTTTGACGCTGACCATCGCTGATCCAACTGAATGATGCATCCGCCAGATCATCAGCGCCGACCATTTTCAATGCATCCTGAACGATCTGTTTGTCCTGTTCTGAGAGCATGCCGAGCAATCCGGTATAGGGATATCTTCCGGCTGCTGCAACGTCAAAGCAGGACATGCGCTCTGCCGTAATCCGGTCTGTCAGTAAAACGGAAATCTGTCTTGCAAGCTCTTTTTCAGTT
This sequence comes from Clostridia bacterium, assembly GCA_021152595.1. Taxonomy (GTDB): domain Bacteria; phylum Bacillota; class Clostridia; order Oscillospirales; family Ruminococcaceae; genus Firm-04. Next base: position 9,627 of record JAGKVC010000005.1, read on the forward strand.
TGTTCCTGAACCGATTTGCCGCAAATGACAGCATCGCCGGAAATCAGATCAATCTGATTTGCAATCGTTTTCAAAACCGTAGATTTTCCGGCACCGTTCGGACCGATCAGCGTCAGAACCTCACCGGCATGCAGTGTGAATGAGATATCATCGACAACAATCTGCTTTCGGTATCCAGCGGAGAATGACTTCGCTTCCAGCAGAATATGATCCGTGTTCATGTTCTGCTCCTTTCTTTCTCACGCCGCAGCATAACGGCTATCACAACCGGTGCGCCGAATACGGCGGTGACTGTGCTGACACTCAGCTCCTGCGGCGAAAAGAGTGTCCGCGCGAGGAGATCGCAGCCCAGACAGAAAACACTGCCGCCGAGAAAGGATGCCGGAATAATAATCAGCGGTTTTGCCGACCGGAAGAGTCCCTTGACAAGATGCGGTACGGCGATCCCCACAAAGGAAATCGGTCCGGCAAATGCTGTTACGCATGCAGCGAGGAGACTGGAAAGCAGAATCAGCAAAATTCGGAACGGTTTGATCCGGACGCCCATATTTTTCGCATAGCTTTCCCCGAGCTGATAGGCGCTGATCGGCTTAGACAGCAAAACCGAGCCGATCATGGCAAATGCTGTGATAATTGCCATGTCCCTTACATCTGCCCAGCTTGTTCCGGAGAAACTGCCGCGTGACCAGTTATGGAGATTGACAATGTTCGCATCATCGGCAAAGGTAACGGCAAAATCCGTCAGAGCATTGCAGATATATCCGATCATCACGCCGCTGATTATGAGCTGTGCCATGTGCTGCACTTTGCCGGAGAAAACCAGAATCGTCAGCATACAGAGCAGTGCGCCTGCAAATGCCGCCAGAACCAGAATCCCCGAATGCAGAAAAAATCCCTGCTGTAAAGAAAGAATCATGACCATTGCGACACAGAGCTTTGCGCCGGATGAAATGCCCAGTACAAACGGTCCGGCAATCGGATTGCGGAAAAAGCATTGGAGCAGAAATCCGGCGACAGAGAGCGCACCGCCTAGAATGAGAGCCGCGAGCGAACGCGGCATCCGGATATCACGAATGATCCGGCTTGCAGAATCACCCGATTCGCCGCCGAACAGCGTACGAAAAGCCTCAGCGGCTGAGATCCGGCTGCTGCCGACTGTCAGACTGAGCAGGAGCAGTCCGATCAGCAGCAGAATCAAAATGCAGAACCCGAAAACCGTTCGGGCAGAACGGGAATGCTCCATATATGCTCCTTTCAGATTACTTGACTTTATGCAGGAAATGCAGTTGATCCGTTCCGGCAGTTTCACCGGAGATAATCCGGCTGAGATCCGCGATCATGTCGGCAGCACCGGTTGTCTGCTGAAATGTATTTTGCTCCGTACACCAGACATTTCCGCTTTGTACAGCACGAAAATCGCGGAACAGCTCGCTTTTCTGAATCAGCTCATCTTTTTGGGAGAGCTGACCTTCGATCGTGCTGTTGTAGATCAGGATATCCGCATCTTTCGCGGTTTCATAAAAGGTTTCCATCTGGATATTCATGGTTGAGAGTGCGTTTTCATCAATATGCAGATCCTCTGCACGGAATATGTAACGCCCGCCTGCCATTTCGATCATCTGCGGAATATAGTCGCCGGGTTTCCGGATATTAACCGCACCGTTTGCGGTGATGCTGAAGAACGCGACTGTCGGGCGCTGTTCAAGCGGAATATCTGAAATCTCCATATTTCGGAAATCGGCAGTTTTTTCTGAAAAATATTGTTCCGCTTCCGCAGCTTTTCCGAGCAGCAGACCGTAGAGCTTGATCCATTCCATCCGACCGAGCGGATGCGATTCATAGCTGGAACGCTCCACAATGACCGGAATCCCGAGTGATTCAATCTGTTCTTTGACCGCAGGCGCGTGGTAAATCATTGTATTTTCGATTGCGAGACCGCATTCTGTTTCGATCAGCGCCTCATAATCCGGTGTACTGTATTTTCCGATGAATGTCAGATCACCGTTCCGGAGCGCATCCTGAATATGGGGGAGCGTCCAGCTGTTTTCATCAGTGGAAGTCAGCTCGACGGCATCCAGTCCGCCGATTGCGTCAAACAGATCCATGACAGCAGAAGATGCCGCATAAATATGCGCAGCAGGCTGACGGATTACGGTAAGCGTATTATCAGCAGGAACAGGATGATTTTCCGGTACAAGCAGAAAATCATCGGAGCCGATATGGATATATGCGTAACCATCGCCGCAGTAATCGACGGAAAACTGTGTCGCATATGAAAGCGGCATTTTACCGGTGATCTGCAATCCTCCGGAGTCGGATTCCCTCTGCTCAGTGCCGCAGCCTGAAATCACGAACAATAAACAAACCGTCAGCAGCAAAAAAATCAATCGTTTCATTTGATCGTCGCAGAATCAAAATACAGCGTATAGGCAATCTCATGGGGCGTACTCATCGCTGTTGTGTCAGCGGATACGGGCATCGGATAATCAAATCCGGTGACCGGAATCTCGAAAACGGAGTATTCCTCCGTGGTGACCGGCAGATATTTCTCGTCTCCCACGATCATGTAATCATAGTGATTGCTGCCCCAGACGATTTCGGCAGTTGCATTTCCGCCGCTGATTGTCAGTTTGGCAGGGGATTGTACCGATGCTTTTCCGGAACCGCCCTCGAGCTTGACTTCGACCGTATATGTACCGTCCGCAAGCGAAAGGGATTCGGCAGATGCGCCTCTTGCCTCTTTGAACGCATCATCAGACAGAGAATCTGCGCGGAATACGAGTTTGCGGTCATACCAGAGCTGCTTTTTTGCACTGAACGCTGCACAGTCAATCTCCTGATCAAGTGCTGCAACCGGAACAGTAAAGACACATCCGCTGTCTGTTTCCTGCGGTGCAATCCGTTCGGAGACATCCGAGACGGCTGCCTGCTCGGCGGTGCCGACAAAGAGGTATTCATAGCTTTTGCTGTTGATCGTCAGCTCAGCAGTCATGGCGCCGTTTTCAACGATCAGCTCGCAGCCTGCGATCTTAAACATCGACGAGCTTGAATCAACATTGACAGGATATTTACCGTCGTTCAGCGCATCCGCGTAAACAGCCTCCATGCCTTCATAACCGACTGCATCCGCTGCAATGACATCATCGCCGGATGCGACGGCAAGTTCCGTTGCATCGGCAGTTGATTCGGTCTGGGACGCCGTAGTCGTTGCTGACTCTGAATGAGCTGTATCGGTTGTATCTGCCTGTTGTGCATTGTTTGTGCCGCAGGCTGTCAGGGAAAGCATGGCAGCCAATACTGCAAATATTCTGATATACTTCATTTACTTTGAACTCCTTATATATGAGAAAATCGGGCAGCCGAAACTGCCCGTATTTCTTTACTTTACAGAATCAATCGCAGCCTTTGCATGATCAATGTAGATCTGTCGGATAGCTTCATTTTCACCGAGTCCGCGCAGCAGACAGGTGACATCATATCCGGCAGCCTCGAAAACGGATTTCCACGAATCCTCCTCATCGCCGGCCATATCGTTGTTTGCATGGTCACCGGCAACGACCATCAGCGGCTCAAGGATGACGCGCTCGTAATCGCCTTTCTGAACGGCAGCAAGGACATCATCAACAGAGGGTGTTGCCTCAACGGTGCCGACAAAATAGTTTTTATAGCCGTCAGCAGTCAGAAGATCCTGCATTTTCTGGTAGACGCCGTTAGAATCTGCTTCTGTACCGTGTCCCATGAAGCAGATCGCGGTTTTGCCGTCGTCATATTCCTTTGTCCAGTCAACGATTGCGGTCTCGACGCGCTTGAAATCATCATCGGTATTGAGCAGCGGCTCACCGAATACAACCTGATCAAATGCGTCAGCATAATCTCCGACCTGTGCGATCAGATCATTGTATTCAAAGCCGTGCATCAGATGTGTCGGCTGGACAACGAGTGTCTTGACACCGTTATCAACAGCACGGTTGAGCGCAGCATCGACATCATCAATCAGCATACCGTCACGGCGGTTGACATGGTCAATGATGATATTGGCTGTAAAACCTCTGCGAACGGAATAATCCGGAAATGCTTTTTCGAGCGATTCTTCAATCGCGCCGATCGTCAGACGGCGGCTGTCATTGAAGCTGGTGCCAAAGCTGAGAACGAGCAGCTCTTTGTCGCCGATCTCATCCTGATTGCGGATGTTATCAAGCGAAGCATCGCCGGTATCGTAGTTTTCTTCATCCTCTTCTTCCGCTTCGTTTTCCTCCTCGGATTCTTCAGCCGAGGTTTCAGCAGCGGTTGTTTCTTCTTCCGGCACGGTTTCCTCACTCTCTTCCATTGTATCTGCGGCAGATGTCTCTGCGGTGCTGCTTTCAGTTGTAGCTGCGGAATCACCGCAGGATGTCATGGCAGCGGCAGCCAGTGCAAGACAGACCAGATATGCTATCTTCTTTTTCATTTTCATACATTCCTTTCCGTAAAGGAGGTATGGATCGCAGGCAATAAAAAAGCCTCTCTCCGAGGCGGAAAGCGGGTATTGCAGACAGACCAATCCCTTGGGGATTTCTGAGAACAGTACGATCAATACCTCGTGATCTGAATCTTTCGATTCTGTACCAACATTACGGCAGGTTTCCTGGCTGATGCGTCATCATTCTGTATGAGCCTTCCCGATTTCTCAGTGACCGCACGCAGCTTAACGCCTTGCACATATACAGAACTCCGCAAACACAGTGACGAGATCGTGCAGGATTTGCACCTGCTTCCCTTTTACCCTTCGGCATTGCGAAACCGCAATCGAAGGCACCGTATGCTATGATTCAATTTTGTCCATGAACAGGTTAGAGTATATCACAATTTATGCAAAAATGCAAGCATTTTGCAGGATTTTTACGAATTATACAGTTTCTCTCGGCAAAGCGCTCAAATTTTGCTGTCTGCCATGTATAGAAGCGCATTGCAGATTGCCGCTGCGACATTGCTTCCGCCTTTTCTGCCGCGTGCAGCGATGCAAGGGATTCCGCTTGCAATCAGCATTTCCTTGGACTGGACAACATTGACAAATCCCACAGGTACACCGATTACAAGCTCCGGCAGAAACTTCTTTTGTTCGATCAGTTCCGTCAGGCGGATCAGCGCCGTAGGGGCATTTCCGACTGCATAGATAACCGGTTTGTCCAGTGCGGCTGCTTTTTCAACAGATGCGACAGCGCGTGTTGTGCCGTTTTGCTTTGCAGATTCTGCAATATCCGGATCTGCCATGAAGCAGGCAGCACTGCATCCGTGACGTTTGAGAGCGCTCTGATTGATGCCGGATTTTGCCATATTTGTATCAGTTACAAATACCGCCTGCTTCCGGATTGCCTGCATCGCAGTTTCTATGATATCCGGTGAAAAATAGAGGGAATCCAGATAGTCAAAATCCGCAGTCGTGTGAATCACGCGCATGACAACCGGACGGATCTCCTCCGGAAGATTGCGGCCTCCAAGCTCAGATGCGATGATTTCAAAGCTGCGTTTTTCAATTTCGTTCGGCAGGACATATTCGAGATTCATACGCCGTCCTCCATAATCTGATAGATTTTCGGGATATCCAGACTGTTCCGGACAGTTTCAGCGAGAAGATCAAGCTGCCGCTGGCGTTCGGATGATCTGTCGATACCGCGTACTGTATATTGCAGACCTTTTGCATCATACAGCGCCTGAATCACTCTTTCGGAAACCGCGGCGCAGTCGAAGAATCCGTGAATATAGCATCCGGCGACATTTCCGGAGATACATCCGCCGTGATCTGTAAACTGCGCGCCGACTGATTCAGTTCTGCCCATATGAACCTCATATCCGGAATATTCCGCACCGTCGAGACATGAGAAAAATCCGGATTTTGCAGTGATTTTGCCGTTGCTCTGCGCCTGATGCTTCACCGGACTGAATACCGTGCGGCAGGGGAGCAGTCCGAGCCCCTGTGTGACACCGCCGCATTCGGTATGTTCCGGATCTGCGATCTCAGCGCCCAATATCTGGTATCCGCCGCAGATTCCGAAAACAGGAAATCCGCGCCGTGCAAGCGCTGTTACAGCGCGATCCATCCCGGTTTGCTTCATCCAGTGCATGTCCGCGATCGTGCTTTTCGTTCCCGGGATGATTACAAGATCCGGATTGCCAAGCTGTTCCGGTTTATCTGCATACCGAACTGAAACACCCTGATACTGACTGAACACATCGAAATCCGTGAAATTCGAGATTTTCGGTAGTCTGATCACAGCGATATCAATGATACCGCGTGTATGATTCTGACTAAGCCTTCCGGAGAGACTGTCCTCATCCTCGAGATTGTGCCGGATATGTGGGACAACGCCGAGAACGGGAAGCCCGCTTTTCTGTTCAAGGATTGAGATTCCGTCCTGAAACAAAGACACATCTCCGCGGAACTGGTTGACGATCAGACCGCGGACAAGTGCGCGTTCATCCGGTTCGAGCAGGTCAAGCGTTCCGAGCAGTTGTGCGAAAACGCCGCCCCGGTCGATATCTCCGGTCAGCAGAACCGGAACACGCAGCATGCCTGCGAGTCCCATATTGACGATATCATCCTTTTTGAGATTCAGTTCGACGGGACTTCCTGCGCCCTCGATCACAATGATATCATATTGTGCAGAGAGCGTCCTGAACGCATGCTGAATATCGGGTATCAATTCTTTTTTTCGTCGGAAATATTCGGCGGCGCGCATGTTTCCGCGTACAATGCCGTTGACAATCACCTGCGAACCGATATCGGTTGTCGGCTTGAGCAGGATCGGATTCATCAGTGCAGAAGGCGCAATTCCGGCAGCTTCCGCCTGCAATGCCTGCGCTCTGCCGATCTCCAGACCGTCCGGTGTGATAAATGAATTGAGCGCCATATTCTGTGATTTGAACGGTGCAGCAGAAAAACCGTCCTGCCGGAAGATCCGGCAGAGTGCCGCTGTAAGGAGACTTTTGCCGACATTTGACATGGTACCCTGAATCATTATGGCTCTCATGTTCCGTATACCTTTCTGATCGCTTTAATCAGCGCTGCATTTTCATCTGTTGTTCGGACTGCGATCCGGAAATGCGCATCACTCAGACCGCGGAAATTCGCACAGCTTCGCACGAGAATCCGCTGCTGTTTCATGTTTTCAGCAAATCGTTTATCTGTTCGCAGCAGCAGGAAATTTGCATCGGACGGATAGACATGCAGTCCGCATCTGCGAAGTTCTTCAGAGAGTATCTTCCGTGCGCAGGTAACAAACTCCACAGTTCGACTGACATACTCTGTTTCGCGCAGTGCGGCAATTCCTGCTTTTTGTGCCGGAACAGATACGCTCCAATACTGACCGGTTTTGCGGATTCGTTCCGCGAGATTCGGATCGCCGCAGCAAAGATATCCGAGCCGCAGCCCGGGTATTGCATAGAGCTTGGTAAATGCGTTGAGGATGATACAATGCACATCAAAGCAACTGCGAAGCGAATACTGCTCTGCATCAGCAGTGAATCTGAGGAAGCATTCGTCACAAATCAGCATGATATGTGCATTCCGGCATGCTTCCGAGATTTTGCTAAGGAGATCAGGGGGAATCCGCTGTCCGGTCGGGTTATTCGGCGTACAGAGAAAAAGGATATCTGTTTCAGGTGTCAGCAGTGTGAGGATATCCGGCTGAATGCGGAATCCGCACGATTCTTTGAGCATGTAATGCCGGATTTCACATGATACAGCAAGCAATGCGGATTCGTACTCTGAAAAGGTCGGCGCACAGACAACTGCATGTTTCGGCCGGAGCGCATAGCAGATCCTGTAGATGAGATCCGCCGCACCGTTGCCGCAGACAATCTGTTCAGGAGAAAGATTTTCATATACAGCGATGGCGCGCGTCAAAGCAGTGCAGTCCGGATCGGGATATCTGCTGCATTCCGCCGCGGATGCGATCACGGCGCGTTTTACAGACTCCGGCATCCCGAGCGGATTGATATTCGCGGAAAAGTCAAGGAAATCCGGAAATTTTGTCAGATTTCCGCCATGCTGTTCGATCATGACAGAACACCTCCGAACAGAATACAGCGCAGTGTACAGCAGAGAATCAGCATGAAGATCGAAGCGCCATACATCAGGCGGTTTGCACGGCGAATATCATCCGGTTCGATCTGTCGGTCATTGTCTCCGATATAAGGCTTGCGGTGCAGTTCCCCGAAGTACCACGCATCACCTGCAAGCTGAAGATGCAGCGCACCTGCACAGGCTGATTCTGTCTGTGCGGAATTAGGGCTTGCATGTTTTCTGCGGTCTCGCTTCCAAATCCGAAATGCATTTGCGCCGTCAAATCGCAGGATCGGGCATACCGCAGCCATCAGCAGTGCGGTCAGTCGGGAAGGTATGAAGTTCAGCACGTCGTCGAGCTTAGCGGCAAATCTGCCGAGATCCTTATATTTCTCATTTTGGTATCCGATCATGGAATCCATCGTATTGGCTGCTTTATAAAAGAATCCACCGACAGCACCGCCAAGTGCAATATAAAGCATCGGAGCGGTGACACCGTCAGAGCAGTTTTCAGCAACGGTCTCAACAGCCGCCCGAAGAATACCACTTTCATCCAGACGAGCCGTGTCACGTCCGACAATCATCGAAACAGCTTTGCGAGCGGCTTCCGTGTCACCGGATTCAGCCGCTTTGCAGACCTTCATGCTCTCATCACGGAGACTGCGCGCGGCAAGCAGATAGCAGATCAGAATGCTCTCCGCCGCTATGCCGAGAAGCAGATGAATCCGGTAGCAAATGAAAAGACATACGGCCGGAATGATGCTCGAGATCAGCAAAACAATGACGGCAAGCAGTACGCCGCCGCGCCGAAGATTTGATATATGTCTGCGGATGAACTGCTCAGTTTTTGCGATGAGCGCGCCGATCCAGCGGATCGGATGCGGCAGATTCGGCGGATCTCCGATGCAGGCATCAAGCAGAAATCCGGCAAGCAGCGGAATTGCAGGGATAAAAAACTTCATAGCTTCTCCAGAATTGAAATGATATTGTGCGCAAAAAGGCAGCGCCAGCCGTGACCGTTCTCAGTCATCCAGTCATAATAATCGTGATGCGGAACGGCGTATTTTTCAAGAATCGACATGATCGTTCCGCCGTGAACGATGAATGCGATACTCTGCGCATCGGCATAATCCTGTACCGAATTCAGAAATGCATTGCAACAGCGTTCACGAAAATTCTGCGGATGCTCTCCGTTCGGGAATGCGATCGTGCCGCCGCTGTCAATCCATGCCTGATACAGAGGATTGCCGTTTAGCTCCTGATAACATTCGCCTTCAAAATCGCCGAAATTACATTCCCGAAAATCATCGTAAACATGTAATTTCTGATTGGGGAACAGCAATGAAGCGGTTTCTAAGCAGCGGCGCATCGGACTTGAAATCAGTATCTCGCACTGCGGATACCCGCAGGATGAAAGCTGCTTGATTCCGATTTCACAGAGCGGTTCATCCGTGGTACCGATGTGCCGTTTTTCCAGATTGCCGACGGTCATTCCATGCCGGATCAGAAGAATGTTCACAACAAGTCTCCTTTGATTGCGGCAGGAATGCCGCATGTCAGCCGGATTACAGAATCTGCATGCGATGCGATGATACAGCCGCAGATTCCGGTCAGTTCCCTCCGGATACGCTCATTTTTTTCGATTGGAATAATGCCGCTTCCGATCTCATTGAGTATGACCACACATCCGCGGTTCCGCTTACAGAGATCAGAAGTCCATGCGACCGGATCAATTCCGCCGGAGATCAGGCGTTCGATCAATGTATGATAATGCGTAATACATGCGGCGGATGCTGCTTCGTTGAACGAACAATCAGCTCCGTCCGTGATTTTGATTTCCGGTCGGATCGAGTGCAGATACGCGGTTTTCCCTTGAAAAGCACCGCCTGTAATCAAAATCATGCCAGCACCTCCATAATACGAAATGAGAAAACCGCGGCAGCCAGCATCCAGATTTCACAGAACTGCAAAAACCAGCCGCAGAGGTCGCCCGTGATACCGCCGAAATCGCGATAAGCAATATATCTGTAATATAAAAATACAAATACCGATGCGGCTGCCGCAGTGATTCCTGCCGGATAGCTGCAAAGCAGCATTCCGAAATACGATAATATTGCCCATATGCTGACCATACAGATCGTGACAGTTCGGTGTGAAGGCTTTACAAAGTTCTGCAGGCTGCCGTCTTTCTTGGCGCATCGGAATGTAACGGCTGAAAGCGCACTTAGCGAGCGCGATATCACGAATCCGCAGCCGATCAGAATCGTTTGCCGGATTGTTTGAATCTGCGACATGAGCGCTGTTTGCAGAAGAAAATACAGGCAGATCATGATTACGGCAAACGATCCGATATGCGGATCTGACATGATCTCAAGACGCTTTTGACGGTCTGCATAGGATGCGCGTGCATCTGTTACATCGCAGAATCCGTCAGCGTGAATGCCGCCTGTAATCAGAATCGGGATTACAACGCCTACGACCGCAAACAGAAATTGCCCAAATCCAAGTATATTACACAAGCAGCGCCAGAGAATCAGCATGCCGCCGATGACAGCCCCGACAAGCGGAAAAAATCCAAGCGCATACCGCCTGTTCTCTTCCTTCCATTCGATCTGCGGCATCGGGATACGCGAATACATTAAAAATGCGGAAATCAGGGATTTTATCATGATATAACTCCCTTCAGCGGAACAGGAATATCCCAGACACATTCATAGACGGCATCTGCAATTTCAGCGATTCTTTGATTGACATTGCCGATTACGGTGATATAGCGCTGTGTTTCAGTATCATACCGGATTCCGTCACTGCCGACCTGATTTGTAACAATAACAAGGCTTTCTGACTGCTGCCGGATATGCAGAATACCGCGCAGGATGTGATCCGCACAATCCGGTGCCGGATCCTGACGGAACATTTCATTCGCTGTCAGATTTCCGATACACTCCAGCAATACATGAGAATGCTGGGGAAGCTGTAATTGATGCAGATCCGTGTACTGTTCGACTGTCTGAAACCCTTTTTGTTTCCGCATTTCACGGTGTCGCGCGATGGCGGCATGTGCTTCGTCTCCGTATGGCTGCATAGTTGCAAGATAGATTTTAGGTTCTGTGCAGTTATCAAGCAGAGATTCAGCAAATCCGGATTTTCCGCACTTTGATCCGCCGGTTACGAGTATTGTCATAATTGTTCGGTATACCTTTCTATTTTCGCATCATCAAACCGGTGCGCGTGATGATAAAGTGCGAGCGCACCGTCCAGCAGCGGAAGAAGCAGCATCGCACCGGTACCCTCACCGAGCCGCAAACCGGCATCAATCATGGCTTTGAGATGCATCATTTGCAGCATACCGCTTGCAGCAGGTTCTCCGGAACAGTGACTTGCAAGCATATAGTCTGCGCAAAGCGGATTGAGCTGAAATGCAATCGCGGCCGCCGCTGCGGAAATAACACCGTCAATGATAACCGGAATCCGGCAGATTGCGCCGCCGAAAAATAAACCTGTCATCGCAGCGATTTCGAGTCCGCCAAGGGTTTGCAGCAAATGCATCGGATGAGCGCGATCCGGATGATGCAGCGCAATACCGCGGCGAATGGCAGCGATTTTTCGCTGTAATCCCTCTGTGCTGAGACCGGATCCTTTTCCGGTAACAGTTTCCGGCGGCAGATTCAGCAGCACGGATGCCAGCGCCGACGCAGAGGTCGTGTTCCCGATTCCCATTTCTCCGGCAATCAGGATATCTGCGCCGTCCGCTTTACAGGAAGCCGCAATGTCAATACCTGTACGGATCGCCTGATTCACCTCATCTTCGGTCATAGCAGGGGACTGGGCGAAATTGCGCGTACCGTCCGCAATATGACGCCGCAGCAGCGCAGAGGAGCTGACAGGATGCAGAATCCCGACATCAACTGCGACAACATCCGCGCCGAACTGATCTGCCAGCGCATTGATATTTGATCTGCCTTCTGCGATCTCTTTTGCACAGATAGCAGTGACCTCGCTGCCGCACTGCGTCACGCCCTCTTCTACGATTCCATGATCGGCACAGAAAATCACAGCAGTCCTGCGATTGATTTTCACATTCGCTGTTCCCTGTATGCCTGCGATTTTCTGTACCATTTCCTCCAGTATCCCGAAGCTGCCGAGCGGTTTTGCAATGCTGTCCCAGTTTTCTTTTGCAGCCTGACAGGCTTTGCTGTCAAGCGGTTTGATCTGATTGATTCGTTCCATGTTTTGCTCCGTATCGGGCGGCTGCTTGTACAAACCGGTATGCAGCCGGAATATCAGCGTAAAAATAGAGGTGCGGAAAGCCTGCGTACATCGTATCAGTGCCGTGAATGCAGTCCCAGCTTCTGTCGTCCGGCTTGACCGCATGAAAGCTGTCACCGCAGGCAGTGCTGTCCCAGTAGTGAAATTCGTGTGCGCGAATTTTGTGACCGGCAGAACAGAGAAGCTGATCATTCCGCGCTTCCATCGTAATATAGCCGAATCTGCGCAGAGAGTCCGTCGGAAATGCGCATCCGGTAATGATATCAGCCATCGGCAATGCGTCGCCGCTTTTCGTTTTCAGTTCTGTATGCAGATACATGAATCCGCCGCATTCAGCGATCACGGGCATTCCGGATCGGATCGCCTGCCGGATGTCATGCAGCATTGTTCTGTTTTCGGAAAGTTCCTTTGCGTAAAGCTCCGGATATCCGCCGCACAGGATCAGACCGTCTGCTTCCGGCAAATGCGCGTCGTGCAGCGGCGAAAAATGCTGCAGCTTACAGCCCATTTGACCAAGCAGATCAAGATTTTCTGCATAATGAAAGCAAAATGCAGAATCTTTCGCAACAGCAATCACAGGCGTTGCATCGCACTTCGGAATCTCCGGAGGTGTATAGCGCGGCAGGGGATGTTCTGATATCTGTATTATTTTTCCGATGTCGATTGATTTCAGCGCCTCACCGCCAAGAATCTGCATTTTATCCTGCAAATCTAAAATTTCCGCAGCAGTGACCAGCCCGAGATGCCGGCTCGGAATCTCATCCTTCAAACGCGGTAAGGAGCCAAAACATGTCGTATTGAGATCACCGCAGAGCTGTTTTACATAGGGAATCAGTCGCTCCGGCAGACGGTTGAAAATGAATCCGGCGATCCGGTTCGGTGTCTGATATTGCAGAAATCCAAGCATCACAGCGCCGATTGAAGCCTGCATGCCTTTACAGTCCACGACAATGATCACCGGCGTTTCCGTCTGTTCCGAGAGATTGTATGCCGAACCGGAATCTCCGTCATAAAAGCCCATAACGCCCTCGATTACAGCAATATCGGCAGATTTGCTGTGCCGGTCAAGCAGATAGCAGAGTGTATTCCTGTCACAGAAATAGCCGTCTAGATTGCAGGACGGTGTGCCGAGAACCTCGCGGTGAAACATCGGATCAATATAATCCGGACCGCATTTGAATGAAGCTGCATGTATGCCGGATTGTCGGAGCGCTGAAAGAATAGCACATGTGACAGTCGTTTTGCCGGATCCGCTGCCTGTGCCTGCGATCATGATGCGCCGCATTGCAGTCGCCCCCGTATCAGAAATACCGGATTCTGTGCATCCAGCATGGTATGTGTGCCGATTTTACGTGTGTCTGTGACTGCAATCTGCATGATTTCGCAGTCCGCACCATAAAGCCGAAAGCAATCCGAAGCCTGAGAAAGCGTTTCCAGCGATACAGCGGAAATAACGATATCAGCAGCCGGATTTTTCTCTGCAATAACAGCAAATATGCCGGAAAGATTTCCGCTGCTGCCGCCGATAAAAACATGATCCGGCGCTGCTGCCTGTTTGAGCACATCCGGACAGATCCCTTCGCTTGCAATGATATTGTCGCAGGAAAACCGCTTTGCATTTTCTGCTGTCAGGCGGACCGCTTCGGCGTTTCGGTCAAACGCCTGCACCGTACCGTCCGGACAGCGGTACGCCATTTCCACAGACATCGAACCGGTGCCGCAGCCGATATCCCAGCAGACAGCATCATGCCGGATTCGCAGCGCTGAAACAATATTGCAGCGAACCTGCGACTTTGTCATCGGGATATTTGTGCGCAGAAATTCAGAATCCGGAATCGCAGAGGGAAGATAGCGCAGATAATCCGGATTTTCAGTTACGAGAACAGACAGTGTATCATCCGAATATTCCGTGAAATCGGCAGCAGCTCCGGAGACAATCTGTTCATCCGGATATCCGAGGTTCTGTCCGATATAGACACGAACCTGCGGCAGATGATATTCGGAGAGCCGCTTGCAGATATCCGCTGCGTGAACAGAACCGCCGAGTAAAAAGAAACACAGCGGATGCATCGCTGCCTGTATCGCAATATTTGAGGATGTACCGTGCAGAGAAAGAAATCGCATATTTTCGTAGGATTTTCCGATTTTGGCGCTGAAAGCCGCTGCTGATGAAATCCCGGGAATGACTGTGATATCTGCCGACGGAAGAGCGGCAATCAGATTCCTTGCGCCGCTGAAAAATCCGGTATCTCCTGAAAAAACGATTGAGACAGTCTCACAGACCGATTCAGAAAGAATACGAAGAATCGCATCGGGTTTGTATTCCGTGATGCATGTTTTGGATGATTGTATATATGGTTTAAGCATACGGGATGCGCCGATCAGCATATCAGATTCGGCAACAGCATCCGCAGCTTCCTTGGTCAGAGTACGGCAGCCCTCTGTGCCGGTTCCGATCAGATATAGTTTCATATCAGATGATTCCTTTTCAGTTGCAGGATGATTTTTGTGATCTCGTCAAAAGAATATCCGGATTCCGGCGGCCTGCAAAGCGTAATCATGCGGATGCCGCACTGTGCCGCTGCTGCCGCCTTTTCGGGATATCCGCCGACTGCACCGCTTTCTTTGGTCAGCAGGATTGCAGCTTTGCTCCTGCGAATATGTAAAATATTTTCATCAATATCAAACGGACCGTTTGCAAGAATGATTTTTTCCGGATCATATCCAAGACGAGAACAGGTATTGCGGATTGTATCAGAGGGGAGAAGCCGGAGCCAGATCCGCTCTGAATAACCGCGGACAGCAGTCAGTGCTTCGACGGATTTGCTGCCGAGCGTACTCAGAATGCTGT
The DNA here is from genome assembly GCA_021152595.1 of Clostridia bacterium. Classification (GTDB taxonomy): domain Bacteria; phylum Bacillota; class Clostridia; order Oscillospirales; family Ruminococcaceae; genus Firm-04. The sequence continues at coordinate 24,788 of JAGKVC010000005.1, forward strand.
CATTGTTTGTATTGAGTAGGTCAATCATTTCAGAAAGACTCTGAACAGCTTCACCTGCGACAGGCTCCGGTTTGCGGATCAGCCGGTCGCAGGGAATTCCGGCAGTATGGCAGGCGAGCTGAATATTCTGCGTTACCTCAGATGCATAGGGATGTGTTGCATCAATGACGCGGGAATAATCTCCGGTCTGAAGCAGCTCGAGAATCTCATCGGCACTTCGTCTGCCGCGCAGTACACCGACATGTTCCGGCAGGAGCGCTGCACCCTGATCGGTCGCTGAAGATACATCTGCCGGAATACTGTTTGCTGCACAGAATTCGGCAAGCTCTCTGCCCTCAGTCGTTCCGCCGAAAATCAGCAGCTTAGACATCGCGGTAGCCCCTCGGTGTGACCATTTTGCCGTCGATGAGCCGGGTTTCGGAATTACCGATAAAGACGGTCGTGAACATATCGACAGGCGTATTCCGTAGTTCCTGTAACCTCAGCACCCGATAGGACTGATCCTCTCTGCCGATATTGCGCACAAAACCGCAGACGGTGTCCGGTGATCTGTACGAAAGAATCAGGTCACATGCTTTCATCAGATGCTCAGGCCTGTGCTTGGACGACGGATTGTACAGCACAATCACAAAATCCGCCTCTGCCGCACAGCAGATACGTTTCCGGATCTTCTCAGGCGAAGTAAGCAGGTCAGAGAGGCTGATCGCAGCAAAATCATGTGTCAAAGGCGAGCCGAGCAGCGCGCCGCCGCTGAATGCAGCAGTCACCCCGGGCACCACCTGAATATGTACATCCGGATAATCAGCCCGAAGCTGATACGCAAGACCTGCCATGCCGTAAAGCTCCGGATCGCCGCTGCAAATCAGCGCAGTATTCTGATGCTGTGCAGCATCGAGCGCATCGCGGACGCGAACAACCTCCTGCCGCATGCCGTTCGCGCGAAATTCTTTCTCCGGAAAGAAACCGCGGATCAGCTCAACATATGTCTGGTAGCCGACAATCAGCTCACTGTCCTGAATTGCCTGTTCAGCATCGGCTGTCATACATCCGCGGCTTCCGCTGCCGAATCCGATTACATATAGAATCATGAGTTTGTCCTTTCAAAATCGAGAACCATTGCTTTTTCCGCACAGGCAACGGTTACACCGTTGTGCGCCTGCTTTTTCATGATAATTCTTCCGCCGCTGCACAGCACAGCGCTTCGCTCACAGATATTATCCGCACCGGTGATTTGCTTCACAAATTCCGAAGCGGAAAAATCTCCTTCCGTCTCCATCAGTTCCGCGGCACTGTATGTATAAAACGGCAGTTGATGCTCCGAGCAGAATGCAAGGAGACCGGATTCCTCTGCTTTCAGGTCAATACTAGCAACAGCATAGATTCGGCGTGAATCTATTTCGTGCGCCTGCAAAGCCTGATCAACAGCCGCTCTGATCAAGTCGGCAGTCGTGCCTTTTTTGCAGCCGATTCCGATTACAAGATTCCGCGGAATCAGATAAAGCGTCACTGGGAAAGGGGCAATCGAAGTATCTGAACCGATTGAAATACCGCAGCGCGGTGAAGCAGTATCCGTCAGGGGCGCAGGCAGCGCCGGATAGGGCAGGGTACTCCGGAATCCAATCGCCTCGCCGTCTATGACCGCTGCTGCAATTTCTTTTGCAGCTCGCATATCGGTGATGATCAGATGATTCGCTTTTGCAAAGCAATCCGGCGAAAATGCTCCGGAAGAATCAGTCGCCGTTGTAATGACGGCAGTGCCGCCCGTAATTGCAGCGATCTGTCCGGCGAGCGCATTTGCACCGCCGATATGACCGGAAAGCAGCGGAATGACAAACGAGCCGGAAGGATCCAGCACAATCACAGCAGGATCTGTCAGCTTGGAGCGAAGATACGGCGCGATCATCCGGACAGCAATGCCGCATGCCGTAAGGAAAATCAGTGCATCTGTCTCAGCAAATAAGGATGCAGTCAGCACAGAAAGATCGCGGAATGATTCCGCCTGAGGATCCGTATGCCGCACAAAGCAGCAGCGGCGGATCTGATAACCTGTTAAATGATCCGCTATTTTTTGCGAGAGTATTCTGCCGGATTCTGTCAGGCTTATAATGGCTGCGTGTTTCATATTGATGCCTTTCGGAATTCCGTTTCAAATGCAGGATCATAGAGCTTTGAAAGCGCATAATCGTCCCCGAGAAAACGGCCGACCGTAATCAGCGCAGTTTTCCGGATGCCGTTCTGTTCAGCGGTCTCTGCGAGTGTCCCGACTGTGCAGCGGCAGACCTTTTCATCCTGCCAGCTCGCCTTATAAACGACAGCAGCAGGTGTATCAGCAGGGTAGCCGCCGACGATCAGGGCTTTGGACAGCGCTGCAAGCATGCCGGTACTGAGAAAAATCACCATTGTTGCCTGATGCGCAGCCAGAAGCTCGATTTGCTCCCTGTCCGGTACGGGCGTCCTGCCAGCCATGCGCGTGATAATCACGGTCTGCGAAACATCCGGCAGGGTATACTCCGCCCTGAGCGCCGCAGCAGCGCCGCAAAAGGAGCTGACGCCCGGGCAGATATCATATGCGATACCGCAAGCATCAAGTCTGTCCATCTGCTCGCGGATTGCGCCGTAAAGCGAAGGATCTCCGGTATGCAGCCTGACCGTCGTCCGGTTGTTTGCTTCCGCCTGCTGCATCACCGCGATCACTTCGTCAAGCGTCATATTTGCACTATTATATTTTGCGCAGCCATTTTTCGCGTTTTGCAGCAGCTCAGGATTTACGAGTGAACCTGCATAAATAATCACATCGGCTTCTTTCAACAAACGCTGACCGCGAACCGTGATCAGATCCGGCGCACCACATCCGGCACCGACAAAATGTACCATATTACTCTCCAGTTATCGTATTCAGTATTTCATCTGCATGGGCGGTTTTCAGCAACAGATCATGCTGATTGGAAAAGATCACAGCGCCGATCCGGAGTGAATCCTTGACGCGTGCTGTCAAATAATGCTCAATGCGGTCTGTCAGGATCCGCAGCGTCTGCTCAGCCGCGCCCTGCTGATACAGAATATCAAGTGCCGCATCGGTCGTGACGCAGCCGTCGATCTCCCTGAGAATGTCCGGATGAACACCTGCAAGCGCCGCGCATGCGATCAGCGTTTCTATTCTGCCGTCTGCATAAGCGGAATGTGTCTGCATGATGCCTGAGCCGAGCTTCACGAGCTTTCCGATATGTCCGATGAGAAGAATGTCCGAAAAGCCGAGCGAAACACCGATATCAAGCGCTTCTCCGATAAAATTGCTGCACATGACGCAGCGTTCGGCGAGAAATGGTTTTTGCAAACGGATAAACTGCTCACTGTAATTTCCGACAGTCAGCACAAGTGTTTCTTGTCCGGCGGCTTTGTGCACATTTGCTTCCGTCCGGATCGTGTCAATTATAGCAGAATTGCTCATCGGTTCGACGATGCCGGTCGTCCCGATAATCGAAATGCCGCCTGTGATGCCCATGCGCGGATTGAATGTCTTTTTTGCAATCTCCACGCCCTCAGGAGCAGAGATTATAACGCGGAATCCGCCGGTATAGCGATATTTCGCGGCGATTTCCGTAACTGCATCTGTAATCATCTTCCGCGGAGCAGAATTGATCGCCGCCGCCCCGACCGGCTGGTCGAGACCGGGCTTTGTCACAGTACCGATGCCTTCGCCGCCGATGATTTCAATTCCGGATTCGGATTTTGATACATCCGCATAGATCAGGATGCCGCGTGTCGCGTCAGGATCATCGCCGCTGTCCTTTTGTACGGCGCACGAAGCATGCTCTGAAGCCATATGTATCTCGCGGATATCAAGATGCAGAAGAATCCCGGCAGGTGTCATAAGATCAGTCTGTTCGCAGCGGCTTCCGGAAAGGAGCATTTCAGCAGCAGCTTTTGCTGCACCGGCGGCACATGATCCGGTTGTATAGCCGCAGCGGAGCTTTTTTCCGTTTCGATAAGTAAAAAGATTCAATATTCGATTCCTTTCCGTGCCGCGATCCCGTCCTCATACGGATGTCGGACAGATCTGAATTCCGTAATATAGTCCGCGATTTCTGTTATTTCACTGACCGGCTTATGTCCTGTAATGATGATTTCGCAATCAGACAGCGATAATACCTGCCTGACAAGCTCCGGATCGACTGCCTGCCGCCGGATTGCATCGCCAAGCTCATCCAGTACGATGAAATCAGCCTTCACCGAAAGAAGATGTTGCAGATTGGCATTATGCTCAGATATGACAGACTGCTGTTCCTGTGCGCTCATATCCCGAAAGAAACGCACGCCCTGAAAGCTGCATGCCGTTACAGGAATGCCGAGCCGGCGCAGGATACCAATCTCGCTGCTTGATCCGTTTTTAAGGAACTGAATGACCGCGCATTGCAGACCAGCCCCTGCCGCGCGGATACATGCGCCGATCGCGGCAGAGGTTTTCCCTTTCCCGTCACCGTAATAATAGTGAATCAACTGCATCACCTCAATATTGATCAGATCTCAATCAGTTTTCGCATGATCGTTTCATCAATGGGATACGGACATAACTTCAGCTTTGCAGGATTGCGAAGGACACTTTCCGCAGATTCCTCAAGCAGCGCACGGTCAGCCTGCATCGGTGTGAGATCATGGATCAGGGTTCTGAGCGCATCTGTATCAGAGAATCCGGCAGCATTCAGGACGGCAGTTCGGCGGGTATTATCTGCAAAATCAAGATAATTCGCCTGAAATGCACCGACTGCGATTCCATGTGGAATTCCTGCACGATAGGTGAGCATATAGCTGAGAGCATGCGGGATTGTCGTACCGGTCTGCGCTATGGACATGCCTGCAAGTGTGGATGCATTCATCAGCTTTTGTGCGGCTTCTGCGTCGATCAAAACGGTGTTTTCGATATACGGTCTGCATTCCGCCCAGAGCCGGAGTCCTGCAAATGCGCTCATATCGCTGAAACAGTCAGCCTGTGTATTGATACAGCTTTCAATGAGATGTGCCAGTGCATCAACCGCAGTATTGACAATAATCCTGCGCGGCGCATTACAGATGTATTTTCCGTCTATCAAGGCGAGATCCGGAAAGACCTTGTGCGTGATTGAGAGCTTGGTTTTCAGATCATAGCGCGTCAGAACAGAAACACCCGTGACCTCCGAGCCGGTTCCGCAGGTTGTCGGGACGGCGATGATCGGCAGAGCAGGGGAGCCGCCTGCCGTATAAAGCGCCTGCCAGTCACTTTCAGGACGGTTCATCATCAGCGCGATCGCTTTTGCTGCATCCATTGGGGAGCCGCCGCCGATTCCGATTACGAAATCCGCTTTTGCACGCAGTCCTGATTCGCGTGCTTTCATGACAGTCTCAACCGAAGGATTCTCTTCGATTTCATCAAAGATCGTATATGATTGTCCGTTCTCTTGCAGCACGGCGATCATATCATCGAGCGAGCCGTTCCGTTTTGCAGATCCGTGTCCGGTTACAATGAATGCATGCTGACCAAGTGCTGCGATATCATCTGAATGATTCGCAATGCAATTCGATTCACTGAATACACGCGTCGGCATTCTGTATTTCATAGTCGTTCTCTCCCTCTGTATTATCATACTAATATATAATAGCACATCTCATCAAAATCGTCAAGTAAACGTTTTTATGCTCGGAAATGTAGACTTTTCTTCCGCTTTTTGCGTTTATTTACGCATTTTGCCAGATATTGCGCAATGATGCGCCTGTATATTGACATTTCCGCCGAAATATGTTAGAATAAACTGTTCGTATAGATGCAAATATATATAACAATTTGTGTTTGCATCTGACCGTACAAAACCATTTTATGAAAAGGAGCTGCTATGGAAAAATTGCGAACCAGGCTTTTTGCGGGCGGACTTGCTGCATTTATGGCAATGAGTGCGCTTCCGCTGCAAACTGCCTACACTGCTTTCGCTGCCGAGATTGAAGCCGCAAGCCGCGGTGATTTCAATGGCGACGGAAAACGAAACAGTGACGATCTTGATGCGCTCAATAAGCTCCTCAGCGAACATCCCGAGACGATTCTGGCTGAGGAACAGTTTGAGCAGTATGACGTCACAGAGGACGGCATCATTGATTCCAGAGACCGCTATGCGCTCTCACAGTATCTTTCAGGTGCTGCAAATGAGCTTCCTGTTACAACCGGAAGTGAGGCAGAAGAGGACGTGACGCTGTCTCTCACGGGGGCATCCTGCTTCCCCGGGGATGATGTTCAGGTCAGACTGTCCTTCGTGGACTGGACAAAGGATATTGCGGCATATGATCTCACCGTCGGATTTGATACCGGTTTGAAGTTCAAGGATATCGAATTCATTTCTGATGACTGTGTTTATGCTACATCAAGCCGAGCTTTGAAAATCTCCGGTCTCTATCAGAACGATGCGCTGCACCGCGGGGATATTGCGATTCTGACCTTTACCGCTCCGACAGAGTTCAAAGATACAGACGAATTTCATATTACGGTTGAAGGCTCCAATGTTTTCAACTCTGAATATGAAATCTTTCATTCTGTGAAGCCTTCTTCGACTGTTTCCGTTCAGCCGCTTTATGAGCCGGTTTCGCTTCAGGCTACCGGTATCGGCAGTCAGTCAGTTTCGCTGAAATGGGACATGCCGTTTGCGGATCAGCCGATTTCATCCTACCGTATTTACCGTGACGGCAAAAAAATCGTCGAAACAGCAGATACGACTTATATTGATTCCAAGCTCAAAGCAGATACTGACTATGAGTATACGGTATCTGCTGTCACGAAGAGCGGCGCCGAAACTGAACACTCGCAGCCGCTGAGCGTTCGTACAACCGGATTTGAGATTGTAAGCGCTGAATTTGCAGCAGATAAGGTTTCGGATGCAAACAGCGATCTGACAGTTTTACTCAGTCAGACGACGCCGGTTTCCGAGATGAAGCTCGATATCACCGGTCCGGACGGGAAAACCGTAACAGATACTGTTGACCTTTCCGGTGAGGATCTCAGTTCGATCGTCTATCACTGGGATGTCAGCAAGTTTGAAGACGGTGACTATAAGATTCAGGTCACTGTCAAAGACGTTGACGGTTTGTCTAATTCTGCGGAGACCGAAGTCAGCGTCGTCAATAAGCCGCTGAACGCTCCCAAGCTCGAAGGCGAAGCTGGCGGAAGAATCGCTTCTCTGTCCTGGTCACTCGCAACAGAAGCGTCTGTTGTCGGGTACTGCGTCTACCGCAAGACCGCAGACGGAAAGAAGTGGGAAAAGATCGCTGATATCAAAACGCGCGATACACTTCCCTATAAGGATACTTCCCTGAAGGAAGGTACAAAGTATACCTATGCTGTTACCAGTCTGGATGAATACGGTCAGGAAAGTGCCAAGAGCAACTCCGTTACCGTGACGCCGACTGCTGACAAGACGGCTCCGGAGATTACTCGTTTTACGCCTGCAAGCGGTAAGCGTGTCTCCGGCGATCTGAAAATCTCAGTTACAGCACGGGATGACAATCTTGTTACCGGTGTTCGCTGTGAAATCTCCTCTGACAGCGGCAAAACATGGGAGCCGCTCTGCGAGGCAGAGGGCGACACACTCGATTGGATGTTTGATACCACGAAATTCGAGGACGGTGTCTATCAGATCCGCGCAATGGCGACCGATGAATCGAAAAACGAGTCCAGCGGCATCAATATCATTTCGCTGGCGATTGATAACACTGCTCCTGAGCAGGTGAAAAATATTCACACTGTCAGCCTGACTGCAACGGCCGCATCTCTCGCATGGGACGATGTTGCGGATGAAGACTTCGATCACTTTATTGCAATCGTTACCGATCCGAAGAATACACAAGAATACACAATCAAAAAAGAGCTTGGTGTCCAGCTTTATCTGGTTCCGGATACGAGCTATGTCGTGACCGTATATGCGGTTGATACGGCTGGCAATGCTGGTCCGGCATCTGAACCGTTCCGGTTTGTTGCGGAAAGCGATGTTACGCCGCCGCTTATTACCAGAATGACTGCAAAGCCGAGCATCGCATCTGCAAATGCATCTCTCCAGGTCAGTGTTGCTGCAAGCGATATTTCCACTATTACTGCGAAATATCTGCAATATTCGCAGGATCAGAAGACATGGAAGACTTTGACACTGACGGATCCTTATAAGGATTTCGTAATCTATGATAAGGACCTGAAAGAAGGCGAGCTGTATCTTCGTGCTTATGCAAGAGATCAGTACGGCAATATCGGAGATCCCGAAAAAGCACAGATTCAGACCATTGAGGTTGACAATACAGCGCCGAAGGCTCCTGCCGAGATCACTGCTGCGGCTTCCCTCCGTTCTAACGACATCGTTTGGACTGCATCCGAATCTGAGGACACCGTTTCCTATCGTATCGAGCGTTCGGAAGGGGATAATAAGAGCTTCACTCTGCTCGCAGGCGGTATTACGAGTCTGAAGTATTCTGATACCTCCGTAAAAGCGGACGGAATCTATTACTATCGTGTATCGGCTGTTGACCGTGCAGGCAATATCGGCACGGCAGTTACATCAAAGGAGCTTCACCGGACACCGGATAAGGAAGATCCTGTGATCGTTGAATGCGGTCTGACCTCCGGTGATCGAATCGTCTGCTCTGTGCACCGTGCACTGCAGATTCTCGCAACGGATAATACACAGATTGCGTCGATCAATGCGGCATATCGCTGCAAGGAAACAGACAAATGGACAGCACTGAAAACAACAGAGACCAATCATAATTCTGCTTATACCGAAATGATCGTCAGCACCGAGCTTCCGGAAAGCATTCTCAAGGAAACCAGTGTGACGATTCAGGTTACCGCAACGGACCTTGCCGGCAACGCTGCTGTCAAAGAGTACACCTTTACAGTTGATGACCGCAAGGCAGAGATCAAGGATGCGGCTGCAAAGTCTGAGGGCAAGCACGTTACAGTCAGCTGGACATGCCCCGATGCAGACGGCGTTTCTGCATTCTACCTGTGGCGAAAGATCGGCACAACCGGACAGGAAAGCTGCGTCGCAATGACCTATCCGAAGAAGGATGTGACCGAATATAGCTGCGAGGACTCCGATCTTCAGATCGGCGGTAAGATGATCTACCGCATTATGGCTGTTATGCAGAACGGCAACTCCGTTTCTGTCACGCTCGATCCGATTGAAATTCAGGCTGTCCCGCAGGCAGTTCTGGAATACACCCCCAGCCAGGTTCTTGGCGCTTCGTATAATTATGATGCACGCGGTTCGCGCATTGCTGAGGATATCACCAGTGTCGAGATTTCTTTCGGTGATGAGACTCTGAATGTAACGAAAACCTCTGTGAAGAACGCTGTGTTCTCTCACACCTATGCAGAACCCGGAACCTATACAGTTTCGCTGACTGTCACAAACGCTTCCGGTCTCTCCGATACATTCACCGGCAATGTTACTGTAGCTGAACCGGATATCATGTCCAAGGTGACTGCGACTGTTACCAAAATGGACGGCACACCGGCTGTCGGTGCCGCAGTCTATGTTGATGTCGGAACTGATCATCAGAGCAAGTTCATGACCAATGCAAGCGGCAAGGTTGAGATTACCTGCACCGCAGGCGATCATGAATTCGGTGTATTCGGCAACGGCTATCTTCCGGCGACGCAGAGCGTTACGCTTGCACCGGGCGGAAGCACTGAGCTGAATTTCTCGATCGTTGAGGATCAGCTCGTCAAGGCGGATTTCTCTGTACACCGCATGACGCTCTCTGAGATTAAGGCAGAGGGTATTGATGTCAAGGATCCTGAGAACTGCCAGCTCGTTAAGATCGACGTTGAGCTGTCCTACACAATCACATCGACCGTCACAGAGCATATCAAAATCTACTATGACCGTTCAAGCGGTATTGTTGTCGGCTCCGGCAGAGGCGGTTCCGGCGGAAGCGGCGGCTCCGGATCCGGCGGATCCTCTGATTACGATTACTACATCAAGACAATCTCTCATGATGTCAATACGGTCGTCCTGATGCGCGTTCCTGTCAAGGCACAGTTCATCAAGGAGTTCTTCAAGGTTGACATGATCGTGATGAACAACGCAGATGCAGGATTCTCCCTGACGGACTGCACCGCATCGCTCAACCTTCCGAGCGGACTGACACTGATTGAAAATACGCCGTCGTCCTCTCCGCGCGTCGTCAACATGGGTACAATCGGCGGCGGCAGTCAGGAAACCGTCAGCTGGATTGTTCGCGGCGACAAAAACGGCAATTACAACTTCGATGCAGATTTCAGCGGCGTTCTTCAGCCGTTCAATGAGCCTGTTTCTCTCAACTTCAAGTCTGAAACCCCGATTAAGGTTTACGGTCAGGAAGCGGCTGCGATTACTGTCACATTTGATCCGGTAGTCCGCGGTAAGACTCTGTACGCAGAGGTTCTTGTTGAGAATCAGTCGCCGATTGATCTGGATGAACTTTCCACGGATATCGGACAGGTAATCGCCGAACAGGCAGGAAAAGATGAAAGCGGCGCATCCCGTGCTGCGGTTTATCAGACCAGATTCACGGATACCGACGGGATTCTTAAAATTATTGATAATTCAAAGAAAATCTCCGTGCTGCATCCCGGTCAGAAGTTCAGCGTAGTTTATGCGATTCGCGGTATCCTCGCGGAAAAGCTCCCGGGTGTATACAAAAAGACCAACGCTGCCATTCAGACACATTCTACCAGCAGCAATGTAAAGGTTCAGGTCGCTCCGATCAAGATCGCAAGTGAAAACGATCCGCTTTACGGCTTGCATTTTGATCCGGAAAAAGACTTCCTCTTCATGGTAAACAATAAGAACGGTGAAGAGCTGGAAGGCGCAGAGATCACGCTCCTCCATAATGGTACTGAAGTTGAAAGCGGTGTCACTGACGAGCGCAGCAGACTTGTTGTGAAGCGCGGCGATCCGGATGCCACTTATTACGTCAGAATCAAAAAAGAGGGCTACAAAAATTATTTCGAGCGTTTTGAATTTCCGAAGCGCAAGTCCGTCTACATGGAAACATTTGTCATGAGCGGCGATTATGATGCGGACGATTTCGGTCTGACCTATGCAAGCTATCATGATGATGAATCCGGTTACGTCAACCTTCTTACCAAAACGCAGAAAGTTGACCGTTATTCTGATATCACATTCTCGATTGTCGCAACAGCCGCAACTGCCGGTGTAACGTATGAACTTGTTCAGGGACGCCATGTGATTCGTTCGCAGGATGCACAGGGAAAAACGATGGCGTTTATGGATCTGACACCGAATCTGTTCTACATTGATGAGCCGGTGTTTATCCGTATTACAACTGACAAGGGCGATGTCTTTGAAATACAGCTTGGTCTTGAATTCATCAAGATTCCGACCAGTATGTCTGACAGCGAAGACGCGCTTGCGATGCTCAGAGATATTAAGGATGCTTTCGGCAAGGATTCAGTCGCTGTTGTGGAAGCACCGTCTGAGGTAAAAGATAAAATTGGCAATTCATTTGATTTTACAGTTAATTTTCCGAATCTGGACAAATTTGATGATGACAGTGGTACGGGAGAAATCAAAAACAAATCATTCAACGCGAAGCTTGACAGTAACCATGTTCTGACAGTTACGCTCGGTTTCTCAACTGAGAAGCGCTTTAAGATTGCTAAAGATCTTGTGAGTATGAACTTCAAAATCACTTTTACGCTTGTGGGTAAAAAAGATTTTGAAAACAATACGCTGAGTGTTTCTGTTGGTGCAAAGGTTTCGTTGGGCGGTACCTATACAACTCCGGAAATTCGATATGATGTAGTATTCTATTTTAAGGTCGCATTTTCACTTACCGGTGAAGCAAGTCTTTCTTTCAAATATACACGTGATATGAAAGAGCATACCAATAAGATAGAACCCGAACTTGGCGTTAGTCTCACGTTCTCAATTGCACCGCGCGGCGGCTTTGGCTATGAGGATCTGATAGCGTTACGAATTGTTGGTGAAGCATCTATAAAGGGCGAATTAAATATATTACCTAAACCTGTTGTTATAAAAGCAACAATCAGCGGCTCACTGGCTGGCGAAGCTGTTACGCTTTCGTATGTATGGAAGAGCTACAAGATTGCTACTTTCCGTGAACACCAGTTCTATCCGACGGAACCGGCATCGAGCCGTCCGCCGATGTATCTGCCGAACGGAAGACCGCTTGCAGATGCTTTGGAAGATCCGGAATTGTATGAAGCAATGACTGAATCCCAGCTCCCGACAGCAGGCGCATGGAACGGTCAGCTCGGCGACGGCATCTCTGAAATGCAGAGCGGCATTGCAACTGATTCTGCTCCGCAGATTGTGACAGACGGAACAAACACCATTATGGTGTGGACGATTCAGGACGCTTCCCGCGGCGTACCGAATGCTTCCTATCTTGTATTCTCTGTCTATGATCCGGAATCTAAGACATGGTCTGAGCCTGTTGAACTTGATGAAGATATCAATGCTGACACTGCTCCGACACTCTATGCAGGTGCAGACGGCATCCGTATCGCATACATGGAATCCGGCAAGGTCTTTGAGGAAGGTGAGGCACCGGAACTGACCGAATATGCAAAACAGCTTGTCTTCAAGACTGCAAAGTACGATGCAGAATCCGGCACATTCACCGACTTCCGCACGCTTGATGCCAATGCAGACGGCGCATTCGCTTCTTCTCCGATGATCACACAGGCTGCTGACGGCACAACTTATCTCTTCTGGCAGGCAAACGCTGACGGTCAGATCTTCGGCACCGATGATACAAATATGATTCTCTGCGCAAAGGAGACTGAGGAAGGTTGGGATACACCGGCTGTTCTTGCCGAAAACCTCCCGAGACTCAGCGGCTTCACCTGCGGTCTGAATGCAGAAGGCGAACCTGTCTATGCATACACCACTGCGATTCCCAATGATGATGGTACCCGTACCCAGACACTCTATGTCGCAGATCTTTCCGGAAACGTAACCGAACTTGCTTCCGGCTCTGTCAGCGGTGCACAGTTCACATCGATTCCGGGCAAAGATGCTTCCGGTCTGATCTGGTATCAGAACGGCAAATACTGCGCAACGACAGACTTTGTCAATGTTGAAGATCTCTGCACCGAGGAATACGACGTCAGCGACCGCTTTGCAGTTGCAGGCGACCGTATCCTGTTCGTTGCAAACGACGCAAGCTGCGCAAAGGCATACAGCATGCGCTATGATGCAGAAGCAGGTACATTCACGAAGCCTGTCAGCATCGAATCCGGCGATAACCTCTATTATGAGAGCATCTCTGTTGCAAAATCCGGCAGCGATACGCTTTATGCAATGCGCCGCACCGAGGCATCTGTTTCGGATGATGCGCTCTCGACCAGCAGCGCTCTGACAGGCGGCATTCTCGGTGAGACAGAAGATATCCGCGTTGATGCACCGCAGTTCCAGTACAGCGACGCAAAGGCAGGTCAGGCGCTTCCGCTGAGCATGACAGTTTATAATGACGGTACCACAGCAACAGATACCTGCACGCTGCATATTCTCGATGCATCCGGTAATGAGATCGCTTCCGATACACAGTCTGCTGTGATCGCTTCCGGCGCATCCGACACCGTTGCATTTGCACCTGTTCTTCCGGCAGAGCTGACCTCTTCCGATTATCAGGTTTCTGTAACAGCATTTGAAAGTGACAAAACACCGGAAAACAATACAGCAGCGATTGACCTTTCCAGAACCGACCTCTCTGTTGAGACCGACATTACCTACCGCGGTAACAAGACATTCCTTACGATCTATGCACGCAATAACAGCAGCGTTCCTGCTCCTGCGATTGTTCACATTCAGCCCGCTTCGAGTGAGGAAGAGACGCTGACACTGTTCTCTGAGGATATCGCACCGAATACTGCTGCGTACTGGCAGCTCGATTCCGCAGATATTCTCGGCGATATTTACCGTGACTTTGTCAATATTACCGTTAGTTCTGATGTGATTGATGCAGATGACAGCAACAATTCTGCATGCGTCATCCTCTCCAAGAGCGGAAGAGATCCGTATGCAGCAGGTGACGTCAATCTTGACGGCGTTGTCGAACTCGAGGACGCTATGCTTACCCTGAAATGCTATACAAGCAGAATCGCACACCAGAAAGAGCTTGGCTTCTCCTATACGCAGCAGCGCTGCGCTGATATCGACGGTGACGGTCTTGTCGACCTGACCGATGCAATGGGCATTCTTAAGTATTACGTTGTAACCATGTCCGGCTCGAATGATCTCAGTTTCACGGAGTACCTTGCACAAAAACAAAACGGAGGTGCAGAGCATGAATCCGAATAAACTCAAAGCTGAACGGAAGCTCCGCCGTTTTGCCGCAGCATTTACTGCTGCGGCAATGGCGGCAACCGCGATGCACGCAACGGCAGCCGATGTTCTGCTGGATCCGGCGGAATATCAGCTTGCGAACGAGGCTGTACAGTATCATGTAACAGCTGAACCGGCCGCCCCTGAATCTGCTCCGGCGGCAACACCCGTTACAACAACAGCCGCTGCCGCAACAACAACCGCAAATGCTGCGGTTACAACAACAAGAACGACAGCCAAAGCTGCTGCTACGACGACAAAAACCGCCGGAACAACGAAAGCTGCAGCTACCACGACCAAAGCGGCTGCGACAACGAAAACCACATCGACCACCACGAAGACAACCGTACTGACAGCATCAACTGTTGTTACAACGAGTACGGCACCGGTTGCGAAAACGGATTCCAAAACCGGCGCTGAATACCTGATCACAAACGGCTTTGCTGTTATCACAAAGTGGAACAGCAAAGATACGGATATTGTGGTTCCGGATGAGCTTGGCGGTTATCCGGTTGCAGATATTAATGATTACGCATTCTCGGATCTTCGTTATACGCTAAAATCCATTCAGCTCCCTTCCGGCGTGAAGATGATCCGTTCAAATCTTTTCCTGAACTTCAACCAGCTGGAAAGTGTCACACTTCCTGCAAACTGTGAAACGATAAATGCGAATGCATTTGAAGGATGCGGAGCATTGAAAGAAATCACACTGCCGGATTCTTTGAAAGTGATCAATAACGCCGCTTTCCAGTCCTGCTATCGGCTCAAGACAATCAAGGCGGAACATGCACGCCCTGTGATTTTGCAGTCTGCATTCCGCTACTGCACAAGTCTCGAAACAATAGCACTTGGCGACGGTTCTGTATCTGATTCGACCGGTATTATTGACAGCAATGCCTTTTATGGTTGCACATCGCTGAAAAATGTACAGCTTCCGTCCTGCTTTGCGCAGATTGGAAACAACGCATTCGGAAACTGCACTTCGCTTGAGAAAATTGATCTTCCTGACAGTCTGCGGGAACTTTGCTCAAACGCGTTTTCTAATTGCTATGAATTAACCACCGTGAATTTCTCTGATGGCTTTGTTTCGCTTAAGGAAAATGTCTTTTCGCAGTGCCGGAAGCTGAAATCCCTGACATTCCCGAAGTCACTCAAAGAAATTTCGGCAGCTGCATTTCGGGATAACACCTATCTTGAGGAAATCACTGCAGAAGGTGTTACATCTATTGGCGAATATGCGTTCTATAACTGCACAAGACTGAAAAAGGCTGCATTCTCTGAGTCGGTTGAGGCAATCGGCGATTATGCATTCTATTATTGCAAGCTGCTTACAGCAGCGCCGAATATCAGCAGTCTGAAGACGCTTGGCAAGTATTCCTTCTATTACTGCCAGTCCATGACCGGACTTACTCTTCCTGACGCCCTCACCGCAATCCCGGAACACACATTCCACAGATGCACAAGCCTGACTTCTCTGAAGTTACCGGAGACTATAACCGAGATCGGTGCAAACGCTTTCTATGACTGCAGCAAGCTGTCGATTGAAAAGCTGCCGGAAGCGCTCGAATCTGTCGGTTCAAGTGCATTTTATGGTATCAAAACGCTGCGTCAGCTGGAGCTTTCCTCTAAAGCGACGTATGCTGCAAATGCATTCAGCGGAATTCAGAGCATCCGCCGGCTGTATATTCCTTCTGATGTCAAGCTGTCATCATCTATGTTCAGCAATTGCAGAAATCTGATGTATGTTTCGCTTTCTGACAGCATTGAGAACTATTCACTTCCGGCAAATCTGTTTGCAAATTGTACGAATCTTCGGAAATTTGATTATCACGGTAAGTGGTATTTAATGCCTGCGGGGTTTTTCCGTAACTGCTCCATGCTCGAATTTGAGATTCCGCCCGAGATGATTACATTCGGCGAAGGCGCTTTCTCTGGCTGCAAACTGCTCGGCCCGGAGCTTGTGATCCCTGCAAACAGCACCCTGAACACAAACGCTTTTTCCAATTGCACAGGAATCAAGTCAATCCGCTTTGAAGGTAATATCCGTTCTATGGCTGACGGCTGCTTCTCCGGCACAGGAATTTCGGAGATTACTCTGCCGCCGAACCTGAACTATATTCCTTCCAAGACATTTGCAAACTGCGAGTCTTTGACAAGCGTTACGATTCCGGATAAGATCCGGACGGTTCAGGATTCTGCTTTCCAGTCCTGCACCAATCTGGAGGAGGTTATGATTCCGGCAACTGTTACCAATATGTATGCTTCCGCATTTTCAAGCTGTACTTCGCTGAAGAGCGTGAAGTTTGCATCCGGTTCGGCACTCACCGCACTCCCGAGCGCTATGTTCTATTCCTGCAAAGCCCTGGAACAGGTCGAGCTTCCTGCTGCGCTTACTTCAATCGGGAATAACGCATTTTCCAGATGCGAATCACTTTCGGAAATTTATTTGCCGAATACGTTGACATCTGTCGGCGAACACGCATTCTCATAC
>JAGKVC010000083.1 GCA_021152595.1 Clostridia bacterium
GGCATAATATGGCGGTTCAGTCATCCACTTTTTCATGATAGACAGAAGATGAATCTCTCCATTTATAACTAAGCTCTCTGCACCGTACTCGGTACCATAAATAAACGATTCAATCTCTGCACGATGTGTGATTGAACCATTCATAGCGAACTGACATGCATTTGATAAATCAGAGGCATTGTTAACTCGGCTTGCTCCGCGACTACCTGATCCATCGCATGGTTTGACCATAACCGGATAAGTTAGCTTATGAGCAAGTTTTTCAATATCAGTTTCAACATCTACTTCAAACGCCTGCTCTGTATCATCGACATGATGTTCATATAGGCATTTTCGTACACGATACTTATTCTTGATAAGCTGAGCAACTTCATATTTGAGACCAGGCAGTCGCATGTTCTCAGCTATATATGCGGCGGTTAATACACCATAATCCGTAGCTGCAGTAAGAACGCCATCAATTTGCTCTTGCTTTGCATATTCTAAGCATGCTTTCTCGTCAACAATGTTAATCACTGCATGCTTATGCGCGTGTGTAAAACCGATTGCTTCTGGATCGGCGTCGACTGCCAATGTATAATATCCCATAGAAACAGCTTTCTGTATTACAAAATCCTGAAGGAAGCCAGCTCCTATAACTAACATCTTTTTCATTATTTAAATGCTCTTCTCCATTTTGATTTCCCTATACTTCAAGGTATCGACCATACCAACGCTTTTATATCCCTTATGTTCATAGAAAGTGATTGCATGCTGACTTGGCTCATATACTTCCATAACCACTTTATTACAGCCTCGCTTTTGGGCAATAGTCTCAATTTTCTTCATACAAAGTGAACCTATTCCTTGTCCAGCCGCAGAAGGAAGTGTACCGAGCTTTTCAAAGTGGAGGGTTTCGTTCTTTACTTTAATCTGAAAAGTTGCCACGGGACTCTTATCGCTGTATAACAGAAACACTTCATTTTTGAGAACACACACACAAACTATAGCAAAGCTCTTTATATATGGATTATCCCAGTGATGAAGATTATATTTCCTTGCCATGTCTTTGCCGCAGGCATTAAGAATAGCGGCGACCTTTGTAAGCTGTGGTATATTGTATACTGATACTTTCTTTAGTTTGAACACCTAATCAACCCTTCATTACGGTTTTTAGCACTTCACACACATACTCCACATCCTCATCGCTCAAAAGCGTATGAAGTGGTAGTGTGATCAGGTTATGATAGTAATCATATGCATTCGGATAATTACTGCAATCTTTGCCATACGCAGTCATCATCGGCAACGGCTTATAGTGAACATTGGTTGTCACACCAGCCTCTGCTAGCTTTACGATTAGCTCATTTCGCTGGGCTTCTGTGATTCCAGGAATGCGGATAAGATACAGATGATTAGAGCTCTCCACAGTATCCGTATGGTGAACAAGATGGGTTATACCAAGTTCATCGCAGACTGCGTCGTATCTCTTGATGATCGCTGTTCTGCGTTCAAGCAGTTCCTTGTATCTGTCAAGCTGCCTCAAACCGATTGCTGCCATAATATCAGTCATATTGCATTTGTACCAAGCGCCGATGATGTCATACTCCCATGCGCCAATCTGTGTCTTAGCAAGCGCATCCTTATTCTGGCCATGAAGGGAAAGAAGCTGATAGAACTTATAGATCTCAGAATTGTCGATACCGTCTATATTTCTCCATGTTGCAGCGCCGCCCTCTGCGGTCGTGAAATTCTTGACTGCGTGGAAACTGAACGAAGAAAAATCTGCGATGCTTCCGCAGTATTTCCTAACCCCGCCAAACACACGATTTGCGCCAAGACTGTGCGCACAGTCAGCTACGACTGCAGCACGGCTGATAGCCTTCTGAATTCTACTGCTCAAATCTGCCAGTGGGTTGCTGTAATCATCGAGCGGCCGAAACAGATTCTTCTTTCGATCAACGATCTCAAAGATTCTGTCATAATCGCATACGATACCGCCGAGGTCTACCGGAATAATCGCCTTTGTCTTCTCAGAAATAGCAGCTTCCAATTTATCATAGTCCATCTCAGGCGCATGAGTATACGGATCTCCATCTTTCTGAATGTCGATGAAGACAATTTTTGCACCGCAGTGAACGGCAGCAGAGGCAGAAGCAGTATATGTATACGCAGGAACGATCACTTCATCACCAGGCTGGATGCCAAGGATACGAAGATTCAATTCTTCTGCGGCGGTCGCAGAGTTCAAGCATACCACACGATTGCTGTATTTTTCTATATTTTCTTCTGTTTCACAATCAATCGTAGTATCACCTGTCTCGATATATGCTGCAAGACGACGTTCCAGCAGTTTTACTCTCGGACCTGTTGTGATCCAGCCAGAGCTCATCGCTTTTGCTACTTCAGCAATTTCCTGTTCGGTGATATCCGGAGGGCTAAAACTGATCATTCTCTTTTCCATATTTCTCATATCCTTTATCGAATATTTTATTAGCATAACTGTGACAACTTCTGTCCCACACACAAATCACTATCATTGAAAATCACATCAAAATGCGGTCTTTGCTGTATCCGGCGATACAAAAATACAAAAACCGCAACTTCAGAGCAATCACCTTACATTTAATTGGGATTTATTAGTCTGATATTGCGGATAGAATGAGTATGAATAAATAAGTTTCCGAAAGTGTTACCCTTTTGGAACTCTTGTTTCTATTAACACACAGATACTAAGGAAACCGCAAACCCCAGACAAAGTTTTTGACGGCATATACGCCTCAGATCAGTGCTTGCAGACGATTCATGCAGGCACTTTTTCTTTCCATTGAGCTATGTACATACACGCGCATTGTGATATTCGCACTTGCATGACCGAGGATTTCTGACAGGGTTTTTATGTCAAAACCCAGCTGAAGTGCAGATGTTGAGAAGGAATGCCGCAGGCAATGGAACTTCCTTGACGGCACACCTGCTTTTTTCAACAACGCCTTGTATCTGTTGGTAAAGGAGCGTGGCTCGATCAGGGCTGTACTACCGGATGCAATATAGGACTGTTCTTCGCCGCGGTAAGATAAAAGCAACGTAATCAAAAACTCCGGCAAGGGAATATCCCGAAACGAAGAAACAGACTTCGGAGCAGTCACTTTGACGGCAGTTTTACTTTTATCTCCGTAAACCCTGATACGCTGAACTGTTTTCTTGATGTGCATAATCCCCGTATTGAAGTCAATATCCCTCCATTGTAGCGCACAGAGCTCCCCGATACGCAGACCGGTATATAGTGCAAGCAAAACGCCGCAGGCAGTCATGTTATGCAATGCCATGATTGCCCGCAAGAGTTTTTTCTGTTCATCCTGCGAAAAGACTGCAATTTCCTTCGGCTGAGACTTCGGCAGTTCGACATTCCGGATTCGGTTCGCATAGTTTTTGATTCTTTCAGCCCATTTTGCCGCGGATTTCACCATGACAACCATGTCAGTGATGTATTTCTCGGATAGTCCGGCAACTTTTTTGTCTGCTATGAACCGTTCCATCAGTTCCTGATCCAGCCGGTTGTACTTCAGATCGCCGAAATACGGGATAATCTGCCCTTCCAGCTTGTTCCTGTACCCTGCATAACTGCTTTCCTTGATGTAATTCCGGCGGCTTTCCAGCCACATTTTCAGGATATCCGACAGTAGCAGATGGCATTTTGCTGACGGCACAAGTGCTTCATTCCGAATCCGATCGAGCTTTTCTTTCGCTTCTGTGTAGGTTTTGCCGTATACGGACTTGTATTTCCGTGTACCCTTGCAGTAATACCGACCTTCCCAGCGACCGTCTGCCCGATGATAGATATTGTTTCCTCTCCTTGCCATTTTTCCTTCCTCCTGACTACGATTCTGACGGTACAAAAATCTGATTCGTGTATATTTACACACAGGCGTACACCCTTTATTCACTCCTTTGTAAATGTATACAAAATTGCAACAAGAAAACTGTAAATGATGCTGTGGCTACTTGACGATAAATCCAATATGTGCTATAATATACTCACCGAATCACAAAATCTGACAAATATCTGAACCAAAACCACAATATCTGCGTGGTTGACAGCTTCTGAAAGGGTAACACTTTCGGAAACATACTTTTATGATGAAGGCATATCGCTCTGTCACAGCGATATGCCTTTCGTTGTCATTCGCTCAGGTCATCCGGCATTTCCGTTGTTTCCGCCACAAAATCCAGATGCTCACGCTCCAGCTTTGCAATCAGTGCCTGAATGCTGCCGTGCAAGATCGCTTCCGCCTGCAAATCCGAGGCAAATTGTGTCAGAACAGTCAGCGCGTCCGCCTGATTCCTGCACTCCAGAGAGCAAAGCAGCATCCGCTCCTCATTGGTCAAAACGCTCATGTCCGCACCTCCTCACAGCTTCGGCTTTTTCGGCTTTGGTTTCTGCTGCGGTTCCGGCGGATTGCCCGTTTCCAAACGCTTCGCATAGGTTTCTGCCATCCGGTCAATGCGTGGATCGTCAACCATTTCCGCTGCTTTCCGCATAATGGAAGGATCAATACGCAGCTTTTCTGCTTCTGCGGAAACTTTCAGCAGATTGTCCTCAGCAGGGCTGACTGTGTGCTCAGCGATTGCCTGCAAACGTCCGGGCAGGGCATCCAGAAAACGCTCCTCGGTCTGCTCCGGCGCGGCGATTGCCGGTGTCAGAAAGTCCGGCAGCGGCTTAAAGCCGAAGGAATCCACATAAAACGCCTGATCTCTCACAACCACCACATCGCTGACCGACAGGCTGTGTCCGGTGAAATCATCCGGGCGTTCCAGATTGAACTTTCGGTAGATCGCTTCGAGCTGAATTCGCAGGTCGGGATTGTCTGTCACATCTGCCATGCTGCCCTCATAGACCAGATCATAATTTGCCATGTCCGGCTTTTGCCCCTGCTGCGTCAGGCGGTCATAGGGTTCAAACCGCAGATCGCGTGTTTCATCGCCGCCCTTCAGCTGATAGATCGCAAAATCCGCAGAAGGCGAGGGAGGTGTCGGCGCTGCCGCCTGTTCTGCCTGTACTTCGAGTGCCGGCGGTGATGCCGTCATGACTGCTTCTATGAAGCGATCCTGCTTCTTTTCCGGCTCCGGGGCAATCAGCCTGCCAAGTTCCATATTGCAGGCAAAATAATCGCCGCGCGCCATAACTTTTCCGACCTTATAGCTTTCATCGCTGTTCTTGATGTACTCCTGTACATAATGCGTTTCAGGGGCATTCATTTCATGGCTGAGCTGAATCCGGTAGACCTTCTGCGGCAGCTCCTCCTGCGCCGTATACAGCGCGGCGGATTTCTCATCCAGCACCTGTGGATGCACCAGCTCACAGCGCGCAGTCTTGCTTCTCTGTTCGTACAGTGCCAACAATGCTTTCTTTGCTTCGGGAACAGTTTTCAGATCGGGAATGACCGGCGTGACAAGCCCGTCCGCGCTGATTGTCACTACGGAATAACGGTGATCTGCACTCTGCCGGACGGCATACTGTTCCGTCGGCTTCTGCTGGATTCCGGCGTCCTCTTTCAGCTCCGCGAGCTTTGCCTTCGCCATAGCAAGTGCCTGACGGTTTTCCGGCGCGTAGGTATGCGCGGTCATCAGCTCATACTCCTGTCTCGTCATGTCGATCTTGCTGACTGCTCCGTCCGGATTGATGCAGTCGGCGTTGATCTTGGAAACCTTGCTGTAAAACTGATTGGGCGATTCGCCGGAGAGCTTCTGCTCGCGGTCATAGGCGTCCTCATTGAGCCAGCCGATGCCGTCCGCGAAATACTCATTGACCGAGGAATGAAAGTATTTCGTCTCAGGGATGCCGCGGTAATCATCACGGACGGACACACGCTCCGTTGACAGCAGAAACTGTCCGGAAAGATAGTCTGAGAGTTTCGGCAATTCCGGCTGCTTCGCCTGTGCCTGTGCAAGATCCCTTGCGCGGTCGATCAGTACCTCATAGAGATGATTCAGCCGGACGGGGTGCTGTTCTGTCAGAAATCTCAAACGGAACTGATCGCTTTCAAAGGAAAAGCGCGCAGCTTCCTTTTTGACCTCCGGCGTGAAACGTCCGTCCTCGCTTTTCAGCTGAACCGTTGCGGCGAGCGTATACATCGTGCGCTCCATGCCGAACTGCTCCTCCAGCTGCTGCACAAAGCCTTTCAAGTCACGGTTTTCATAGGCATCATACAGATGTTTGTCGATGAAATCCTGGCAGGCTTTTGAAGCATTGATGCTGTCCCACAGCTCGTCCAGACGGTTATTCTGCCGTGCCTCCACAAAGGAAGTTGTCACAATCGGCACATCCTTCGGCGATTTCGGCGGCTTCTTTTCAGAAGCCGGATGCTGCGGCTTGCGCGGCGTATCGAAATATCGCTGTGCTTGCTGCGGCACGGCTTTTCTTGCCTGTGAATAACCTGCCTTGACCTTTGCGACCGCCGCCTCATACTGCGGCACATCGACCTTGCGGACGGTCAGCGTGACGGAGTTATCTTTCCGCACGCCGCTGAATGCGATGCCGTCCGCATCAAGCTGCTTTGCGATGTTTTCCGCATGGCGCGGCTTCAAGCCCTTGAAATACTGCACCTGTGAGCGGCACAGCACCTGATAAGGCGTATTGCCGAGGGTTGCGGGCTTTTCCGGGTTGGCTGCTCTCTGCATCTCCATTGTTTTTGCTCCTTTCGGTTTGTGAAATACAGTCTCAAAATTCATTGCCGTCGCATATTCCGCCTGTGAAATATCCTGCGGCTCTTCCGTTACGGGCATCTGCGCGAATGTCATCTCCATATCGGAAATCAGGCGCACGGTTTCGGAAATGTCTTCATGTTCTCCTGCAAATTGCAGAATTTCATCTGTTTCCTGCTCGCAGAATCGGATGCCTTTTGCGCGGCAGTCGTCAATCAGGATTTCTGCTTTCTGGATATTGTCAAGATCGGTGTCATCCAGCATCTCGTCAATCGTGAGGTCACGCTTTTGCAGCTTCAGCAATTCGGATTCGATCGCGGCAGACATTCGTTTTGCTGCCTGCTGAATCTCATCCAGAACATTTGTCAGCTGATCGAGTTGTCTGCCGTCCGACCACGATGCAATATACGGGAATGAATACTCTGAGGTATCCAGCCCCATGCGCTCCGCGACGATGAATGCCGTGGATTCCGCCTGTACCTCCTTCTCGTTTCTGGCGGATTTTGTTGTGGGGGATTTCAGATCAGGATCGTGCAGGAGCTTGTGTGCGCATTCGTGAAAAGCGGTTTTCAGCGTCTGCGCGTCGCTCATGCCGGACTGCACGACGATTTTGTTATCAGCGGGGCTGTAATAGCCTTTTGCGCCGCCAGGAATCTCCGCGAATTGAATCTCGATGCCGGTCACGCGCTGCAAGGCTTTGAGAATCGCTCCCATTTTATCGCTATCCAGTTCACCGCTGAGATCGCTGACCGGGACAGGGATTTCCTTGCCGGTTGTCTGCGAAACATCAAACACATACGCTTTTTTGAACGCAATATCCATAACCGGATTCTGAATGATCTCGGTCTTTTCCGTGCCGTCTGGGTTATACTGCCGGTTGCCGAATTCATCGACCACCGGACGCTCAATTTCCTCGACCGTGCCGGTCTTGTATGCGACCGGCGCGAGGATTTCAATGCCGCTTTCGCCTTTGCTGACCTGCCGACCGAGCTGCTTCCATTTTCCGTATGCAGCGACCAGTGTTGCATCTGGCTTTTGCATGGCGATCAGCAGCGTGTTTCGTGCGGCGTAGTCTGTGAATCTGGACATGAATTTCAGGTAGTCACGGTACTTCTCCGATGTGAACACCTGCTGCACACCGGCGTCAATCCGTTTGAAAATATCCTCAATCTCAGCGCGCTTTTCCGCCTGATACGCCGCACGTTCCTCCGGGGTAAACTGTTTCTTCCATGCCATATTCATCATCCTTTCCGGTATGTGCCGCCCGTCAGACAGCACATACCATATTATTTACCGCTTAATTTTATGGGGTACCGGTTTCTGCTTGTCCTCCTGCGGCTCTGCCCGAATCTGCGGCTTCGGTCTGTCCGTGTATGCCGCCGCAGGAACTGCGACCGACACCATACCGACCCGGACAGTTGTCGGTAGCTGCTCTGCTGCAACGTCGTCCGGTGTTTCGGACACCGGCATCGGCTCGTCAGGGCTGTCCATGCTGAGCTGTGCATTGACAAATTCCAGCCGCTTCTGCATATCCGCAAGCTCCTGCGCGCGCTCAAAGGGCTTTGTCATTGCCGCCCGTGCCTCCTCCAGATTCTGCTTTGCCTTGTCCAGATCGGCGGAAAATTGCTTGATCTTTGCATTGATCTGGATACCGGCAAGATTCTCAATACGCCGAATATTGCCGATCGGATTGTTCATCGACAGGTCAGCGTAATATTTCAGCCGCCCCTGCATACAGATGCTGCAAGCTGTTCCCGCGTCAATGAATCCCACCTGATTCTTCTCAATCGTCAGGTCAAAGCCGAAGTATCTGCCGAGGTGAATGCTCTCGCCGGTCGTTGAACACTTAATGAGCGCCTTTTCGATCTCTGCACCTGCCTCGGCGCGGTCGGTGTAAATCTTGCCGTCAATTTCGATCTGAAATTCCGCATTGTCCGGATGTTGCTCCTGAAATGCCAGCAGATCACCGCTTGCCTTTTCAAGTAGCGCGGCATAATTCTCGATCTGCTGCGGCAGCTTCCGTTCTGCAAGCTCCTGCATTTTGAACACGGATTTCTGATGCTCGGATTCCAGCGTTTTCAGCATCGCAATGTCATTATCAAGCTGAATCTTCTCCTTGATCATCGGATTACCGCTTGCAATAGCCTGCATCTGCGAGTATGTCAGCACCATTTCGTCCACATCCTCTGATATGCGCACGGGATCTTTGCTTGTCATGATCTGGTTGATGAATTTCGCCTTGTTCGTAATAATGCCCATCATATATGCATCAAAGGTGTTTTCTGTCAGGTAATGATAAATCCCGACTTCGGGGAACAGATTGCCCTGCCGGATGCCCCGACCATCCTGCTGCGTCAGGTCGGCAGGCTTCCAGGGGATATCCAGGTGATGGATTGCGCAGATTCTGTCCTGCACATTTGCGCCTGTACCGAGCTTTGATGTACTTGCGATGATAAAGCGCTTTTCACCCTTGCGAAGCTGCTCAAACATATCCGCTCTTGCCTTGTCGGTTTTTGCATCGCTGGCAAAGCAGATTTCGTCACGGGGAATGCCGCGGCGAATCAGCTCGTCCTTGATCGCCTGATATACCGAAAAATGCTCAGAGTCTGCATTGATCGCAATATCGCAGAAAATGATCTGCACGCCCTTTTGCTCCATGGTGTCAAGATAATTCTGTTCGAGGTTGTCGATCAGCATCATCACCTTGCTGTCCGGTGTCGGCTCTGCATCGAGGAAAATGCACCTGCTGTCCAGACCTAAAAGTCTTGCTTCATGCGTGATTTTGAGCATGTTGTCCTCGCTCGGATCAACATTGCCGTTGTGAATGCGCTCTGACCGCGCCGCCAGCTCCTTCATATATGCCTGCTGCCGTTCATCAGGCTTTGCGGATACGACAATCGGCGCACCTGTTTTCAGCGCAGGGACGGGGAGTTTGATCATATCCGGTGTCTGAATGTCCGCAAATTCCTTATACATCTGCATCAGCTCCGGGATATTGACGAATTTAGAGAAGCGGTTTTTCATTTGGAATCCGTTGCCCGCAGGCTTGATTTCAAGCTGCGATACGACCTCGCCGAAGGTGCCCGCCCAATCATCAAAGGTCTGCAAGCCTGCATTTTCAAGCAAATCAGGACGCAGATACCGCTGCATGACATAGAATTCGACCATCGAATTGCTGACAGGTGTGCCGGTACTATATAAAATATTATTGCAGCCGTATTTGTCGTTGAGATACTGTGTTTTCATCAGCATATCCTCGAATTTCTGCGCTGCCGTTGTCTGTACGCCTGCGACATTGCTCATTTTTGTTGCGACGTAGCAATTCTTATAATTGTGCGCCTCGTCACAGACCAGATAGTCAAAGCCGAGCTTTTCAAAGCACAGGGAATTGTCCTTTTTAGAGGACATCAGCTTTTCAAGCCGTTCTTCGATCTTCATCTTCTGCCGTTCCAATGCTTTGACAGAGGTGCGGTCACTGCTGTCCACATCTTCGAGCGCGTCCATGATCTCTGCAAGTTCCTGTTCCATAAACTGCTTGCGGTATTCGTCAGACATCGGGATTCTCTCAAACTGCGTAAAGGACATAATCACCGCATCATAATCACCGGTCACGCAGCGGGCAATGAATTTCTGCCGCTTGTCCTTTGTGAAATCCTCCGGTCTTGCGACGAGCAGCTTTGCATTCGGATACAGCCGCATCCATTCAGAAGCCATCTGCAAGGTCAGGTGCTTTGGTACAACCACGCAGGCTTTGGAGATCAGACCAAGCCGCTTTTTCTCCATAGTCGCCGCGACCATTTCAAAGCTTTTGCCTGCACCGACACAGTGCGCAAGCAGCGTATTGCCGCCGAGCTTGGCGCGGAGTACAGCATTTTGCTGATGCGGACGCAGGCTGATCGCCGGATTCATTCCTGGAAATGTCTGATGACTGCCGTCATATTCTCTGCCGCGAATTGCATTGAACAGGAAATTATACTTCTCTACATAATGATCCCTCCGGTCAATGTCTGCCCAGATCCAGCTCCGGAATGCCTCCTTCATCTGGCGGGCTTTTTCCTTTGCAAGCTGTGTTTCCTTCGGGTTTACTTCATAATGGTATTTGCCGTCCATGTCCTCCACGCGGTCACGCACCACAATATCCCGCTGATTCAGCAGATTCTCAAAAATCTGGTAGCTCGTCATGCGGGATGTGCCGTAGGTTTCCGTTGCCGCGACAGAATGATCCTGCCCGGCGCCTTCGATCTTGTACTCACCGAATTTCGTGCGCGTGACCGGATGAAAGAAGGTATCACCCTTGCAGACCTCGCGGAAGAACCGGTTATAGTCCGCGACCTCAATCCAGTTTGCACCGATTCGCACGGAGATTTCGTCCGCTTCCAGGTCTTTTGGAATAACTGCCTGCAATGCGGTCACATTCTGCGCAAAGCTGCCGTTGATCTTCTCTGTGTATTCCTGCGCGATTTTCAGCTTCTCGCGGACATTGCCGGAGAGATACTCGCTCGCATCCTCATAGCCGGATAACAGATCATCATCCCGTATCTTTGCAGGATTCCGGTACACCTGACTGCCGAGATCAGCAATCAGCTGTTCCGGCGCACATCCGACCAGATTTGCCATATATGCAATATCTACTCTGCCATGCTTGTCAAGCGATACCTGCAATGCTTCCTGCGGCGTATCCACGGATGTGATCTCGACCTCCGGCTGAATCGTGCGCTTTGTGAAAATCTCCGCCTTTTCAACGGTTTTCTTCTCCACATCCACGATCTCAAGCGCTGCAAGCGTATTGTAATCGTCATCCTGCCGGAAGCAGCGTTCATTTGCGCTGTCCGTGATATTGCCATATGCCCTGCGGAATCTGTCATAGACTGCATTCAGTTCGCGCTGCAATTTTGCAAGCTCTTCATCGGAACAGCCAGCCGCCTGCGCGTCGATCAGCGCCATTGCCGCGATACGGATTTTGTGCATCCCCATCATGCGGTCAAGCGTTTTGCCGGTTTCCTGCACATGAAGCATGACCTCATTCTCGCGAAAATACAGCTGACCGTCAACCAGCGTATGCGTATAATTCCGGACAGACGGATCGGCGGGAATGACATCGCCCCCCTTGATCTG
Organism: Clostridia bacterium; assembly: GCA_021152595.1. Lineage (GTDB taxonomy): Bacteria > Bacillota > Clostridia > Oscillospirales > Ruminococcaceae > Firm-04. The sequence goes on from JAGKVC010000083.1 coordinate 11,797, forward strand.
CTGCTCCTCTGCCGCAATCGTTTCGATGCTGCCTTCTATCTTTGCAACCGCTGCTCTGATCTGCTCTGCCAGCGGAATGCTGTCATCCCCGATACAGGTCGTTACTCTGCTGTCATCGCCGAATTTTCCCTTCATGCGCTCGTCCCATGCCATGGTACCGAGCACCATTTCCGGATGATCGACGAAATACTGATTGCACGGGATGCCGTCAGGCGTCTGTCCCATGTGAACCCACGCGGGTATTTCGACTGTCAGCGTTTCGCGCTTTTTCAGAAACAGAATATCCGTTGTAGTTTCTGTTCCAGCGTTCTTTTTGAAGGCATTATCCGGCAGACGGATTGCACCGAGCAGATCGCAGCGTTCCGCGAGATAGCGGCGCGCCTTTTCGCTCAGCTTGTCCATTGTAAACTTTGATGTGACGATTGCGACCACACCGCCCGGCTTCACCTTATCCACCGACTTTGCGGCAAAATAGTCATGAATCTTGAATTTATGCTTGTCATACGCCTTGTCGCTGACACGGTAATCACCGAACGGCACATTGCCGATGACAACATCAAAGCTGTTATTATTGAAATGCGTCTGCTCAAAGCCTCGCACCTGAATCCTGTCCTGCGGATAAAGCTGCTGTGCGATTCTTCCGGAAATGCTGTCAAGCTCCACGCCGTACAGCCGGGAGCTGTCCCGCATATCTGACGGCATTTTTGCAAAGAAGTTGCCGACACCCATAGACGGCTCTAAGACATTTCCGCCCGTGAAGCCGAACTGTGAAAGTGCTTGATAGATACCGTCCGAGATTTCCGGCGGCGTATAAAAGCTGGTCTGCGTTGATGAACGTGCTGCCTTGTATTCCTCCGGCGAAAGAAGCTCTAAAAGCTGTTTCTGCTCTGTTTCCCAGCCAGTCGGCGGCAGCTCTCCGAGATTTCCGGCGTAGCTGTCCGCAGCCATACGATCAGTCACAAATGCCTGCGGAATGCCGCCCCAGCCGACATAGCGCGCCATGACGGACTGTTCCTCCGGCGTTGCATAGCGATTCTCTGCTTCAACACGCTGCAAGGTCTGTATTGCTTCAATATTCGCCTTGAATCGGGATTTTGCTCCGCTCGGCGCGGTATCGTCCGGGTTATACCGGTATGTGACCGGATTCCCCGCTTTCGGCTCTGTCTTTGCTGTGACCGTGATGCGCTCCGGTGTCTGTACGGTCGGTTCTGTCTGCTCCGGTCTGTCCGGTGTATATTCGGTTTCTGCGTTATCAAGCGGAACACCGTACTGCGCCAGCACCTTCTTTGCCCGTTCCACCGCATACGGATTCTCGTCATCGGGGCTCTGCAAATCCTGCTTTGCCCTGCGGATGCGCTCGTCAATATCCTTCTGTGAGATATATCTGTTTTCTGCGATCAGCCGCTCAATGCGATCCGCGACTTCCTCCCATTTCATTGTCACGGTGCATTTGGTATCTGCGCTGAACGGGTCTTTCGTAATGCGGATGCCCTTAGAATCATGCCATTCGTCACAGCCTGCGTATCCCATGCCGCCGTCGCCGTATTCCGATTTGAGAAACTTCACCTTTTCCGGCAAGGTGTGTTCCTCTGCAAAAAACTCTTCAATCCGGAACTTGCCGTCTTCAACGCCGCTGCCGTGCCTGCAAAGGAAATCATCCTTTTCATCGTCGGTGATGAAAAACTGCGGTTCAAACCTGAAATCCGGTTTGGTTATAAAATCTGTACGCGGAAGCAGCAAGTCCTCCAGACGGCGCAGAAGCTCCTCCGGTCTGTGATAGTGCATCCGGAGGATATCCGGATTCTGCTCATATTCCTGTAAGAATGCCCGCATGCCGTCAATATAGGTCTGCACCGTTGTAGGATCGGTGAGCGCTGCCTTGACCTTTGCTTCACATTCCGGAAATCCGCCCGGCGTCAGTTCCTTCGGCAGGAAGAATTCGCCCTCGACGTCACGTTCCAGCAACAGCAGGCTTTCCGCGATCATGCCAAGCTCATTGTCCGCCGCACGGTCGATTC
>JAGKVC010000247.1 GCA_021152595.1 Clostridia bacterium
ATGATGCCCGTACTGCTCTTCGACGGTTTGCGCATCTCCGGGAGCTGCTCCTGCGGCTGATTCGGTACGCCTGCCGGTGCAAACCGCTTGATATAATACTCGCGGATGCGCGGCATGATCTTTGTCAGCGAAATGCCGCCGTATCCGACCGCTGCAAAGAAATCGTCGAGCGTCTCACAGTTCGGCTGGTTCAGATCCTCACGGACGATCGCCGATAACTGCTCCATTGTGATCTGGACATGCATGCGGCGGCATTCATGCTCGATGCTCGCCTTTCCGGCTGCGATGTTTTCCGGTCTGCGCTCGCGCTTGAACCACGAACGGATCTTCGCACGCGCCTCATTCGTCCGGACAATATCAAGCCAGTTGCGGTTCGGTCCCTTGTTCGGATCCTTGCTCGTCAGGATCTCACAGATCTCGCCCGTATTCAGACGGTAGGAAAGCTGGACAATCTTGCCGTCCACCTTTGCGCCTGTACATTTGTGTCCGATCTGCGTGTGAATATGATACGCAAAGTCAATGACCGTCGAGCCGATCGGCAGGCTGATCGAATCACCCTTCGGCGTCATGACGACAACATCCTCCGGTGCGATATCATTCTTGATCGTGGCGACAAGCTCCTCGGGATCGTCGCTCGCCTGCTGCGTCTCAAGCACCTGCCGGATCCACGCAATGCGCGTATCCATGACCGAATTGCCCTCGATCTGCTCCTTGTATTTCCAGTGTGCCGCAACGCCGTATTCCGCGTTCGCATGCATTTCCCATGTGCGGATCTGCACCTCAAACGGGATGCCCTCCTTGCCCAGCACCGATGTATGCAGCGATTGATAGCCGTTCGCTTTGGAGTTTGCAATATAATCCTTAAAACGGTTCGGGATCGGGCGGAACATATCGTGAATCAGACCGAGCACGCTGTAACACTCGTTGACCGTCGTCACAATCACGCGCACCGCATATTTATCGTAAATCTCATCAATGGATTTGTGATTGATATAGACCTTTTTATAGATGCCGTAAATGCTCTTGACACGGCCGTCAATCTGCGGCGGCGTGACAAAATCCAGCGAACGGAAGCGCTCTGCGATCCGCTGCTTGATGCTCTCGATGAACGCCTCGCGCTCCTCTTTTTTGTTGTTGAGCAGGCTCTCGATCTCCTCATAGGCATAGGGATCAAGATAATAGAAGGACAGATCCTCCAGCTCCTCCTGTACCGATGTAATGCCGAGACGGTGCGCGATCGGCGCATAGACATTCATCGTCTCGAAGGCGGTGTTATGCTGCTTGTGAATGGGGCGATACTGCAAAGTACGCATATTGTGCAGGCGGTCCGCAAGCTTGATGATCATGACGCGGATATCCTGCGACATCGCAAGCAGAATCTTCATGACATTCTCCGCCTGCTGCTGCTCCTTCGTGAAGGTCGGAACCTTTGCGAGCTTTGTCACGCCCTCGACCAGCATCGCAACATCGTGGCCGAATCGCTTTTGCACATCCTCGCGCGTTGCGGCGGTGTCCTCGACAACATCGTGCAGGAGCGCCGCGCAGAGCGTATCGGTATCCATGCCGAGCTCCAGCAGGATATACGCAACCGCGACCGGATGAATGATATACGGCTCGCCCGAGGAACGCACCTGTCCCTCGTGACACTGCGCCGCATATTCATACGCCGCGATCAGCTTGCTGATATCATACTGTCGGTCATCGGTCAGAATCTTTGCGATGATCATATCAATCGTATATGTCTCATTATGAAATTCCAGCATAGAAATCTCTCCTTTCTGTCTCAGTCCTCATGATCTTCTGTCAAATCCCCGTATCAGTATCGCTGCGCGATGATTAAAATTGGGCTCCGCCCAAACCCGCCAAAGGGACACTGTCCCTTTGGAATCCCGTTTTTCATCTATATGAGATTCCAGACAGGCGTGCTGCCGCGTGCGCACCATTCCGATTTCATTTCAGGACGCGGCTTCCTTTGCAAGCGCCCAGATTTTGCGGTAGGATTCCGATTCATCCAGCTCGCGCTTCTGCGTCACGGGCAGCTTCGAGAGCGTCTCCGTGACGACATCAAAGCTGAGCAGATTCAGCTCGCTGAAAATATCCGCGATCATTCTCGCACGGCAGCGGTTCATGCCCTTGCTTTGCAGTGCCGTACAGATCTGCTGCACGGTCATCGGCATGCGCTGTACAAGCTGATACACCGCAATGAGATCATTCCGGTGCGGACACATTCTCTGATAATAGGCAGGTGCCGGAAGCTGCTCGCCGCGGCAGTAGGCTTCGTAGGCGGATTGTGCCGCGATCGCCTGCTCCTGCGCTGCCTGTGATGTACGCCAGTCCTCCGCGCGCAGCGTCAGAGACTGTCTGCCCATATATTCCTTGACATCCGCGGAAATCAGGACGTCAATCTGCATGCCTGCCGCGATGCCGGTCTCCTCCGGTCTCAGCCGGAACATCAGCACTTCATGCTGCACATTGCCGCTGCGCAGCCGCAGCTTCGTATGCGTTCCGCCCGAAAGCGGCAGAACCTCCGTGACGGTCATATTGTTCAGTACAAACATCGGCTTCGGATTGCCCATGCCGAACGGCTCCAATACGGCAAGTCCCTCGACATTTTCCGGCGTGAGCATCTGCGGCTCCAGCGCGCGCACGGCCTCCGCCGTCAGCACCGGCATGCTGGTTCACTGCGCTCACGGGCTTTTCCGGCTTCCCCGGGGTTTCCGGCTTCACTCCGTTCTTTCCGGCGCTGTTCTCTGCCAGCACAGCCGCCTCCTGCTTTCCGCCCGGCGCCGCGCACCCTGCCGCGGCATAGGCCCTGCCCTTCTCCTCAAGCTGCACCAGCCTTGCCATGAAATCCCTGGCAAGTAGCCCTGCGCCGTACATGGTGAAGTGGATGCCGTCGTCCTTCCTCACCTGCCTCATGGTGCCGCGGTCATTGAGGTAGGCGGAGTAGCGGCCGCCCGGGGAGATAGCCTCGGCCGAGATCATTATGCCGCCCCTCTTCTCCGCCTCGTCGCTGAAGAGCCTCTCGCCCATTGCCGCCTTGGCGGCATCATGCTCCACGCTGGAAGCGACCGGAATGATAGGCTCCGCGC
>JAGKVC010000248.1 GCA_021152595.1 Clostridia bacterium
ACGTTATATTGCTAAAACCAAGAAAAAAATAGTAGTTTTTTTTGTCTGTTTCTGTTATACTTAATTCCATAGGCGCGAAATAGTGGCGGAGGTGCTTTGATGGACGACGATAGTTTAAAAAAATTAAAATATGATGAACAAAGAAAAAAACGTGTTAAAAGAATTAAACGAACAATTATCATCGTTGTTATGGCACTTATTATTATTCCGATAATAATGTGCATATTCCTTGCAATTCGTGTAAAATCACTTCAGGAACAGATTGATTTTCTGTATGAGGCAAGATATACGGATATAATGAATGCAAGGTATGAAAAGAGAGTAAATGGTGGAACAGATTCTTTAGAGTATTTATCTGAAAAGGAAGATGAAGCTGAAGTAAAAGGAACAGTGGAACAGACATCAAATGAGGCACCGGATGAGGGAACAGAAGGCATTCATAAGATTTATCTGACTTTTGATGATGGTCCCAGTGAGAACACTGCGCAAATATTAGACATCCTTAAAGAGTATGATATTAAGGCAACATTTTTTGTTGTTGGAAAAGAAGGAGAAGAATATGAACAGCTATATAAAAGAATTGTGGATGAGGGACATACATTAGGAATGCATTCATACTCTCATCAGTATAGTAGTGTTTATAATTCTTTAGATACTTTCAAAGAAGATTTTCATAAGATTCAGGATTTATTATATAATGTGACAGGGTATAAGCCTATGATTTACAGATTTCCGGGAGGAAGTAATAACAAGGTTTCCAATACCGATGTAAAAGAACTCATTGAGTTTTTGAAAAGTGAAGGTGTAGAGTATTATGACTGGAATGCATCAAATGGTGATGCTGCTTCAAAAGAGTATACGGTTCAGGAATTAATAAACAATGTGGTTACAAGTATTTCAGACGATAAGAACCAGTCAATAGTATTGATGCATGATACTAATACTAAAGGGAAAACTGTTGAGGCTTTAGGACCGGTGATTGATAAGTTAAAAGAGATGGGACTTTCCATATTGCCGATTGGCAGTGATACGGAACCGATTCACCTGTTAAAAACAGATGAATAATGAAAGTTAAAGATAAATGGAGGTATTTAATATATGAGTTTTTTTAAAGATTTTAAAGAAGATTTAACTCAGGCTGTTAATGAACTTATTCCGGAAGATGATGCACAGAAGATCATTGCAGGACTCAAGGGCATTCTCGCCGATCTCGATTCCGGTGATCTGCTGATGGATCCGACTGTCGAGGATATTCATATGTTCGTTGAGGCGGAGCTGACCAAGCGCATCGGCGATGCAGGCAAGCGTCTGCATACGGCACGCTCGAGAAACGATCAGGTTGCGCTTGACGTCCGTCTGATTCTCCGCGACGAAATCGCTGAAATCCGGAAGCTGCTTCATGCGCTGCTCAGAACGCTGGTCAAAATCGCAGAGCAGCACACCGAAACGATCATGCCTGGTTATACGCATTTGCAGCGTGCGCAGCCGGTCACGCTTGCACATCACATTCTTGCGTATGTCTGGATGCTCCTGCGCGATGACGGCAGACTTGTCGATACTGCAAAGCGCATGAACTACTGCCCGCTCGGTGCAGGTGCGCTCGCCGGTACGACCTACCCGATCAACCGGAAGCAAACTGCTGTGCTGCTCGAATTCACAGCTCCCGTACCAAACTCGCTGGATGCCGTTTCTGACAGAGATTTCTGCGTCGAGCTTGCAAATGCACTTTCGCTGCTGATGGTGCATCTCTCGCGTTTTTCTGAAGAGATCATTCTCTGGTGCTCGTGGGAGTTCAAGTTTATCGAACTGGACGATGCCTATGCAACCGGCTCCTCGATCATGCCGCAGAAGAAAAATCCGGATGTCACCGAGCTGATCCGCGGAAAGACCGGCAGAGTGATCGGTGATCTGACTACGCTGCTTTCCATGCTGAAAGGTCTGCCGCTTGCATATAATAAGGATATGCAGGAGGATAAAGAGGCAATCTTCGATGCGATTGATCAGGCAAAGCTCTGTCTCAAGACCTTCGATCCGATGCTTGCGACTATGCGTGTCAACAAGGAAAATATGCGTGCCGCTGCTGCAAAGGGCTTCATCAATGCAACAGACTGTGCCGACTATCTTGTAAAGAAGGGTCTCCCCTTCCGCGATGCATACAAAATCACGGGTACACTCGTTGCAAGATGCATCCGCGAAGGGCTGACGCTCGAAACGCTTCCGATTAAATCCTACAAGGAGGCCTGCGATTCGTTCGATCAGGATGTCTATGACGCAATCGCGCTGGAAACCTGCCTGAACGGCAGAATCTCGGAGGGCGGTCCCTCTGCGGCTGCCGTAAAGGATCAACTTGCCGCTGCAAAGGCAGCCATCGAGGCGCTGTAATATGAAAGCGCGCATTCGCTATATTTTGATCGTAACGGTAATCGCATTTGTGATCTGGCTGATCGGAGAACTGATCCTGATGCTGAAATTTCCGGATTCCGGTCTGCTGGCTGCACGAATCTGGATCATCGTTGTTCTGGTCAGTGCATGTGTTTGGGATCTGGTACATTTTTACCGTTCCGCAAAAAAAGAACGTGAGGATAAAGAGAATGAAGAATACAAAGGTATATATTGACGGTCAGGCTGGAACGACCGGACTCAAACTGTTTGAACGCATCAAGGATCGCAGCGATATCGAGCTGCTGACGATTGATCCGGCACTGCACCGTGATAATGCGGAACGTGCCCGTCTCATCAATGAATCTGATGTGACGTTCCTCTGCCTGCCGGATGCTGCATCCATTGAAGCGGTATCATTTGTTGAGAATCCGAACACCAGAATCATTGACGCTTCGACGGCGCACAGAACCAATCCGGACTGGGCATACGGATTTCCGGAGCTTTCGGCTGCGCACCGTGAGAAGATCCTGAACTCCAAGCGTGTTGCTGTTCCGGGCTGCTACGCTTCCGGATTTGTTTCGCTCGTTTATCCGATGATTCAGAGCGGTATCATGCCGGCAGATTATCCGGTCACCTGTCACGCAGTCTCCGGTTACAGCGGCGCAGGCAAAAATGCGATCGCTGTCTATGAA
>JAGKVC010000249.1 GCA_021152595.1 Clostridia bacterium
TCGCACAGCACCGTGACGGATTCGTTCTGCGCATTGCCGAGGATCCGCTGCCGGAGAACTGCAAGCCCGTCCGCGAGAACCTGACACTCGAGGATGTCTGTCACCTCTATATCAAAGGAGACCGGCAATATGGCTGAACTGCAAAGACTGCTGCTCTCCCCGAAGCGGCTGATTATCCTGCTGATGATCGCGGTCGTGAATCTCGCAATGTTCTCCGGATTCTGCCGGACAAGGCGCGAGGAGGATATCGCATACTATAAAAGAATGCGGATGTGGGGCTTCAATACAAAACTCGATGAACACAAAAAGACTGATAAATATCTCAAAGAGGACTATCCGGCATATCTGGAATATGTACAGAACCAGTCGCAGGCGCAGTCCATCCTCAGCAGCCTGACAGAGAAAAGCGATTATCTCAACCGCAGCCTTGAACTGACCGCAAACACCTATCGCAAGCTCTCCGGCATTCAGCTTCGTGACGGTGAAAACCGCGGCATCAATGCGGTCAGGGATTATGTGATCACAGATTATCTGCTGCTGATTGCACCGCTTCTGCTGATTCTTGAGATGCTCGCAGATGCAGATACGGCGGTCGGCGACCTGACACGCTCGACCAAACGCGGCAGAGTTCCCCTCAGTGCATGGCGGATTCTGGCGGTACTTCTGATTTCAGCGGCATCCGTTCTGATGCTCTACGGCGGCAATATTCTCTTCACCTGCAAATTCTACGGCAATCCGGATTTTCTGCGCCCGATTCAGTCGATTCCGGAATATCAGGTCTGCTCGATGCGCGTAACCGTCGGCGGATATCTGCTCGCGGCAGGCTGCATGAAAACGCTCGCGCTTTCGGTCATTTCACTGATCGTCTGGGTAACTCTTGCGAGATCACATCCGCTCATGGGCTGGACGCTCTCTGCAATCTGGCTCGGCAGCGCGTATCTGTTTCACCGGCTCATTGTCCCGACATCCGGCATCAATCACCTGAAATTTCTCAATGTCTTCGCCGCGCTGGATGCAGATATCTTTTTCACGCAATACTGCAATCTCAACTGGTTTTCGCATCCGTCCGGCTTTCTTGGCGATATGCTGATTTTCTGCCTGATACTGCTGACAACGGCTGTGCTGCTCTGTCTCCGGCTGATCGGCGCAGCATATCCGAAAAAACTCGGACAGCGCATGGAGGCAATCAAAGAAAAAATCGCACGGTTCCGGACAAGGCATCTTCCGGTGCATTCGCTGTTCGGCTGCGAGGGCTGGAAGCTGCTGATTGCACAGAAAGGGCTGCTTCTGCTGCTGATCACCGGACTGCTCGGGGTCTCCCTCTGGCGCGATATTCATATCTATATACCGAGCAATGCCATGACGGAGCGCTTTTATTCGCAGTATTCCGGTGAAGTCACACAGGAAAATGTCAAACGTGCCGCATATATCGTAATCGGAGAAATGCGCAGTATCAAAAACAGCCGGATCGCACTTGCAAAAGCCTATCTCAACAAGGCACCGGAGCGCGACATCGAGCGCATCAAGTCCAATATTTCCCAGTCACAAGGTGGACTGCGCACATACAGTCAGCTATTGAATGCCATGCTGAAAGTCGCAAACTATACACGCGAAACCGGCAGACCGGCGTGGTTCATCCAGCAGAATACCTATCTGATCCTGTTTCAGGAATCTGCCGCAGAACGAAGATGCTGCATGGTGCTTCTGATCTATCTGATTTTTGCGTTCTCCGGCATCCGCGCATATGACAACCGGTATGAGACGAGTATGCTGCTGCGCAGTACAAAACGCGGCAGAAGCGGCATTCTATGCGCCCAAAGCCTTTGGATCATCCTTCTGACGGCGATTGCGGTCACGGGGCTGCACGGCGTTTATCTGCTGCACCTGATTACGGATTCCGGATTTCCGTCACTAGAGGCACCGGTGCAGAGTCTGGAGATGTTCAGGTGGGTTCCGTTCCGGTTCAATTTGCGCACATGTATCGTATTGCATTTTGTTCTGCGGGAGCTTGCCGCACTTGCTCTGACCGCTGTAATCTGTATCATCAGCCGGTTCAGCCAGACACCGCAAAAATCACTCCTGATTGCAATGGTTCTCCTGCTGCTGCCGAGCGCACTTGCAGAAAGCGGCATCACGCAGCTGAACCGCCTGGATTTCGTTCATTTTCTGACCTGCTGTCTCCGTTCCTGAGGTGCGGAGACAGCTTTTTTATATCTGATCTGTGCAGACCGGATGCTTTCGACAAAAAAACTGTCAGGAATGCCAAAAAGTGTACCCGTCTTTTCCGTAATGCACAAAAAACTAGACAAAATTTTCTCTATCTTCGCAAAAGTGTTGATTTTTTTCCGGAAGTGTAGTATAATGATAAGCGTAGAAAAATAAACCCCGAGCGGAGGTAATTTGTATATGCACGTAGATCTGTTAGCAACAACCAAGGGAAGTCCGAAAATCATCCACGGCACAGAGAACGGAAAGAAAACTGCCTGTGGAATCAACCTGGTAAAGCCGGAAAATATCGGCATGTTTACCAATGCAGGTCAGATGAACGATGTCATCCAGCTGACCTGCGAAAAGTGCAAGACCGTCATTGCAAAAAAGCTGATCCGTGAATCCAATAAGGAAATGGCGGCACAGCTGAAAGAGGAGCAGCGTCAGCTCAAACGCGAGCGCTCTGCTTCCAGGCATCGCCACGATGCACCCGCTGCTCCGTCTCCCGTGCAGTCCGCAGCACCGTCAGACAACAGCCATTCCGGCGGCTATATTCCGCCTTCCATGAGAAAAGCAATGCAGGCACCGCAGGAACCGATTGTCACACCGCCGCCTGCTCCGCATATTCCGGCACCGATGTCGGCACCTGTTCCGCCTGCTCCGCAGCCGGTTCAGTCCGCAAATTCCCAGTTTGCAGTTCCGCCTGTCCCGACACAGGCACCGATCGCAAATTCCGCTGAGGATGTCCTTGCACAGTTTGCTGTGCCGCCTGTTCCGTCCTCTCTGCCGCAGTCCGCTCCGGTTGTTCCGCAGGCAGCTCCGGTTATTGATTCCGCCGAGGATGTACTCGCACAG
>JAGKVC010000250.1 GCA_021152595.1 Clostridia bacterium
ATAAATAACCCGGATAACCGGTTGCTAGACGGTTATCCGGGTTGCGGTTAAAGTGTTAAATGGAGATCTAAGTATCATTTCTTTTTCTTCGGCTTATAGTAATAGCCAACATCGTTTCCGCTTTCACGTTTGACTAAGGTTTTGCCTTGTTCAGAACAACGAAGCGTTGCGCTGTTATCTCGATTCCTTTTTAGCTCTATATCTGTAGATTCTCCTGGATTCAATGAAGAAAAAAGTGCTGCAAAAAAGCCAGTTGCACTGTCTCCGGATGCAGGCAAATTTGACCCGTTTGTACTGCCATCAGGCAGCATCTTTCCTTTTTTTGAACTCATAATGCGCCTCCTCTCAAATTATTATCGGTCAGACCATGTTTTCCTTAATAACATTTGATTGCCAATGGGCTCAACTTCATCCCAACCGGCTTCTCTTGCTTCTTTTGCAACTGCGTCTTTAACCGAATCTACAATTCTCGACTTTTTATCGCCGTTAGTAGCTTGGTTGTATAAACCAAGAACTTGCGTTGGGCTCAAAATAACAGCGGGCTCATTTTGGCTTCGATCTGCTGGGTCCGGCATCACAAATTTCCGCGGCATAACTATCACCCCCTTCAAATGAATAACAACGAATTCGGAATTTATGGTGAACTCGGTACACAATGTGTACTCTGCAAACATATTGTACCACGCAATCATTTCAATGTCAAGTAAGCTTTTATTATTTTTATATTATAATAAATAGCAAACCGGAATGAACAATAACTGCATATAGGAGGCTTCACAGTGAGCATGTTTCGGTTAAGCAATCACATCTTCGAGCTGGGGCTAGATGTGCAGGAACTGAGCGTATACGCTTATCTGTGCAGCCTTCCTGCCGCTGGATTCACGCTGCAAGGTGCGGCGGTGATCTCGGTAAAGCAGCGGACGATCGCAGCGAACTGCGGTATTAAGTTGCCTGTCACGGTAGCAAAAGCAATCGACCGGCTCCGTGAAAAGGGGCTGGTCGATTATCTCGAACGCAACAGGAAAGCGAACGGGTATCATGGTACATACTGCTATGCGGTCACGAGGCAGCAGACAGACAGCGGCTATTTTATGGTTGCCCATCATATTTTCGGAATGCTTGTGCCGCGTCAGATGCTCGTGTATCTTTTCCTCTGCAAGTCGTTCAGCACGGTTTTGCAGGATTGCTGGAACAGCTACAATGATATCTCAGCACAGATTGGGATGAAGCGTGAAACGGTTGTGAAGACGATTCGAGAGCTTGTCGGGCTCGGCCTGATCGTCCGGATGCAGCGCAGATCAAAGGAGAACCGGCGTGTCTATGTGGACAATCACTATTCGATCGTCCGGTTTGAGGTCGGGCATATCCGCGCACGGATGCCGAAAATGCGGAGCGCTCCGGAGCAAGCAGATATTATTATGTTTCATCTCGCAGCGCTCTGCCGCATCTGTCCGGAGGTGCGTTCTGCTGTATGGGGTAGTCCCTGAAATGCATCTCTATATTCAGTACCCAAGTCTACTTACAAACTGAAAAAGAAAGTTCAATAGATATCCGTTCTGACATTGATAACTATACCGCGCGTACAAATAGTTTTTCACAGATCATATCGAAGCGCGGCGGTCAAGTGCAGGGCGGCTTTCTTTTCAGCATTGTAAATCAAAACCGCAGCTATGACGAATCACAACTGCGGCAGTTCTTATTGCGTATCTTCTGATTTCAGTATTTCGTTGAGTTGGGATTGGAGAGCAGGGAAATCCATTTTTACAGTATTATAAACATCCTCCATGCGAAGCGTCTGGTATTTATGTGCTGCAATATCTCGCATACCGGCTATTTGCTTCCACGGAACCTGTCTATATGCTGATCTGGTATCGTCTGTGATGTTTTTCACAAGCTCGCCGATATTTATCACTGTCATGGCAACAGCGCGTTTCAGTTTCTCATCGCTAAAGAATTCATCCTGCGATGCATTTCCGAGCATTTCAAAGCAAATGCAGATTTCAGAAAGCACCTTTCGCAATATGATAATATCTTTACGCTGCATAAAGCACAACCTCCTTGCCGATTTCAAGCAGGTCAGTCGGCTGAATCGGACCGTGAACAAGGTCTACATCCAGCTTCAGCGCATCTTCCAGTTTCAACTGCAATCCCGTCAGAGTCAATAGAGTGACCGGCTGCGAAAATTCAACGATCAGATCGACATCGCTGTCTTCACGGTTTGTACCGGCTGCGCGGGAACCGAACAGGATCATACTCTTAACCGGATACCCCTGAATTGCGGTGAGAATTCTCTGCTTTAATTCATTGATCGTCATGATCGCACCTCCGTTCATTCTCAAGTATTCCTTTGATTCAAGTATATCATACAGAACGGAAAAAGTCAAGATGCGCGTATGTGCATCAGAAAGGATTTTCCTATGGACAAGCATACCCGGCATATTCTCATTTTTCACATCACACTTTTGGTCGCGTCCTTCGCAGCATTCTGTGTGATGTTTCTGTTGCCGCTGATTGGAAACGGCAGAAGCCCGCCGAATGCAGCGTAACGCACAAAGAACCACGATTTATTTTGTGCATTCAGACGAACTTTTCCAAATTTCAAGATTTCCCGCAAAAAGTCTTGACTTACACGCATTAAAGTGCTAAACTATGAAAGGAGAGAGGAATATGGCAAACACCAATCACCTCACCCCGTTGGGCGGATACAGCGATGCCGGAGCGCAGATGCTCCGGAAAATGTCCGAAAATGCGACGCTTTTGACCGATTTCCTGCGGTTCCAGGGGCGCGTATTCAAGCATCCGGCGTCGATCGCGCTGGAGTTCTTCACGCAGAAGCCCGATGCAGCCTTCATCGCAACCGCGGCACAATGGGAAAAAGCCGGCTTTACCCTGACGCCCGGCAGCGAGGCAATCCGCTTCTTTGATGAACACGGCAAGACGATCGAAATACCGTTTGAAGATTCGCTGAGTGAGGAGCAGATTGACGTGTTTCACAAGATACTTGACTGTGTGAGCGAGACTGCCGCCGCTGAAATGAGAGCTGCT
>JAGKVC010000084.1 GCA_021152595.1 Clostridia bacterium
CTGCTGGAGCTGATGCAGGCAGTCGGTTCTGTCGTTACCAGAACGCATCTGCTCCAGAAGCTCTGGGGGTATGACTACTACGGTGACACACGCATTGTCGATACGCATATGAAAAATCTGCGGAAAAAGCTCGGTGATGCCTGCTGCATTGAAACTGTACGCGGCGTCGGATACCGGATGACAGCGGGGCAGCACGAATGAACTCGCTGACACGCAGAGCATTTGCGGTGTTTATGATGATCTCGCTCGGTGTATCTGTATTCGGCTGGTTTCTGATATGGATATTTCTTCCGGATGAAGGGCTCCTGCTGACCAACCGGCAGCTCCAGAATCAGACACAGCAGCTTGTCAGCACTCTGCGCGAATGTGAACAGAACGAATCCGTCTCTTATATCCGGTCATTTGAGCGCGAGACCGGCAGAGCGCTATTTCTCATGACCGCGGACCGCCGCATATTGGATCCTGTCACGATGATGCCTTCGGATACGGATGTACCGGATTCCGTGACGGAATACCCGTTCCGGTTTGCAGGGGAGACAGACGAGTATTTTCTGGTTGTGCCGACTGAATCGCAGCGCAGCCTGCAATTCAGGCATGCAATTCTGCTCAGTACGCCTTTTATACTTTGCATTACATTTTTTGTCTCGATTCTGTTTGCAAAACTGGTTTCCTATTGGGCGGTGCAGCCGATCCGCCGTGTCAGCAGGATCGCAAAGCACATGGCAGATCTTGATTTCAGCTGGTACTGTCCGGATATCCGTGAGGATGAGATCGGTGCGCTCTCTGAAAATCTGAATCTGCTTTCTGATAAATTGCAGGCAGTGCTCGCAGAACTCAATGACCGTAATCGGACATTGCAGGATGAGATTGCTCTGGAAAAAGAGCGTGAGCGGCGCAGGATGCTGTTTCTTTCCGGTGTGACACATGAGCTGAAAACGCCGGTTGCAATCGTGATCGGTCAGCTTGAGGGCATGCAGGCGAATATCGGCGTATACCGCGATCATGAGAAATATCTCGCGCGCTGTGCGGAGATTATGCAGTCGCTGAATGATTTTATCCGCGAGATCCTGCTCGTTTCGCATCTTGATATGACGGATGCCGGCCATGCGCCCGAAATGGATCTCAGTTATGCGCTTCGGGAGCTGACCGACAATCACACAGCGTATGGCGCTGAGAACGGGATCAAAATTCATGCTGATATTCAGCCGGAACTGCTTGTGCATGCAGAGCCGATGCTTTTGAAAAAGGCACTCGGTAATATTCTCGGCAATGCGGTGACACATACTCCGCCGGATGGGCAGGTTTCTGTCAGGCTGCAAGCGGCTGAGCAAGGTGCCGTTCTGACAGTTGAAAATTCACCTGCGCATATCGGCAGTGAGCATCTGCCGCATGTATTTGAGGCGTTTTACCGTGCCGATCCGTCCGCGAAACAAAGCAGCGGTCTGGGGTTATATATCACTGCGACCATACTGGATCTGTACCATATGCGCTATACAATCGAAAATACCGAAAACGGCGTTCTGTTTACCGTTGAACTGCCGGAAGAATGATTACGGAAGCATCCCTGATTCAAGGGGATGCTTTTTCTTTTCATAAAGAACAGGAAAACTTCACACAAACTCCAGATACATCTTCCGCGAAATATGCTATAATAAATATGCAATCAGGGAAAGGAGTTTTCACATGAAAATTGATATTGAAAACATCACAATGATCTATCCTTCCGGAAAAAAAGCATTATCGGATGTATCTTTTCACGCCGTCAGTCCCGGGTTTATCGGTATCCTCGGTCCGAACGGTGCAGGCAAAACAACGCTGATGAAGCTGCTGATCGCCGGACTGATCCCGACAAAGGGCGAGATTCTTCTGAATGACAAGCCGCTTCTTCCGCAGGAAAAGGAACTGAAAGCACAGCTCGGTTATCTTCCGCAGAGCTTCGGACTCTTCGATGAGCTGAAGGTGACAGAGTTTCTGGACTATATGGCTGCACTGAAAGGAATCAGCGGAAAAGATGAGATCCGCCGCGTGCTTGCATGCACCGGACTGGAGGAACAGAAGAAAACCCCGATCCGGCAGCTCTCCGGCGGACAGCGGCAGCGCGTCGGCATTGCGCAGGCATTGCTTGGCAATCCGCAGCTGATGATTCTCGATGAGCCGACGGTCGGACTTGATCCGGAGGAGCGTGTCCGGTTCCGCAATATTTTCTCAGAGCTTGCGCAGGATAAGATTGTGCTTCTTTCAACACATATCATTGACGATGTACAGGCTGTGTGCAGCCGTGTACTTATCATTGACGGCGGCAGAATTCTGTTTGACGGTGAGCCGTCCGCGCTCGTTGAGAAAACAGAGGGCAAGGTCGGCGTATATGTTGCGCAGACCGGTGATGCTGTACCGGAGGGCTGCCATGTGGTCTCCAAGGTCAATGTCTCGGAGGGTGTACTCTGCCGGATTACCGGTGATCATCTGCCGGATTACGCAGAACCCGTCCGCCCGACGCTGGAGGATGCCTATCTCTGCTGTATCCACAAAGGAGCGCGAACATGAAATATTCAAGACTGTGTTTTGTGGAGCTTCGGCGGCTGCTGCGGAAAAAGAGCTTCTGGATCTGTGTGATCCTCTGCTGCTGTACGCCGCTGCTCGGATTTCTGCCATTGACGTTCGAGGATGATATTCTTTCCAATAAATATATCGCAAATCCCGTAATTGCAGCAACCGCAGCCGGCGGCATCATCTGGGCGGTATTCAGCCTGCTGGAGGCAAGCAGAGTACACCGTACCGGCACAGATGTCCTGACGGATGCAGTCTCCGCACCTGCGCTGCTGCCGGCTGCAAGAATGACAGCGCAGATCATACTTGTGACTTGTACAGCGCTCGTCTGCGCGCTGATCTGGATGCCATATATCGCTCACAAGATGGAATATCTATTTTCGCTGAAATTCTATCTTGCGAATATTGCGGTTATGCTTGTGCCGGGCTGGTGGCTCTGCATGCTCATTATGGAGAGCCTTTATCAGTTCACACGAAAGGCGGAAGCTGCTGCACTGATCTTTGCACTTGCAGTCGGATGCTGTTTTCTGCCGTATGTCATGCTTAACTACTCGCTGCGCTGGATCTGCCCGACAGTAGTGACCTATTCCGATGCTTTCCCGACCTACTGGCCGCTGCGTGTCGGGCTTTGGGCGCGGATCATCTGGCTTTCGCTCGGACTGGCGCTGTATCTGCTGTCACTGGCGGCGGTGCGGAAGTATCAGCGCGGAATGATTGTGTCGTTCCTGCGCGGATGTAAACAGGTTTGTCTGCCGATCAGTGCTGCTTTGCTGATTGCACTCGCAGTGGTGATGGGGGCTTATCAGCCGTTTATCGATCACGACCCGCGGAGCTATCTGGATGAGGATGACGAGTTTTTCTGGAAAGAGTATATAGATCAGCGGCTTGTTATTTCTGCGGTCAATATCCGCTACACGATCGCACCGCATCTGACAACAGGAACCGTCTCGGGCACTGCGGAGTATGATCTGAAAAACAACAGCGGATATAAGGTCGAAAATAACGAATTTTCATTTGTATTGAATCCCGGATACACGATCGAGGCAATCACGCTGGATGAGAATCCGGTTCCGTTTGAAACGCTGCCGACAGTGGTTTCTGAACAGCGTCAGACCAAATTCACATTGCCGCAGCCCTGCGTCGGACATCTCAAAATCATGTATCACGGCATGCCCGCACAGCGGCGCTCGATGCTGCCGCTTCTGGTCATGAGCACGGTTGATCCGGACTATGTTTCGCTCTACCGTAACTCCGTCATGCCGGAGATGCTGAACATCAATGTCACATCATTCGGCGCTGATTACAGTATCATTCTGCCCGAGGATATGCAGCTGCTCTGGGAATATAAGCCGGTAACAGACAAGGAGCCGACCGGTGACGGCAAAAACATCTGGCATGTCAAAGCCGATTCCGATTATATCTTCAATCTTCAGGCAGGCAAATTTGTGACACGGAAGATCGAAGCAGGAGGGGTTCATATTGACTTTACATACGGCGATATATATGATTCTGTTGTGGAAGAAAATGATATCTGCGGTGCTGTCAAAGCTGTGATCGACTATTGTTCAGAGCATTACGGTCCGCTGATCTACACAGAGGATGATACGCTTTCGCTGCTGCAAACCAGTGCGCTGATCACGGGCGGATGGGCGTTCCCGGGTGCTGCAACATGGATGGAGAATATCCTGACACCGGAATCGCTGAAGGATGCGGAGCGCGGTGCATCTGCGAAAGAGGTCTTTATTCATGAACTGATTCACCACTGGTGGGGCGGATACGGCGTCTCCTTTGAAGAGGAGGAAATCTGGGGCTGCGAGGGTATGACGGTCTACTCGACCTACCGGCTCGTCAAGGAGCTTTACGGCGAGGAATATGCGAAAAAATACTACGTTGAAAAGTGGATTGATGAGGTGAAGCAGCAGGATCGCAACTTTTATAACCGGTATCCTGCGTTTCTCGAACGTCTGCCGAAGGCGATGATAAAACAGATCCTGGAAGATAACAGTGGCGTTAATCATTACAGCAGAATGCCGTTGATGCTGCTCAAAGCAGAACAGCTTCTCGGCGGCGAGGCGGAAATGGATGCGCTGCTGAACCGGATTTACAAAGAGCAGGTTATTGATCATTTAGCTGACGGAGAAGTACTGGTAGATTATAGCTTTGAGGATTTTCTGCGTGACAGCGGGCTGACGGAGGAGGAACTGCATGTTGATGAAAATTTTGCGCTATGAGCTGAAGCGTATCCGGCTTGGCAGGCTGTATCCGATCATGCTGCTCTGCAATATAGTCTATGCATGCATCTGGATGTGGCAGATCGGGCTTTCCGGTGTCGGCGGTACAGCGCCCTTTTCCAAATGGACCTATCTTGCATACTGCGGCGCGATGCTTCCGGCTGCTGTTCTGTCCTTGCTGCTGAGTCAGGCAAATTATTACAGTGAAAAACAGCAGAAAGCAGATATCCTGCCGCTTTCCTCTCCGTATACAGCCGGAGAATTGATGCTGATACGGATAACAGCACTTTTGATCTGTTTCCTGATCATTTTTCTGGGTGAATATTTGTTATTTTCTATTCCGTTTGCCTTGTTTTTCGGGACGGCAGAAGTGCTTGGATATCCGCTGATCGGTCTGATCCACATGCTGCCGACTGTGATCCTGATGCTTGCACTCGGCTGTTTGATCGGTAAGATTCGCGGATGGCTCGTCTACGTGCTTGCTGCCGTGACCTTCATTACGGGACTTGCGCAGTTTTCCGTCCCGTTTGATCTGTTCGGAAACAAGTTTTTCTCAGAGTATCCGCTGAAACTTCCGACGGGATCAGCAGGGGAGCCTGCATTTGAAATTGTACCGCTCTGGATCTGTTCGCGCATCGTTTATTTCGCGGTCGGTGTTGTTATACTGCTGCTCAGTGTGCGCCGCAACCGGAAGCCCACACTTGACCGGGCTGAAAACTGAAAAACTGTTGAGGGATTCACCGGATAGCGTGAGTCCCTCCGTTTTTCAGTTTATTATTCTGTTCCCATTGCACTTTTCATCATTATATGATATAAGCGGGGAGCCCCCGCGGGCATTTCCCTCCGGGAGCCGGCAGCGTAGCTCTCCCAACATTTGCAGTACACGCCGCTGATCGCGGCTTCTCATTTGTTGCTGCTCCCCAAAAATACTTTTTCATATACTCTCATTGCACTTTTTGGCATAATATGATATAACCGCGCAGTGCGCGGCTCCGATTTTACGCCCAAGAAGTGAAAAATGAGAATTATTTTATCCTCCTCCCATTGCACTTTTCATCCTAATATGATATAATAGTTTTGCATATTAAGATACAATCTATATTCAGGAAGATTATTAACGATGGAAAAACAAGCAAAAAAATTCACAGCTAAACAGATGATTCTTTGCATTACCGGCATGATATTTCTGCTTGCAGGTATCGGCATTCTGTCATTTTACGGGATCCGGAAGATCCGCCGCGATCTGCACCGGCAGAAGCTCATGCGCGAAAATGTGGTTGTCGAGATCCCGTCTCTGGAAATCAAAGCGCCGGTTCTCGAGGGGACATCGCAGGAGATTCTCCGCGAAGGTGCAGGGCATTTTGAAGGCACAGGTGAGGTCGGTTCCGGAAATTACTGTGTCGCGGCACACAGCAGCACAATCTACAAGGAATATTTTAACAATCTCAAAAATGTGCAGGACGGTATGGAGATTCTGCTTTACAGAACCGATAAGACCTATGCTTCGTACCTTGTTATGGATCATTTTATCGTTGAACCGAATGAAACATGGATTCTGGATGATTTCGGGGACTGCCGGATTACACTGGTGACCTGTACCGATGACGGTTCACAGCGGCTGGTTGTGGTCGGTAAACCTGAATCGCAGTCCGTTGAACAGCAGTGAGGCACAAATGGTAAACAGATATCAATTTGCCGAGCAGGTCGTTGAGATCAGCTCGATTTTCGATGCAGTTCATGCATACTGCGCCGATTATCAGACGGATGAAACAGATGATTTTGCTGTTTCGGTCACGCCTGCGGATATCGAATACGAACGTGAGAAATCTGCACGGGAGGATATTGCCGAGGAAAGGGATGTCTGTCAGTATCCGGACTGCTATCTGGAAGAGCTGGCTGTATCCGGAAGAGTGTGGAAAAATGCCGGAGCATGATACAGGTTTATTTCGCGGCTCTGTGATTGCTGCAGATATCGGGCCGGTGCTTCTTATTTTCAAACGCACGATCGACTGTTCATTTTTTGCGATGTTTGAAATGGAATTGTCAAATTATGCGAAAACGTAGAAGATACGCAGAAAACATATTCAGCAATTCCAGAAAATCTGCAATTTATCTAGTTTCTTAAATAATACAATGTGTTATAATCAAATTAAGGAACACTAGAAGTATAGTTCCGCGTGTATTGATTTGATGTAAAGGGGAAAATAGTATGAAGAGCAGAACACACAAGAGAAGTCTGCCGGTATCGCTGATCTTATGTGCAGCGATCCTGCAATCTGCGGTGCCTTTTCCGGCAGCCGCAGCCGATGATGCGTCGTATATCTTTCACGACAGCTTTGAATTCGGAGTCGGAGACTGGGGCGGAAGAGGCGGATGCACGGTTCGTTCCGCGACTGATTCAGCCTATCAGGGGAGCGGTTCGCTCAGTGTGACCGGCCGATCCGACACATGGCAGGGACCGGAAAAATCGCTCGCGTCGATTTGCGAAGCCGGAAAGACTTATAGTTTTTCAGTCTGTGCAGGCTATGAAACCGGTCCGGAATCCATGAAATTCCAGCTTTCGCTTTCCTATAAGGATGCCGCCGGTACTGTGAATTATGAGCATCTTGCCGTTGCGGAGACCATGGCAGTGAACTATGTACAGCTTTCAAATCCGGAGTTTATGATTCCGACCGATGCTTCAGAGCCGATTCTCTATGTAGAGACGCTCAGCGGCAGCAGCAATTTCTATATTGACGAGGCGATTTGTGCGCCCGCTGGTACAATGATTGAAGGACCGAAGCCTGTAAAATTCACACTCGGAGATGTGAATCTGGATGGTACGATCAGTGGTGCCGATCTGACGCTTGCAAAACGGTATCAGGATCAGGATTTCCCGAATCGCACGATGCGCCGTGCAGCGGATGTCAACCAGAACGGCAGTGTCACAGAGGACGATATCCGCTGGTTTGTGCAGTATCTTACCGGTCAGACAAGCGAATATCCGGAAAGAGTCGCACCGCCTGTTACGCCGTTTGATTATGATCCGGCGCTGAAATATCATGGATTCGACGAGAGGGAATACATTGACAAGCAGGCAAATCAGCGCGGCAGGGTGATCGAGGAGCATTATGACGGTACAACCGGCATGAACACATTGTATGTCTATGTACCCTACGGCTATGATGAAAGCAAGCAATACAACATTTTCTATCTGCTGCATGGCGGCGGCGAAAATAAAAAGACGCTGTTCTTCCAGGATGATACGATGATCCAGAATGTCCTTGACCACATGATCGAAAACGGCGAGCTTGAGCCGATGATTGTGGTCACGCCGACATGGAATCAGACCGGCGCAGATAAGTTCTATACTGAGTTCCGTGACAAAGTTGTGCCGTTTGTCGAGGGCAAGTATGCGACCTATGCGGAATCGACCTCGATTGAGGATTTGCAGGCATCGCGCTATCACCGCGCATACGGAGGCTTTTCGATGGGCTCTGTTTCCACATGGGGCGTGCTCTGTCATAATCTCGATATTGTCGCATATTATATGCCGCTCTCAGGCGATTACCGCATCAACAATTGGAACGAGAAGCAGAAGGCGGATGTCATCACAAAAGCTATTCAGGATTCCGGATTGAAAACGAACGAATACTTTATTTTCTGCGCAACGGGATCTGAGGATATCGCCTATCCGAATATGACACCGCAGATCGAGGAGATGAAAAAGCATCCGGAGTATATCTATTCCTCCGATCTGTCGCAGGGTAATTTCTATTATCTTGTGCGGCAGGGCGGCATCCATTGGTGGGGGAATGTCCGGCATTATATTTACGATATTCTCCCGTATTTCTTCCACGAGGGACAGTGACAGAAAATCAGTTCAACAATGTATAACACGCCCGCCGGTTTGTTATGGCGGGCGTGTATTATACTATGAGACAATCGGTTTTGCTTCCGAAAGACAATCATGGAAGCAGTCGTATCTGATCATGATATCCCAATCCGGATCATATCAGTTTTCCCGCAGTCTGTCTACGACACTTTCACGGCAGATCGACCGGTATGCAAAATACGGTATTACTGCCGACAGCAGAATCAGGATCGGAATACAAATCACCAGCGGCAGCAGTGTAAAACGATAGCTGAAAAAGAACATGTCTGCCGCAATGCTTTTCACAACGGTCAAGCTGATGACTGTACCGATTACGAATGAGCCTGCTGCGGTCAGCGCTGCATAGTGAATGCCCTCCCACATGAGCATTTTCTCCGTCTGGCTGCCTGTCATACCGAATGCATTCATCATGGCGAGCTCACGCTTTCGGGAGAGGATGCCTGTCGTCACAGCGTTCACAAAATTCAGTATTCCGATCAGAGCCAGTATTCCAGACAGCGTACCGCCGACCAATTTGACCATATTCATATAGTCTGCATATTCCGCTTCATAGTCATGCTTATTTTTCATTCTGAGCCGACCATCCTGCTCAACCAGTTCCCGAATCTGCGCATCCGCTTCATCGTAACGGTCAGCATTTGCTCTGAGCATGACGGACATCGCATTGCGATTATCTGTCAGCGAAAAATATTCGCTTTCAGGTATCATCACATGCCCGTATATGAAAGAGTACCGCTGTGAGCTCAGTCCATATGGAATATCACAGACCGCCATGACCTCATAGTCCTTACTGTTCTCACCGCATGAAAGCGTCAGGATATCTCCGGGTTCATAGAAATCATCATCGGTATTTTTCTCGTCATCGCCGATTTTAATATAGCTTGTAAAAACGAGCGCATAGCTGCCGCTTGCAAATTTCTCTCTGTCAAGCGTACCTTTGACAGGTGTCAGTTCACTGAGAAAGTCGGGGCGGATACCATAAATATCGGTATATAACGCGCCCTTTCTCTCGCCTGATTCAGCACCCTTTGCAAGCATTCTCAGCTCAAAAAAATCGTTCTGTGAGTGACGATGTTTCTGACTGCTTGACTACAAAATCCCCGGTGATGAGGGCGCTGACGTACTTCTTCATATCAATACCGTTCAGATATGTGAACAGCGTGTTCACAAGCACCATGCTCAGCGTCAGTGATAGCACGACAACAACGGTCTTTTTCCTGCTGCGGGACATGTTGTTCCTTGCCACGGAAAACGGAGAGATTCTGCCGGTTTTCTTGCCGCTTCTCTTTGTGCTCAGGTTTGTATCAATATAGCGGAGCGCTTCGATGGGGGATACATTTCCGGCAATTCTGCACGGCTTCCGGCAGCTGATCATGACTGTCTCATATGTAAACAGTGCCGAGATCAGGCAGATGATCATAAGCAGCTTCGCGCTGACAGAATAGTTCGCTGCTGAGAGAATGTTTATGGTACGCATGATGGACTGCATCATGACTTTGCCAATCAAAATGCCGCTGATCAGACCAATCGGGATTCCGACTGCACAATAGATGGCAGCCTGTGTCCTGACCATATGCTGTATCTGCCGGGATGTTGTGCCGATCGTTTTCAGCAAACCGTAGCTGCGGATGTTTGCCGAGATATTGATATGGAAAATATTATAGATGATGAGATACCCCGCCGCAAAAATCACAAGAATCATCACGATACCGCCAGCAGCCATGCCGAAATCTACGGAACTTGTGGTATAAGCCCAGTTGATGCCGATATCAGGCGCATTTTCGCGATCGCCGTACAGTCTGTTCAGAAGCGCATCCGTCTTGCCCTCAATATCGAAGCTGTTTGAATAGTTAAAATCCACCTGCCAATAGCCTGCATAGGTCAGGGGTTCCTGCGCATAAAATTTTACCGAAGGTGTCGGCGCATATGTGTCTGCAAAAGATCTTGAAACCCATGCCTCCTGTGCCATTGCAACCTTTTCCCCCTGCCAGTATCCGCAGAGTGTAAACTTGTGCTCTGTAATCCTGCCGTCCACATCCAGCGTGATCGGCACGGCTGTACCCAATTCATGGGGGAGATTCAGCTCGTCCAGTACGAGTGTGCTGACGGCGATCTCATCTTCGCTTTCAGGAAGTCTGCCTGTTGTGGGCGCACAGAATATTGATTTTGCGGCGCTTTCATTTCCTGCACAGTTCATCTCAACTGCGATATTTTTGAATTCCTGATTGACTGCGCGTCCGACAATGATCCGATATACCACATCTCTGACTGCGCTGTCCGCCTTTACTTTTTCGTAGTCCTCGGGCAGGACGTATTTGAATCCGGCCATTCTGTCTCCGCCGACCTGCCGCATGGTCTCCCGCTGAATGCCGTTGACCAGACTGCCGCCGATAGAGGTCAGTGCCGTAAACAGGATACAGGTCAGCACAATGGACAGGATCACCATCAGATTCATTTTCCGGTTTGATTTCAACTCACGAAATGCAAGGCGGCGGATGACTTTGCGATTGTTGACCTTATTCATCGGACTCACCGCCCTTAATGATACGACCGTCCTCAATACGGATAATTCTGTCAGCCATCTGCGCGATTGCTTCGTTATGCGTGATCATGACAATCGTCTGACTGAATTTCTGTCCTGTCACTTTCAGCAGGCTCAGCACATCCTGTGATGTTCTGCTGTCAAGGTTTCCGGTCGGTTCGTCCGCGAGAATAATTGCCGGTTTCGCAGCCAGCGCACGGGCGATTGCCACTCTCTGCTGCTGTCCGCCCGAAAGCTGATTCGGCAGACGGTTCTGCATATTTTTAAGCCCCAGCGAGCGAATGACCTCTCCGACGAATTCCGCGTCTATGTCATTGCCGTCAAGCTGGATCGGGAAGACGATGTTTTCATAGACATTCAGCGTCGGAACAAGGTTAAACGACTGAAACACAAAGCCGATTTTCCGTCTGCGGAAAATCGTCAGAGCTTCATCTTTCAGCGAAAAAATATCCTGATTCTCTACAAATACCTTGCCCGATGTCGGTCTGTCCAGTCCGCCGAGCATATGAAGGAGTGTCGATTTTCCGCTGCCCGATGTGCCGACAATTGCGACAAATTCTCCTTGAGTCACGCTTAGATTTGCATTGTCGAGTGCTGTAACCTTGTTCTCTCCCTCGCCGTAGATCTTCGTCAGAGCATCTGTTTTTAATACTTTCATTGTATCACCTCACAAAAAATGCAGTGAATATCTTTCACTGCACTTATCATAGCATATGATTCTTTCGAGAATCTGTCTGAAATCTAACAGTTTTGACAGATTTCATCCGGGCAGGAATACTTTGAATACGGAACCCTGTCCCGGCGACGATTCCGCTGTAATATAACCGCCCTGTTCTTCGATAATCCTGCGGCTGAGATACAATCCGATTCCGACACCGTTCTGTTCTCGGACATTCTGCCCGCGGTAAAATCTCCCGAAAATGCGGGGAAGCTCCTCCTCAGAGATGCCGATTCCCTGATCTGCAACAGAAATACAGACAAACATCTCAAACGCTTTCACACTGACCGTAATTCTCGTGCATTCCGGTGAATATTTTACGGCGTTGTCAAGGATATTGAAAAGTGCCTCCTGCGTCCATTTGCTGTCAAATGATGCTGTATATCGTTCAGGTGTATAGTCTATCTGTATCTGCCTGCTGTCAGCTTTTGGCGCAACCTGCGCGATCGCAGATCTGATCATGCTGTCGATATCGCTTTCACAGGGCGATAACTGAAATGTTCCGGCTTCGAGCCGTGAGGTCTTGACAAGCGACTGTATCAGAAATTCGAGTTTTTCTGCCTGCGTCCTGATCTCATCTGCAAGCGACCGGCTCTGTGCATCAAGGCTCTGCTCCTGCAAAAGCTGAGTATAAAGCAGAATATTTGAAAGCGGCGTTTTCGTCTGGTGAGAGATGTCGGACACAAGTTCTTTCAGCTTTTCGCGCTCCTGCTCTGTTTTTTGATACGACAGTTTTGAAGCTGTGAGATACCGCAGCCATTTGGATTCCAGTTGAGAGAGCTTTGTTTCATCATAATCGGATTCTGAAAATGTCCCGCGGATACCGTCCTCCAGCATTTGATCCAGACGCGCAAGCAGCTTTTTGTCCGCGAACATCATTCTGACCTCCACACATAGCCGATTCCGTAAACTGTCTGAATATACGCAGAAGCATCCAGCTTTTTCCGGAGTCTGCCGACTGTCACTGAAAGCGCATTTTCATCCACATACTCTGCACTGCCCGTCCATATCCTGTCCATGAGGGATTCCCTTGCGAGGGTATGCCCCTTATTCTGTATCAGTAGCTTTAACAGTTTTTGTTCGGTCTTGCTCAGCTCAATAGGGGTACTGTTTACGGAGTATTCCATTTTGTCAAAATCGAAAACATATCGTCCGTCGGAATACACATCAGATGCCGGATGAGCGGTATTCTGCAACACCTTATTGATTCTTGCCCGCAATACCATCAGACTGAACGGCTTGGTGATATAATCATCCGCTCCAAGCTCCAGCCCTGTTACTTCATCCGTTTCGAGGTCGTTCGCTGTCAGGATAATGACGGGCGTATCCGATGTCTGACGGAGTTTCCGGAGAAAGTCAAAGCCGTTCCCATCCGGAAGATTGATATCGAGAATGATGAGATCAGTCGGCTCAGAGGACTTAAAATCAGAAAGCCTGTATAACTGCCTAAAAGTATAGTTTTCCTGTTTCAGGGCAAGGACAATGCCGTTGTTCAATCCGCTGTCGTCTTCAATAATCGTTATATGCTTCATAACGCTACCTCGCAGAGATGTGTTTTCATCATTGCAGCGATATTACTCTTCACTTCGCTTTGTGCTGTCAGAAAAATCTTTTTGTTCATCGTTCTTTGGGAAAATTGTAATCTGAACTTCGGAAACCTTATCGGTATCTTCAGCATCATAATAAACCTCTATACGTTCATTTCCGCTTTTGCTCAGATAATATCTGGCAGAATCATCCGACTGATACGGTTTTCCCAGTATTTTCTCAGCATCTTCAAATGAAGAGCCTTTACCGATTCCTTGTATCATGAGTGAATCCGCGGAAGAGATTCTTGTACATTTTACATCATCGTTGTACTGATCCGATTTGATGCCGTCAAAGAACACCATGCACACCGTCTCGGAAACATATTCGCCGGGTTTTTCAACCGTACCGTAGCAGGCGTTTTCTCCGAACAGATCATCCGTTACATAGGGGATTTCATATCCCTTGCCAAGATCATTTACAGAAAACGGAAAATCAATTTTCTTGCCGTCCAGCGTGATATCCTGTCTGACGCTTTCCCAGTCAAATCCGTCTGCCTGTGTATCCGATGTCAGATCTGTCTGCTCCTGTGATTCTGCATAAGACGTATCGGATCTGTTCGTATTCTGTGATTCATTTGCACAGCCCGTAAGGAAACTGATTGCTATGAATGCGCTGAGTATCAGCGGGAGTCGTTTCTGATTCATTACATTCTCCAATTCGATATCATATGTTCTATTACATGATATTTCGCATTATCAATTTGAATTGCGAAGAAATACCATGCAGATCTATACGCTGAATTATAGCACATCAGACTTAGAAAGTCAAGAGAACGGAATCGCAGCAAATGCAAAACCCGGAACATTACAAGTCCCACAGTCTGCGTCACACCTCGGCGATCTTGTTCCTGTACTCCGGTGTCAATATCCGGCAGGTGCAGGAAAGGCAAGGCAGAATAATAACATTAAGAGGGATTCACCAAAGACGGCGAATTCCTCAAAAATTTTTCATAGTGCCCTGATAGTGCCCTAGAGCGATATATAAACGAAATACGCTGTCTCCGGAGATTTCCGAAAATAGCGTATTTTCGCAATTTTTGATTGGTGGAGCATACGGGATTCGAATGAACCCCGAAGTTTTTCAGAACTTCTTGCATCTTATCAAAACACGCGTAGATTCGTGATATTTGAACAAGTCGCAAGAAGCGAGTTTAAGCAATTTAACGTATGTTTTCCCATCTTTAGCGGACAAATAGCGGACAAGATTTGATATACCTCTGTGCATAAGACCTGCCGTGAAATGCTGCGGCAGGTCTTTTTTTCGCACTTATACTCTTCATCTGGTTCTTGTCAGAGAGTTTGTCAAGTGCTCACCGCAATGATCAATGATTAGCTTTTGTTTAGCATGAGAAAAGCCAAAATGCAAAGCATTTAAACGATTTTTCGATTTTAAGTGCATTTCGACATTAATTGTCTCCCCTTCATATTCAGTAAAAAACTGTTTCATTAGCTTTTTGTCTTTCCTGGTTTGTGAGCCCTCTCCTCTTCCGCATTCTATACCGGTTAGTTCTTTAAATCTTTTTTCAATCCCAGCCTCAGACTCACTAAATAAAGCAAACATATACTCTGCTAATGAGAAAAGCCAATTCCATAATTCTGAAATCTCTAATGAACAGGCCTTTATTGACTTTTTTGCACTTTCTGTAAAAACCAAACGATCTGCATACATTATTTCAAAATATAAGACAACATCATCCAGATCCTCCATTTTACAACAGACAGAGCGTGCTTGTTCCGACTTTGCTAAAGCTCTTCCTTTTTCAGCATCAACCCGCATTGATTCAACCTGCGCACTTAATGCAAATACCTGATTCCTTTGACGTTTTAACTCTTCTTCTAGTCTACACGAGTCCAGCAACGCTTCATCTCGTTCTCTTTCAAGTTGCTCCTGCTGATTAATTGCTTCTTCAAGCAGGTCTTCAGCAGATTTTTCAATAGTTGCTTTTTGTTCAATTAGGATGGTTTGATATTTATTATGTATGTTCTGAATTATTTGTTCTCTCTTTTTAACTTCTCGAATTCTCTTTACATTGTCAATTCTAAACAGATCAGTATACTTCTCAATGTTTTGGACAAGTGCCCGACGAAATATATCAATTACACCATCTTCACCGAATTCGGCTATTTCATCAGCAGTAATGAAACGATGCCGGTAACTATCCTTATCATGTTGCGGATTACAGTGCGGAACATAGCACCTAACATATCCTTTTTCACAACTATAGTATCGCGGAAATGTGGTGATGAGCTCTGCAGATGAATCGATACTATCAGGATAGAATACAAGTGCATTACTACACATAGAATATGCCAACTTTTGTGGTTCAACAAGAAATCCACTTTTATCTGAAAAGCAATTCACTATAATATAAGGCAATTCTCTTCCGTCGCTTAATATCCGCGTCCAGAGTTCAGACCATTGCCCTTTTTCAACAGCACGCGCTGTGTCACTAGGAATGTCACTGCCGCAGGTACACTTTATTTTATTGTCACTAATAATGTTTTGGATAATTCTAGGAATGGAAGGAAACGGTTTTGCTTCAACCGGGCCGATATGACCGGATTTGTCACTATAACTAAGTACGCAAGATATTTCAGCTTCGTCAGCGTTGATATGCTCAAATCCAAGTTCAGTTGTCCAGATACGAGGAGCGAACGGTGTTTGAGGAACACGTTTTTCAGTAATAACACACGCCCAGTATTCATTACAATCATTAGAGTCATCGCAATTCGTAAAGTAATCTGATACAAGTTGGATTTCATCATCATATGGAAAATTTGTGAAGGAGAAAACAGGCTTTCCTATTTTAAATGAACTCCATTTTCTTAGGTCGGTAGGAATACAATTAACTCCTTTTTTATTATACTTGTGTGTCATCCAGTTTCGAATATGGAGCACAATGAGCCACAACAAATCGGTATCAGAATCAACTCTTTTTATTCTGAACTTAGTATTATAAAACATAACAGAACTTAAATCATGCATTTTCTTTTCCTCCTTCTTATTTCAACTGCGCCTTCAACTCCTCAAAGCTCTCCAGCGCACTCTGCAAATTCTCTATGATGCTGTCCGCAAGCACATCGGGTTCCGGCAGATGATCGAGGTCGGCAAGCGACTTGTCCTTGATCCAGAAGATATCGAGGCTGGTCTTATCGCGGGCGAGAACATCCTCAACCGAGAATTTGCGCCAGCGTCCCTCCGGATTCTCCTCTGACCATGTTTCCGTGCGGTTATGCCGGTTCTCCGGCTGATAGCACGCGACAAAATCATCGAGATCGCTGTCGGTCATCGGATTCTTTTTCAGCGTGAAATGGATATTCGTGCGGAAATCGTAGATCCAGACTTCTTTCGTCTGCATCTCCGCGCTTGCCGGACGCTTATCATAAAAGATGACATTCGCCTTGACACCCGGCTTATAGAAAATACCGGTCGGCAGGCGCAGGATGGTGTGCAGATCACAGGTTTGCAGCAGCTTTTTCCGGACGATCTCACCGGCGCCGCCCTCAAACAGCACATTATCCGGCACAACGACCGCAGCCTTTCCGGTCGCTTTCAGGATCGTGTTGATATGCTGAACGAAATTGAGCTGTTTGTTCGAGGTCGTTGTCCAGAAATCCTGCCGGTTATAGACGAGATCCTCGTCCTCCTGCTCACCTTCCTCATTGGTAAAGGTGATCGAGGATTTCTTCCCGAATGGTGGATTCGTCAGCACATAGTCCACACGCACACCGCTGTCCGTGAGCAGCGCGTCGCCGAGCGTGACCGGAATCGTGCCGTAAATATCGCCGATATTATGCAGATACAGATTCATCAGACAGAGCTTATAGGTCGTCGGGACAAGCTCATTGCCGAAGAATGTCTCGTTTTTCATAAAGGTTTTCTGATCGCGGTCAAGCGTATAATTCTGCGCAATGAACGACTGCGCCGCGAGGAAAAAGCCGCCGCTGCCGCAGCACGGATCCGCGATGGTTTTCATCGGTTCCGGACGCATACACCGCACCATTGCGCGGATCAGCGGGCGCGGTGTGAAATACTGTCCGGCGCCGCTCTTAATATCCTCCGCGTTTTTCTGGAGCAGTCCCTCATAGATCTCGCCCTTGACATCCGAGGACATCGACACCCATTTTTCCTTGTCGATCATCTGCACGATACGGTACAGAATCGAAGCTTTGCTGATCTTATTGGTCGCCTGCGCAAAGATTCTGCCGAGGATGCCGGTCTGCTCCGCGAGCTTTTCGAGCGTGGCTTTGTACTGCTTTTCCAGCTCCGCGCCGGTGAGCGTGTGCAGATCCTCCCAGCCGTAGCCCGCCGGAATGCCGGACTGCTTTTTGTAGGGCGGCTTGGAATATTCATCGGACATTTTGAGGAAGATCAGGTAGGTGAGCTGTTCGAGATAGTCGCCGTAGGATACGCCGTCATCGCGCAGCGGATTGCACATTCCCCAGACCTTTGATATGATGCTTGCGGTTTGTTCTGACATGGTTAAAGTCCTCCCTCAAAAGCCTTTTTGAGAATGCTCTGCCGCAGGGCTTCTGCCTGCTGCAAGGCGGCATCGACGGTTTGTTCGATTTGGTCGCAGACGGATAAGCTAGCCTCGATTTTTGCTGCAATTTGTTCTTGCTTTTTTATTGACTTAATATATGGAATATTCAAACGCCGCAGAATTGCAAGACCAACTGTTTTTTGTGCTGTTCCGGTAGCTTGATCCCTAGCTTGAATATATACACTTGGTTCTTGTAAAGCATAGAACAGATACTTTTGTGTGATTGATTCATTCGGACGCAACAGTGCAATATGTCGCTGGAAACAAAAGCGTTTATCAAAGTCAACCATAACCGGTATTCCAAAAGAACCTGTCACAGTATAAAGAACATCTCCTCTTTTTGGACACCTTTTATCATTCAGTGCATTATAATACTCTTCTCCAACAAAAGCAGTACCGTTCCAGTTAATGGTTTTGTTTTCAATGTTGGAAATCATAATAAACGGGACACCTTTTTCTGCTTTTGGCGGCGGTTGATGATCTCCATCGGTTACATGAGTACATATAGAATCTACCGTAACTGTTTCAAGTGAATCAAACGCCTCTTTCAACACCGCCTGCCGATACACCGCAAGCTGCTCTTTGGTTTGTTTCAGCGTTTCCACGCCGCTTTCAAGCTGCGAAAACAGCTCCTCAATCCGCGCAACAATGCGGGCTTGTTCTTCCAGCGGCGGAACGGGAACCATGATACGTTTCATTTCGGCTTGTGTCAATTTATATCGAGTTGTTCCGGAAACATATCCCTTGTAATCAAAAGCGTTCAGGTAATAACACAGAAACTTGTTGTTTGTTTTTGAGCGAAGGATATGTGCATGATTATTCACCCATGTTTTACCGGAAATGATGTACGCTTTTGACGCAAAAGGATTCAGAAAAGGTGCACCATCTTCTCCCAAAAGCACATATTCTCCGTCAGTAATATAATCATCAATAAAACCAACTTGTCCGGTTGCTCCATAATAGGGGAATAGTTCTGATGCCTTTTTTCCTTCAATTCGAGCAGACCGCTCTTTGCTATTGACTGGCTTTCGTAAATTGTCACAGATTTCTGCGGCATTTGAAAGTGGTTCGTATTTCCAAATTGAATTATCTATCATACTTTCACCATTAGAGTGTACTATCTTTATCCAGTCGTGCTCTATCTCCCTCGTCTCTTCTCAATGTCTCTGCTCGTTTTGAATAATCATAAATACCGTTATTCTTGCAATTTACACATACAAATCTACAATAATCATCATCACATAAAAGAAGTTGAATCAGTTTGTGTTCATTTCCCCAACAAACAGGGCAATATCTAATATCTTCAGATTCGCCCTCTATGGTCAGAAAGTTTTCCGGATGCCGTATGATCCTGCTTTCCAAATCCTGACCCTTGCGCAGTTCTGCATTTTCTTCTTTTAATCTCGTAATTTCAGCTTGCATATCAAGTGCTTGAGCGCTTAAATCAAGCAGCTTTCTATATAAATCAATATTATCTGCCTTTTGAACCAAACTTGCAACATCTTTAATGCCTTCATATAAACCCATAGCAGCCTCCTTTACGCCACCAACTCAATATTCAATTCCATGAGAATCATCTCATATTCATCCCCGAACACCTCATAGAAGCGCCCGAGTCCGCCCATGCGGTCAAAGGGAGAGAGCTCCAGATCCTCCGGCTCCACGCTGAGCGAGCTGCTGATATGGTCGCGGATCAGCCGCAGCCATTCCATCTGCTCCGCCGTGAAATGCACCGCTCCGGCATTGCGTTTCAGCGTCCACTGCTGGAAATTCTGATTGACCGTATCCGCAAACGGCGCAAGGCGGTCGCTCGCGCCCATCTCAAACCGGATCATCGAGATCAGGTCGGTGAGCTGCGCCATGGTGCCGCGTCTGACCTTTTCCGGCTGCTGCATCGCGTAGCAATCCCACAGGCGCTCCGTCGTGATGCGGCGTTCTTTCAGCTTTGCATAGAGCGCTTTGAGCTGCCCGATCGCCATCGGCATATCGCGGAAGCGCTGATCGTAGAGGATGCGCAGCGCAAGGATTTCGTCCTTGTGTTCCTCAATAAATGCGCGGAAATCGGTGATCGTCTGCGCAGCGTGCTTCTCCTGATCGGTGTCGAATCCGGCAAATGTCACGTTGTCGAGGTTCACATTGTCGATGATCTGCTCATGACAGCGGCGGACATTTTCGATAAAGTCACGCGCCGCCGGATTGTGGAACGGCTTGACTGCCTCTTTCAGCATTTCTGCCTGCGCCGCGTGCATTTTTTCGATCTGCTCCGGCGTGGGATCGTCGCCGCTTTCCGAGAGGACAAAACCTGCCCTTGCTGCAATCGCATCCTGATCGAATGCGTCAAGCAGCTTTTGTGCCACCTGACTCGCCGATGCACCGACCTGCCGCGTGAACTGTTTGCGCTCTGCATCGCTCATCTGACTGTTCAGCCGGATGATGCGGTTTGCCAGCGATGTGAGAATATCCGCGTCGGTCGTATTCAGCGCGGCGTTCATCATCAGCTCTTTCATGCTGACGCTCGGCTTGCGCTCCAATGCGCGGGTATCGCATTTCTTGGATTTCGTGACACCAACTGCATCGACAATCACGAAATGATCTTTGTTTTCAGTCGCGGAGGGCGACACCTTTTGCAGATCGTCCTTGCTCAGTGTGCGGGTGCCGCGCCCTTTCATCTGCTCAAAGTAGTTCTTGCTGCGGACATCGCGCATGAAAATCAGGCACTCGATCGGCTTGACATCGGTGCCGGTTGCAATCATATCAACGGTCACGGCAATGCGCGGGTAATAATCATTCCGGAATTCGCTGAGCGTTTCTTCCGGATCTTTCGCATGATAGGTGATCTTGCGGCAGAATTCATTGCCCTCGCCGAATTCATCGCGCACAATCTGGATGATGTCATCGGCATGGCTGTCCGTCTTGGCAAAGATCAGCGTTTTCGGGACTTCTTTTCGCTGCGGGAACAGCTGTGTGAACAGGGCATCCTTGAATGCACGGATCACCGTGCGGATCTGGCTCGGATTCACAATGTCACGGTCAAGCTGCGACGGTACATAATCCACATCTTCATCCAGCTGCTGCCAGCGTCTTGCACGGGAGAGGCGTTCACGGGTTTCGATCATCTGCTTCATGATGTGCCCGCCCTTTTTGCCGATCTCCGTTTCAATGACGTATATATCCTCACCGACATTGACGCCGTCCACGATTGCCTGTTCACGCGGATATTCGCTGACAATATTCTGATGGAAGAACGCAAATGTGCGCTTATCCGGTGTAGCGGTCAGCCCAACAATGAATGAATCGAAATAGTCGAGCACCTGCTTCCATACATTATAAATGGAACGGTGGCACTCGTCCACGATGATACAGTCAAAGAACTCAGGCGGATATTTCGGGTTATATACGACCTCTTTCGGCGCTTTGCTTTCCGCGGTTGTATACTCCGCAAAGGGCGTTTCTTCTGCACTTTCGTCCAGTTCTTCTCCTTTGAGGATAGAGTACATCCGCTGAATCGTGCTGATATAGATATTTGTATCCTGCGGCATCCGCGAGGTTTTCAGCCGGTGTACGCCGTAAATACTGGAAAACGGGCGCGGATCATCATTCGGCATATAGGCAAGAAATTCACGCTCTGCTTGTTCACCGAGGCTCTTGGTATCCACCAGAAACAGGATGCGGTTCATGTTGCCGTATTTGAGCAGCCGGTATGCGGCTGTGATTGCGGTAAAAGTTTTGCCTGCACCGGTTGCCATCTGAATCAAAGCACGGGACTTGTTTTCTGCAAAAGACTTGTCCAGATTCTCGATCGCACGAATCTGACAGGCACGGAATCCGGTCGAATCAAACGGAATGGGCTGCTTGAGATTGTTCCGAATCGTATTCTTTTCCTGCATCAGCCGCTGTAGTGTTTCAGGTCTGTGGAAAGAAAAGACATCCCGCGAGCGATACTTGATATCATCGTAATCCGTAAACCGCGTAAGCCTTCCAGTTGATTCGTATGCAAACCGGATCCGGTAGTTCCCGGTGATCCATTTCAGTGTGCTGTTTGCATAGCGGGTAGACTGCTGTTCTACTGAGGTAATATCCTCGCCCTTTTCCTCACGTTTCGCCTCAATCACGCCGACAGGTACACCGTTTACGAAAAGGGCATAATCAACCTCGCCGGTGCTGGTCGGGAATTCCCGTACAACCACACCGAGTGATGCGGAGATATTCATTTGCTTGGTATCCTGAATGATCCAACCGGACTGAATAAGTTTTTGGTCGATAATTTGTCGTGCTTTTTCTTCCGGCGACACGGTTCATCCCTCCTCGACGGTTTTCTTTATATTATACCATATTTTAGACAGAATTTCAACCGTCTGCCATAGAATAACGCACACATCGCGCCCAAATTGTGCAACCCTCCAAACTTATCTCTAAAGTGAAAAAATCAGCCGTTTTGTGAGGATATAAGTGAGAGCCGCCGCAAATCTCTGCTATCCAAGAAACGGAAGCATAATGCACAGAATGTTGCCGGTCGTTTTGTGCAGTCAGACAAAGTTTCAGGAACAGACCATTATTTTTGCGCATTTCTGTAGGGCTGTATGAGAGGCGGTTCTCTCAAATCAATCAAAATTCAGGGAGGTAACCAAAATGAAACGAAACCAGCAAGAAGTCATCGACCGCATCCTCGATCTTCTGACCGAGCTCGTTGATGATGAGCCTGCCGAGAAGCAGGCAAAGACACCGCCGATGGAAATGCTCACGATCAAGGAATGTACCGAAGCGGTCAGGGGCATTTCCGAGCATACCGTCCGCAAACTGGTTGCACAGAGGCGTGTCCGCTACATTCGTACCTGCGAGGGCGAGCGTGGCAAAATCCTCATCAGCAAGCAATCCCTGCTCGACTATCTCGGAGGTGAGAAATAACAAAGCACCTGCCGCAGCAGATGCTTTCAGCCTGTCCACAAAGCCCCTCTGCGAGCAACGCAGAGGGGCTAATTACACAGAATATCAGGCAAAAACAAGATCAGAACACAAAAATGG
>JAGKVC010000251.1 GCA_021152595.1 Clostridia bacterium
CCTTTGCAGCCGCGAAAAGAGCGTTGACCTCATCGGCATCATAGAAGCTGCCGACGTAGCGGTCTTTCTTCGGACGCTCAACCTTATCTGCTGGGTTTACATCAATCAGGTCAATCTTCACGGCATACTTGAGAGCCTTGTGAATGTTGGCATGATAATGAATAACCGAGGAAGCGCTGACACGCTCAAGCTCACGAAGGTAAAACTCCTGAATATCCTTTGCGGTCAGATTCTTGAGTGTAACTTCCTTTTCACGGAAGTACGGTGCTACGATCTTCTT
Source organism: Clostridia bacterium (assembly GCA_021152595.1). Classification (GTDB taxonomy): domain Bacteria; phylum Bacillota; class Clostridia; order Oscillospirales; family Ruminococcaceae; genus Firm-04. The sequence goes on from JAGKVC010000251.1 coordinate 281, forward strand.
GACTGTAGTCGAGTATGAAGCGTATGTCGGGACTGCTACCGAGCTTTTGATAATGTCGAGCCACTTTTCCATGTAGTCCGCGAACAGAATGTCTCCATTCATGACCTTCGGCTCTTCGGGATTGAAATTGCGTCGTGCATCCATCAGGATTGCTTCGGCGCGTTTTTTATTGCCCTTTACAGTAAGCCCGGTGGAGATCCACTTGGTCTTTCTTTTTCCGAGAGAATCGGTGTAGTTCAACACGGCGTAGTAATATCCGCTTTTTTCGCGGAGATGTCCTGCTACCATAAATTTTCCTCCTTCATTGCGTAGCAGTAACACCTACCTTATACCGGGATCCTATTATACCAGAACCGGGTTCGAATTGGAGGACCTTTCTACGCATTTTTTTGTAAACATTTTGAGTCCAAACTTTACGCGGTCACTGCTTCTCCGCATCCAATGCAGAGATAAGTGAAAAGATGAGCCTTCGGAATACGATAGGCTCTGCCGACCTTGAGGCTGAGTATTTTGCCTTCGCGCAGAATACGATAGCCGGTCTTTGTGCTGATGCTGAGTATTTCGCACATCTGCTCGATACTCATAACATCGGGATAGTCTTTCAACATGAGCTTATAGGCATCGCGCTGAGAAATAGTTGATGCGGTATTCACCCGTCTCACCTCCGTTAGATTTTGATTTTTGCTTATCAGCAAAAGGATAGGCAGCAGTCGATTTGCAAAGACTGCTGCCCATAGTTTTTGATGATAAAGCCCTTTCGGGCGTTTTCAAATTGATTATCCTTGGGGAGATCGTTTCAGAACGGTTTTACTTTGGTGTGTCAAAAATGCCTCTCGTATTTTCTGATGTCAACATCATTTCGCAAAACGACCTTAGAATAATGCTTGAGGTTACAGACGATGAAACTGTTGTAGATAAGGAGAATGGTAAAACTCGTGCTGAATTGCTGAAGCTTGGCACATCGGTCATTTTCCCTGATTACTCCGTGAAGGTAAACATAGACAAGTTCTTTGGCTTTCATTTTGCCGTGTTTGGAAACACAGGTGCCGGAAAATCGAATACCATAGCCACAATCATGCAGGAGATCTTTCGCAAGAAAGACTATGCAGCTAAAGGTGCTAAATTTGTCTTTATAGATTCCAACGGTGAGTATGAGCAAGCTTTTAGCAAAATTAGTTCTATCAACCCGGCTCTATCTGTGAAAAGCTTTGTTGCAACGGACAACACAGATGATCCACATCATCTGGAGATACCGGCGTGGGCTTTAACTGCTGACGATTGGGCAATCCTGCTTCATGCTACCGAGAAAACGCAAGTGCCTATCTTGAAGCGTGCCGTTGATATTGCAAGAATATTCTTCGACGAGAATAGCACAGACGATGCTGTAAAGAATCATATTCTGGCAATAGACAATAACGGCAACAAACTTTTCAAAAATAGAATTACGCATCTCGTGGAAATGTCTTGGGACGAGCGTCACACCATGCAGAAGGAACTCTACAAGCTGGTTACAGCTTATGTCTCGAAGACCTATAACAAAGCGCAACGCAATCGAAAAAAGAATATGTGCTTGATCTGCCTGCTAATCATCATGCAGCGCATGGTAACAAGCAGCACAACAGCGGTACGCCAAAGCCTTGAAAGAAGACTCGATATTCTCAAGTCTCAAAGTACGCGCATCGGCTCTCTTACCGAAGAAGATTTGGCTGAACTTGATATTGAGGACGGTGTGGAAGAAGCTCTTGAAGCAATTTCTCTTGATTTGGATGAGGAAATAGCAGAGCTTGAGAACATCATTTCCATTGCAAAGCAAGCTGAGTTTCAGCACCCAGATGTCAAAATTGAACATCTGCTCAATACGATAGATGAAATAATCGGAGAGGACCGCGATCAGAAGATAATCATCTTTACTGAGTTCGTTGCCACTCAGCAATACCTTGAGCGCATCCTTACAAGTAACGGGTACACTGTATCTACCCTCAATGGCAGTATGACAATCGACGAAAGGAATCTTGCTCTCAAGGATTTCCGAGATTGCGCTAACATATTTATCTCTACTGATGCCGGTGGAGAAGGCTTGAACTTGCAGTTTTCCAATATTATCATCAATTACGATCTTCCATGGAATCCCATGAAGATTGAGCAAAGATGTGGACGAGCTGACCGTATCGGGCAAAAACGCGATGTTCATATTTACAATTTCATCATCGGAGATACTGTTGAAAACCGTGTTCGTCAAGTTCTCGAAGAGAAGCTATCCGTTATTTTTAAGGAAATGGGCGTTGACAAATACTCTGATGTTCTGGACAGCGAAGTTGCAGAATGTGACTTCACGGATGTATATATGCGCTCAATCAGCCATCCAAGCAAGATTGCTGAATCACTTTATCCTGTCGAGGCAGAAATGAAACAGCAACTTGCTAATGCAAAGAAATATAAGGATGTAATCCGTGAAGAAAAAGACCTAACGACGCTCGTGGGCAGCGAATCTGATTTTGATGTTGAAGAAGCGTTGCGTATGGTTTTGACATACTATGATCGCTGGCAAGGAGAGCAACTTAGCCTGTTTGATCGAATTGGCATAAATGATGAGAAAGTAACGAAGCACCTGAATGTGGACATTATGCAGGATCGCTTCTCGCCAATACTTTAGGTCAGTTTACAAGGAACTACACGCAGACCGTGAAACGGGCTGCTGACAACAAACGGCGCTATGCTCCCGGCTGGGTGCATAGCACCTGTTTGT
>JAGKVC010000085.1 GCA_021152595.1 Clostridia bacterium
ATATGCGCGTGATGCACCGCGAGCGGATCAGCACGAAGCATTCGCTGCTGAATTCGGTCTTCCGGCGGCAGCTCGACGGCAGGGCGTTCGGAAATGATCCGGATGTATTTCTCCTGCGCAGAGACCGGATCGGGATGCCGGCTTCGCAGAAGCAGTGCCTTGCGGAAATCAATGCGCTGACCGGCAGTGTGCTGTTCACCTCGGATGACTGCGCGGAATATAACGACAATCAGCAGATGATGCTGCGGCGGCTGATGCTCCTGCGTGAGGCGGAGGTCACGGGCGCGGAGCTGGAAGATGAACAGCTCACGATCCGCTTCCGGCGCGGCGATAAGGAATACACAAAGCAGTATCCGCTCTGATGCTGCATGAATGCGGGGATGATCTATGGGCATGTGGCTTGCTATTTTTATCGTGGTTGCGCTGCTCGGCGTTGTCAGCGTGATCTATCTGGTGACGCGGTTTCACCGGTTCCGCCTGTTTGAGCGGCTCGCCGAAAAGCATAAGCTGCTCTCGTGGCTGGCGGCGCTTCTGCCGGTCGCGGCGCTGATGTGTACCTATTTTGTCAATATGTTCACGATGTTCGTGGTGCTGATTCACCTCATGGTGATCTGGATTCTCTGCGATCTCGTCTGCTTTGTGATCCGGAAGCTCCGGCATAAGCCGCGCACACGCAATTACGCAGGCGGTGCGGCACTCCTGCTGACGGCGGCAGTTCTCGGCGCAGGCTGGTATTTTGCGCATCATGTCTATGAGACCGATTATCAGCTCAAAACGCAGAAATCACTCGGCGGTGAACCGCTGCGGATCGCAATGCTCGCGGATTCGCACCTGAGCATTACGCTGAGCGGCGAGGATTTTGCGGAGCAGATCGACCGCATCCGCGATGCAAAGCCGGATGTGCTGTTCATCGTCGGGGATTTCGTCGATGATGATACAAAAAAGGCGGATATGCTCCGTACCTGCGAAGCACTCGGCGGTCTTGATCTTCCTTACGGCATCTTCTATGTCTACGGCAATCACGACGAGGGCTATTATGACTACCGCAGCTTCTCCGCGGATGATCTGCGGAATGCGCTGACGGAAAATCATGTGACAATCCTCGCGGATGAAACGCAGATCATCGGGGAACGTTTCGCGGTGATCGGGCGGCAGGATTACTATGCACCTGCCCGCCGTTCTGCGGCAGAGCTTGCGGAGCCGCTCGATGACAGTCTCTATCAGATCGTGCTTGATCATCAGCCGACGGATTACGATGCCGAGGCGGATGCAGGCTTTGATCTGGTGCTTTCCGGTCATACGCACGGCGGACACATCTTTCCTGCCGGACAGATCGGGCTGCTCATCAGCGACAATGATGCGATCTACGGTCTGGAAACACGCAAAAACACCGATTTTATCGTGACCTCCGGTATCTCCGGCTGGGCGATTCCGTTCAAGACCGGCACGATTTCGGAATACTGTATCATTGATGTGACGGATTGAATGCCGCCGCGAAAACAGAAAACCGCTCCGGTCACTTTCTGCTCTGACCGGAGCGGTTTGGCTGTTCTGAGATTGCGCTATTTTTTGATGATCGCGGACCATGGAACATTGCGGTGCGAGATGCCGTTGAGCACATAATAGCGCAGGATATACTGTGCATCCTCAAGATCGGCAATGCCGTTGCTGTCCACATCCGCGGCGGAGATCTGTGCCTGCGTCAGTCCTGCGGCGCGTCCGCTGATCCGCCTGACATATGCCCGCAGAACGATCTGCGCATCATCCGCGGAAATAGTGGAATCGCCGTTGATATCGCCCTTTCCGGCGGATTCCGGATAGCGTGTCAGGGCGTAGGTGGTTGTGCCGTTCATGACCTCGGATTTCTTCAGCTCTCTGCCCCAGTGTACCTTGCCGTTGAAATTGCCCTCGGCGATTGTGTAGCTGTCGGCATTGACATTCAGGACGATCACCGAATGGGAATCGTTGTTGAGACGCAGAATATCACCGACACGAACCTGCGTGTAGTCGTAATATTTCCGCGCAGGCAGCGAGCCGAAAGCGGCATCGCTGAGCATGAAGGCAAATCCTGCACAGCCGAATCCGCCGCCGTAAATGCCGCCCTTCCACGATTTGAATACATCATTGCCGAAGGGCGTTCCCTCGGGGTACTGCGCCTTCATCGCAAGCATGGCGGCGCGGACGCTCTCCTCGGAAAGATCGGCGGCGGCTGCGCGTGCGGACGGGACTGCCGGTATCAGAATCAGGATCATTATGACGGAGATCCAGAGCGATAACATACGCTTTATCATACATACCTCCTAATTTTCTTTTGATCTGGCGCTGGATTCTATTACTATTCTACACAGAAATGATGCGCGTGTCAAGTGGAAAATTGTTTCAATCCGATATGCGGCAAATAATACTGCAAATTTTGTGCAATCTGACGAATTTCAGAAAGGCTATTGACTCTGACGTTACGTTATAGTGTATACTGAAATCACGCGGAGGAGGGATCAGTATGAGAACCGTGAAAGAGGTCAGCGAGCTGACCGGAATCAGTGTGCGCACACTGCAATATTACGACAGGATCGGGCTGCTGCCCCCTGCGGACCGGACGCAGGCAGGCTACCGGCTGTATGACGATGCAGCGCTCGAGCGTTTGCAGCAGATCCTGCTCTTTCGGGAGCTGGCATTTCCGCTCAGCGAGATCAAGGCGATTCTGGAAGCGCCGGATTTCGACCGGAACAAGGCGCTCCGGCAGCAGATTGAACTGCTGGAGCTGAAAAAGGAGCATCTCGAAAATCTGATCCTTTTTGCACGCGGAATTGAACTGTTAGGAGTGAACAATATGGATTTTTCAGCATTTGATACAGCAAAGCTCGATGCATACGCAAAGCAGGCAAAGGAAACCTGGGGGCATACGCCGGAATACCGGCAGATGCAGGAAAAGGATGCAAACCGCACACCGGCGGATCAGGAACGGCTCGCCTCTGATCTGATGCGGCTTTTCACCGAATTCGGCGGCATGCGGCAGCTTCCGCCCGATGCGCCGCAGGTTCAGCGGCAGGTGCAGCGGCTCCGCGATTTCATTACCGAGAATTGCTATGACTGCACGAAAAATATACTCGCAGGACTTGGCAAGTGGTATGCAGGCGGCGGTGAGATCACAGAGAACATCGACCGCGCAGGCGGAGAAGGTACGGCGGAATTTGCATCGGAAGCGATTGCAATTTACTGTGCTAATACGGCATCATAATAGAAAAGAAAGCAGCTACGCGGAAATTGACGTATTGTCAATCCGGGCGGCTGCTTTTCTGTATTCAGCACGACAATACAAGATCTTGTTAAGAAGGATATAAATAATATAATAGGCGACAAAAAGACAGTACAACTATATTACAAATGGTATAATATTATAGCAATATTAAGTGAAATCTGCGTTTTTTTACATGAAATCTACGTTTTTTCGATTGACTTTTATAAGGCAAAAGAGTAAAATTAAAGAAATAAAACAGATGAATTTATGTCAATTTTGAGCAGGGGTGATGCGATTGGATCGAAAAGAGTTTCAGCATCTCAGCAAAAGCGAACTGATTGGCATCATCTGTGAGCTGATGAAAGAAGACGATTCCAAACCGCTGACAGATTTGACATTATCTGACGTCGAAGCTGTGCGAAACGGGTTGGCTGCAAGTGCGAACCGAAAAAAAATTGCGGTTCGGATTTTTTCTATACTGGTTGTAATCGCGGCGGCTGCGATCCTGATCTCGACACTGTTCCTGCCGGTGATTCAGGTGACCGGCTCCAGCATGGAGCCTTCGATCCGCGAGGATGATGTGCTGCTTCTGGTGCAGACGAAGCATTTTGATCACGGCGATATCTGCTGCTTCTCGTGGCAGAATAAGCTGCTCATCAAGCGCATCATCGGCATGCCTGGAGACGTTGTCCGAATGGATAAGGAGGGTAATGTCTTTGTCAATGATCAGCTCCTCGATGAACCGTATCTGACAGAAAAAAAACTGGGTGAATGTGACATCAAATTTCCCTATTACGTCCCCGAGGGACAGTATTTTGTCCTCGGAGATCACCGGGAATCTTCCGTTGACAGCCGAAGCACTGTAATCGGCTGCGTGGAGGAGGATCAGATGGTCGGGCGGGAGGTGTTCAGACTTTGGCCGCATCGGATCAGACAGGCAGAATGAGGACAAAGAATTGGAAAAGAGGAACAGAAGTGAAGAAACGAGTCGAAGGACTGGTTCGGCAATTCAGGGAGGCGCGCAAACGCAGGCTGCGGTTTGAAGCGCTGATGACTGCATTGTCCGTGCTGGTGACAGGCGGCGTCTTCTGGCAGCTCCGCAGACAGGGCACGGCAATCTCCGATGAGACTGCGCCTGCGGCAGAGCTTCCGGAAGCAGCAATCCCTGTCGTTGAGACCGATGCTGATCCGCCGGACGAAACGGCAAGATCCGGCATTGCAGAGGAACCGGAGGACTGGGAAGCAGAACTTCCGGTATTCACGAACGAAAGCGCACAGCAGCGAATCGCGGCGATCGCGGTTTCTCAGCTCGGCTACAGCGAAGGCAGCGAAGAGGTTCTGCTCTCCGATGACGGAATGAGCCGCTCCGGTTATACACGCTACGGCGCGTGGTACGGCAATCCCTACGGTGAGTGGAACAGCCTGTTCACGTACTTCTGCATGTATTATGCCGGAATCGAGAAAACCGAGATCCCCTATGGCTCCGGCTGCTGGAGCTGGTATGAGACACTTTCCGGAAAGGAAATGATCGCACCCTGCGGCACAGAGGAGCCCGGCGATATTCTCTTCTTTGATACGGATGCGGACGGCGAGGCGGATCGAACCGGCATCGTCACCGGCACCGCGGAGACAGAAGAGGGCGTTCAGATCAGCGTGATCGAGGGCAACACCGAAGGAACTGTTGCGGAAAAGCAATATCTGCGCGGCGGCTCCGAAATGATCGGTGTGCTTTCCGTTGACGATTATGTCACGAATCTGCCGGAGGGCGTGAAGCTGCTTGATTACAGCGGCGATACCGAATCCGGTATTCACGTTGCGGCACAGGCTGCGGAGGGCGTGTTCCCTGAGGGGACTGTCATGCAGGTGCGCGATGCACAGCTTGAGGAGGTCTGGGGCGATGCCGCCCTGATCGGACCGGCGGACATGATGTTCGATCAAAAGGTTGCCGTTGATATTTCGTTCTACGATCCTGACGGCAATGAGATTGAACCTTCTGATTCACAGCGCGTACAGGTACAGATTTCCCTGCCGGAAGAGCGGAAGCTCGTGGAGCAGCCGGAAAAGGAACCGGCGCTGCTGCATATTCAGGATGACGGCGTCCCGACAATCATCGAGGATGCGGCTGTCACGGAGGAATCTGCTGCATTTGAAGCGGAATCCTTCTCGATCTACGTTGTGACCGCACTCGGCGAACGTGAAAAGGATCACATTCACGAGACACTCGAAGGCGGCTTTAACACAAACCAGGAAGATGATCCCTATATCATCTATGTCGGTGAAACGATCACGGTTGCAGGCTATTCCTCAAAAGGAGAATGGCTCTTCGGGCAGGACAACTCCATTCTGAACCAGCTTACGGACACCATGAACAGTTCGACGGATGCGAACGGCGTCACAAGGCGTGAATCAACCTATCAGGGCGTTTCAGCCGGAAAAACCCGTATTCAGATCAATACCGAAGGCAGCACGTATGTTGATTTCTGGGTTGAAGTCCGCGAGAATCCGTATGTTCCGCACTCTGAGGAGATGGAGTCGAAGACGATTACAATGAAAGTCGGAGACAGTCTCACAATTTACGAATATGTATCGCCGGAACAGTATGAAGAAAACGGCAGAGATTTCTGCTGGCGCGGCGGCGATGATATATTCTGCTCCCCGTCTTATAAAGGTCCGGAAGTCATGGAGGACGGACGCCTCATGATTTCCAAGACATATATTGCAACAGCGACCGGAACAAGCGTATTTCACGACCGCAACAGCGAAAAGCAGCTGACGGTTAACGTTGAAGGCACGAATAACATCCGCTTTTTTGATCACTCGGATATTGAGATTTCCGATGACGGTAAATATATCGAGGTTGAAACGATTGAGAAAAAAGACGGTACTTCAGTTACCACAAAAACTGTTTACCGTTCGGCGGTTTCTTCTGTTAACACCTGTGAGGTTTTCGATATATACGAAAACACCGTCAAGACTTATACTTCCGACTTGTATGAATCACATGGTAACCCTGGCGAAGCACAGTATGAGCTGACTTCTAAATATTCGTATTTTTGGGAACGTGATAATAATGATCCTGAACGCCGGAATAAAAAGCTGATCAATCAGGCAAGTGTGGATCATGTCAAATTTGATGTCAATCTGCTGCTGATTCCGCAGGAAGTCATTACAATGACTTACCGGGATGGCGTTCTTATTTCGGAGACCACGAGAAGTACGCTCGGAGAAGACAATAAAACTGTTGAACACGCTATTTTCAACCTTGATCACAGGGCTGTTGTGGATGCGCATAACAAATGCCCGGATCATTCCGGTATGGACTTCACGATCAGCGCGAATATGGCAACGGTTCAGCTGAATGCTGCCAAAGTCCTGTATGATATCAACGGCAACAAACAGCAAACGATGGAAGCAGGAAAGTTCGCCTTCCGTCTGATCGAAAACAGCGGCGGTTCATTCACCGCACAGACGATCAGCAGCAGCGAAGATGTTATTACACTTCCTGAGAGCTCCGATGTTGTCAATGAAGTCTATCAGGCATTCAGCGGAACACCCGATGCGATTGAATGGGGCAGCGGCGTAGACGGTACTGCTGTTCTGAAAGAACTGCAAGCGCTCTCCTTTGTCGGTGAAAACATCTTTGCTCTGTGCACGACCGCACAGGATGTTTACAATGCTCTGATGAGCAGCACAAATCCGCAGGATGCAAGCCGTTTCCGCAAGGCAGCAAGCGAGCATCTTGTCGCAGCGAATGCCATGAAGCCTGCAACACGTTTTGAGCATACGCTCAGTGCAGAGCCCGGCTATTATCTTGTGAGAGATGTCAATGAGCTGATTGAAACTCAGACCAACGATGAGAATGGCGATGTCAGCTTCGGGAAGATCATCTACAACAAACCCGGAAAATACCACTATCTGGTTTCCGAGGATATAGCGGACGGTCAGGTCATTCTGGATGACCATATGCAGTATGATACCGGCGTGATCGAGGTCGAGGTCGAAATCGTTGAAGAGGCAGACCGCTCGCTGACACCGTATGTCAGAATCCTGAACCGCGACAAACTTGAATTTGTCAACCGCGAGTTCAGACTTCCCAATACCGGCGGAACCGGAACCCTGCCCTTTATGGCAGGCGGCATGCTATTGATTTCTGCGGCATTTGTTTTGCCGTTGATTCGCAGACGGAAGGAGGACGAAACAGACTCCTGACGGAAGCAGATCCCTGTAAAGTAATCAATCCGAATTTCAAACAGAAAGGAAAATTGAAAGTGAAAAAGACCAGAGTTTTATCGTTCATCGCTGCGATGTCTCTTGCAGCTACATCGTTCGGCCTCTCTGCATTTGCAGCGGACGGCGATCCGGTCGTTCAGACTCCGAGCGACAACGAACATTCCATTTCCATTACAAAGAAGGATGATGAGGCACACACCTTCGAGGCATATCAGCTCTTCAAGGGCACTCTGACCGGCGAAAGCAAAACCGATAAGTCGGCTGTCATGACCGGCATCGAGTGGGGCGCAAACGTCGATAAGACGAAGATCAAGGCTGCTATCAACGGCAATGCGACCGTTAAGGCTGCGCTTGAGGCTTACAATACCCCGGATGTGAAGTTCGCTGATCCGTATGAAGATGCAGCACTGTTTGCAGCGTTCATCAGCGCAAAGAGCGGTGAAACAGGCTTTGCAAATGCAATCGCTGACGTATTTGCTAAGGCTCTGACGGACGGCGATCCGGCAAAGTCTGCAACAGTTGCAGCGGGCTCGACGGCAACAAAGGCAACGCTCACCGGCCTTACAACCGGTTATTACCTGATCAAGGATCAGGACGGTTCCCTCGCAGGCAAGAACGGCGCTTATTCTGATTTCATCCTCCAGCTCGTCAACAATGTCGACGTTAATGCAAAGGCAGATGCACCGAGCATCGACAAGAAGATTACCGATGCGAACGGCGAAAACGAGCGCGAAGGTGATACCGCTTCGATCGGCGATAAGATCTACTATGAGCTTCAGTCCGCAGTTCCGGATATGGATCTCTACGAGACCTACTACTTCATCGCAGGTGATACGATGAGCAGCGGTCTGAGCTTCGACGGTGCAGGAAGCGTTACCGTTTCTATCGACGGCAAAGAGCTGGACAATGATGCATTCTATGTCAATGTCCCCGGCAGAGACGGCAAGACCTTCGAGGTCGTTCTCAAGAACTTCATCCAGTACAAGGCACAGAAGGGCAAGGATATCGAGATCAACTACACCGCAACCCTGAACGAAGGCTGCGACCGTACCCTCACCGGTAACCCGAACACTGTTGACCTGCTGTTCGCAAACGATCCGAACGCAACCTACACCGGCAAGCCGAATCCGGATAACCCCGATGAGCCCAACAACCCTGACGAGCCGGGCCCGAACGATCCGACCGGTAAGACTCCTCCGGCACAGACCAAGGTCTTCACCACCGGTATCCGCGTGCTGAAGGTTGACGAAAACGGCGATGCGCTTTCCGGCGCAAAGTTCAAGCTGACCGGCGCAGGCACCACTGCTGTGATCAGCCTCCAGTCCAAGTTTGAAGAGGATGAAGCTGGTACCTACTACAAGCTGAAGAACGGTACCTATACCACCACCGCTTACACCGCAGAGAAAGCTGCTCTCTATGATTCCAATGCAAAGTACAAGCTCGTTGAGGATGAAACCTCTGTCGAGATGGTCGCTCAGGCAACGAATGCCGGCGCGATCGAAGCATATGTTGATAAGGACGGCTACCTCGTATTCTCAGGCCTCGGCGATGGCGAATACAAGCTCCAGGAGACTGAGGCACCGAACGGCTACAACATTGATCCGACTGTTTACGATATCAAGATCACCAGCACACCGACATTCGATACACCGAACTGGAAGGTCGGTGGCGCGGAAGTTACTCCGTCCGCTGACAACGCATGGACTGTCCTGACCAAGGAAATCATCAACAAGAAGGGCATCATCCTTCCGGCAACCGGCGGCATCGGCACCGTGATCTTCTACGTTGTCGGTTCTCTGCTGATTGCAGGCGCAGCAGTTCTGTTTGTCACCAAGAAGAAGAGAAACGCTGCAAAATAATCCAAACTGATCTGAAACCACGCGAAGGCTGGCAGCGGAAGCATCCGTGCTTCCGCTGCGCCATCGCAGCAGGGAGAGTCCAATGAAAAAGCTGATTCGTGAGCATTTGCTTGACATTGTGATTGTAATGATGTTTGTCATTGGACTGTCCGTGCTGCTATATCCTTCGGTCAGCAGCTACATCAATGCAAAGCACGCATCCAGGGCGATTTCGCTCTACAGCTCCTCGATCGACAATGCTTCGGATGAGGCAATCGCCGGTATGATGCACATTGCGGAAGCCTATAACCGCGCGCTTGCCGGAGACCGCAGCGCATTCTATCTGCCCGATACGATCAACGGCTATGAGACCGCGCTCGATGTTACGGGTACCGGCGTTATGGGCTATATTGATATCGGAAAAATCGGGGTACAGCTCCCGATCTATCACGGCGTCGATCCGACCGTTCTGCAAATCGGCGTCGGACATCTCGAGGGAACCAGTCTTCCCGTCGGCGGAAAAAGCACGCACTGTGTCCTCTCGGGACACCGCGGTCTGCCGAGCGCAAAGCTCTTTACCGACCTTGACAAGCTGGAGGTCGGTGATACATTTACCATTACGGTTCTGAGACAGACATTGGTCTATCAGGTGGACCAGATCAAGGTCGTTCTGCCCTCGGAATCGCAGGATCTGCAAATTGCAACCGATCAGGATTACTGCACGCTGCTGACCTGTACGCCCTACGGCATCAATACGCACAGGCTGCTTGTCCGCGGAGTCAGAGTGCGCCAGAGTGCAGAGGATCCGCGAATCTTTATCCCGAATGAAGCATTCCGGATTGATCCGCTGATCGTGATGCCTGTCGTTGCGGCGCCGATGTTTACTGTGTGGATGTTTATTTTGTTCACGCACCGCAGGAAGTGGCGGAATGCCCGCAGACGGAAAAAGGAGGAGAAAAAGAAGGCATGAAACATCTGAAACCATTTGTGTTTTGCCTCATTCTGATGATCGCGGCAATGGCCGCAATGCCGGTCTTTGCTGAGAATATCTCGGAATTTGATCCGGAACATCCCTGCACGCTGAATGTCACACTGACCACAGAGGACGGTCAGAAGGCAGCCGGTGCCGAGGTGATGATCTATCAGATCGCCGATGCGGTCGTTTCGGACGGCGAATTCCGCTATGAATGGACAGAACCCTTCAAGGACTGCGGATTCTCACTCAATCGTCTGGAATCCGCCAAGCTCGCAGGCGACCTCTATGACTATGCACAGAAGCAGAATATCAAGGGCACCTCGCTCTTTACCAATGTCAACGGCGTTGCACGCTTCGAGAATCTCCGTGCAGGTCTGTATCTTGCTTCGGAGTACGGCGATACCGGCGAATTTGCTGCAATCAAGCCGTTCCTTGTGACACTGCCGCGCGTCAGCGGAGAGGAGATCTTCTATCAGACAAATGCACTGCCGAAGGTCACGGCGGATCGCTCGACCGCGCTCAAGGTGCGCAAGGTCTGGAATGACGACGGCAAAAGACGTCCGGTGAATGTGCAGGTTCAGATCCTGCGCGGCGAAAAGGTCTATGACACCGTGACGCTCTCTGAGGAAAATAACTGGTCGGCTCGCTGGGACTGCGTTGTCTATGCAGACGACTGGATGATCAAAGAGGTCAATGTGCCGGAGGGCTATACCGCAAGCTATCAGAAGGACGGCATGGTCTTCACTGTAACGAATACCGAAAAGCTGATCCAGACCGGTCAGATGAACCGCCCGATCCCGTTCCTTGCAGGCGGCGGTCTGCTGCTGATGCTGATCGGCACGGCACTGATCTACTCCGGAAGGAAGAAATCGGATGAGCAAGGTTAAAATCGGACTCGGCATTTTGATTCTGCTGATCGGGTTTGCAATGGTCTGTGTCTGCGGCTGCCTGATCTGGCATAATGAAAATGAAAGTCAGGAAGCGGCGGAATCGGTCATGTGCGATCTGCCGAAGCTCAAGGAGAAAATTGCAGAGCAGGTCGGCAATCCGGAGAATACGCTCTATCAGCGCTATCTGCTCGGGGATGCCTATGTCGAGCCGGATTCCGATGAGGTCGCGGAGGAATTCGTGATCCCGATGGACGGCTACAGCTACATCGGCTACCTGACCTTCCCGACGCTCGGGATGGAGCTGCCGGTCATGGATTCATGGGATATGGTGCGTCTGCGCAAGGCGCCCTGCCGCTATTACGGTTCTGCGGAGACGCAGGATCTCGTCATTGCGGCACATAATTACCGCAGCAGCTTCGGGCAGTGCCAGAGACTGCAAATCGGGGATGAGATCCTGTTCACGGATGCAGCCGGTATTGTACACCGGTATCTGGTCGGTGAGATCGAGATTGTCGAGCCGACGGCTGTGGAATACATGATCAAAAGCGACTGGGATCTCTCACTTTACACCTGTACCTACGGCGGTACACAGCGCCTTACGATCCGCTGCGTTGAGCAGGATACTGCCGCCGCTGCGTGAACCAAATCAAACGGATATGAAAAACCGCTCCGGAAGCGCAATGCTTTTCGGAGCGGTTTCTTTATGATGTTCAGATCAGTAGCGGATATTCTTCTCGGCGCCGATGATGCCGATGTAGCTTTTGCCCGGGCTGACGGTCAGCTCCTCGCCCGATTCCGCAAAGAGCCGGATCGGCGCGGTTTCGGCATCCTTCGTCCATGTAATCGGCTGGATGCCGCCGTTTGCAGCGTAAAAGCCGGTGCCGCCGGTGAGCGCGACATCCATGAGATAGCCGTCCTCACGCGTGTGAATGTCGGTTTGCAGGATGATGACATTCTCAAAGGCAAGCTGTGTATTGGTATGCAGATCCATATGCGGCGAGCCGGAATGGAGCTTCTTATAATTTCCGGCAGCTTCATCATATTGGAACGTGCTGTAATAGGCGTTCGAGAAATTGAGCTGAATTTCCTTCGTCGGCGTCTGCTCCGGCGAGAGGGGGATCTGCTCCTCGGAGAAATGAAAGAGCGGCTGCCGGTATTCCGGCGCAAGCTCGGTGCGGATGCCTGTTTTTGTCAGCATATCCGGCAGAGCGGAGCCCTTGAGATAGCCGGTATGCTCAATCGCATAGGTCTTTTTGCGGGATTCATCGCGGAAGAACAGCGAGCCGGTATAATTTGCACCGTCAAAGTGGTCGATGCCGGTGCGGAGCAGTGTATCCTTTGCAATGGTCTGATCCATGCCCCAGTGACAGTAGACAGCGTCCATGCCGAGGCAGAGCAGCGGATAGTAATACCGGCAGCTCCGGACAGAGCAGACATCGGGAATTGCCGTATAATCGGCATAAACCGCCATCATCCGCGTGATACCGGCTTCGACGGGCAGCTCGAAAATGACATCTGCCGCAGCAATGCCGTATTGCGGAAGGGCAGGGCGGACATTATTGATCATGACGGCGACAGGGCGCTTGCCCACGGCAGCAGCGTTGAAGCCTTTTTCGCCGGTCAGCGGATTGCGCTCCGGCGAGAGTGCGACAGTCGTTGCTGCGGTCGTTGTGACAGTTGTTTCGGCTGGCGGCGCAGTCGTGACGGATACCGTTGTGACGGCGGCGGTGGTTTGCGTTGTTTCGCTGCTTTCGGGCTCGGTTTTGCTGCCGCAGCAGGTGAGGAGCAGCGCCGAACCGAGCAGCATCAGAATCAGATTGCTTCGTTTTGCCATGTTACTCATTCTTTCTTATCGGCTGTGGTGGATTTTCTGTTTTTCTATTATAGCATATAATTCACCATTTTTCAAGTGGATACTTGATACTTGTATCTATGGATGCCGCTGCCTGATCTCATATCGGAGGCCGGCACTGCCGGCTTATAGCATATTAACCGTGAAATTTCAACCCTCGGCGCGAAATTGCGATGTTTTCGGGTGCTTTCATCGGTCAGGTCTGCTGATTGGTCAACAACCGGTCAACTTGTATGTTCCTGAACGATGCAGGAAGATAGAATTATCGCAGCTTTTTGTATTCTGTCAGTCAGCTTCACGCTTCGGCATTTTCGGCATTGCTTTCGTCACAGCCTCGCAGCAGTGCAGATCATTCTTTTTCAACGCATGAGAGTAAATCCTCAGGGTGACATCCGGTCTGGCGTGTCCTGCTCGCTTGGCAGCGTCAGCAATGCTGATCCCTGCCTGAAGCTGAAGGCTAACCGATGTATGACGGAACATATGAGGATGGATTTTTTGCAGCCCGTGTTTCTTGGTAAAGCTGTTCAGAAACGATCGCACAGTATCCGGATTGATACAGCCGCCGTATCGT
>JAGKVC010000086.1 GCA_021152595.1 Clostridia bacterium
CTCGACTGCAACGCCTCGCGCAAGACTGCCCGCTTCGTACGCTTCTGCGACGCCTTCAATATCCCGCTGGTGTCGCTGGTTGATGTACCGGGCTTCCTCCCCGGCACAGGCCAGGAGTACAACGCCGTCATCCTGCACGGCGCCAAGCTGCTCTATGCGGCGCTGATCGTGGTGATGGTATTCTTTTTTGTACTGTACCGCGGGAATCTGTCCTTTGAGCTGCTGATCTTTACACTTGCCCTGCCCGTCGTGATCTGGCTGATGCTGCTGCGGCTGCGTTCGGCGCTGAAAATCGCGCTCTATCACAGCAAGGAGCCGATCCTCAAGGGGCAGATCTACCAGTGGATCGTGCAGGTGCAGAACCGCAGTCTGCTCTCCTCGGCACATGCACAGGTCACGGTGGAATACCGCAACAGCCTGACCGGCAAGCCGACCGAGCTGACGCTGGAGCTGCCTGTTCTGCCGCATAATACCCAGCGGCTGCGACTCTCCTTCCATGCGGTTACCTGCGGCATGATGCAGATTAAGGTCAAGAGCTTCGTGATCTATGATCCGCTGCGGCTCTTTCACAGGACAATCCCACTGACGCTGCATGATACAATCGTCATAATGCCGGCTGCATCGGCAATGCTGCCCGAGGAATGGCCGCCCGTTCCGCAGCCGGATGCAGATTCGACCGAATATTCCAAAAACAAAGCAGGCGACGATCCCTCCGAGATCTTCGACCTGCACACCTACCGCGACGGCGACCTTGTCTCGCGGATCCACTGGAAGCTCAGCTCCAAGCTTGATATGCTGATGGTCAAGGAATACAGTCTGCCGCTTTCCGCAGGCTGCCTGCTGCTGACGGACTGCCGTCATACACTCGGACAGCCGGAATCCGCACTGCGCATTGACGCGATGTTCTCCGCTGTCTCCGCGGCGGCGGCACAGCTCTCCGAGCAGAACACCGCCTTTGCCATGACATCCTATCATCCCGTACACGGCTTGCAGGTTTCCGATATGTTCTCGGCGCTTTCCGATGCGGCACAATGGCTGCGGCATCTGATCAAGCAGCTTCCGGTCAAGCCGGAGAACCGTCCGGCGCTGCTTCAGGCGATCGGCGAGTTTCTCTCCGGTCAGCATCCCTATGAGCGCATTCTGCTCTTTACGCCGCAGCTCGATGACGCGCTGACAGAGCTTCTGCTCGCCCTGCCGAATCCGGAGCGGATCACGGTTTTCTCCGTGCTTTCGCCGAATGAGCCGGAATCCGCAGGCAGTGCGCTGGACGGCACGATTCAATGGATTCCGGTTCTGATGCAGGAGCCGGTGCATCCGGTCTATGAGCCGGTGCGCGAGGAGGATCTCCCCGACTTTGATCTTGAGGAGCTTGTGGAAGGGGGTGCCGAGCCGTGAAATATGACCGCAAACCGCTTCCGCCTCCGCCGCGTGTCAATCCGCCGCGTGATCAGCTCCTTGTCCATGACGGACTGGCCATGACGCTGCAAAAAAAGCACGCCTTTCCGGAGATGCTCGTCCGGCTGCTGATTACGCTCTGCGGCAGCATCGGCACAATCGGCGTCTTACAGGGATTTTTCAAGTTCCCGATTCAGCTCAAGCCGCTGTTCCTGTTCACGGTCGTGCTTTCGATCATCATGCGCAGCGTCCGGCTGATCTCCCCGAAGGTCGGCTTCGGCTCGATCCTGACGGCATTCGCCTCGATTCCGCTGCTGCTGATGAAATTCCGCGAACCGGCAGTGGTCGGTGCAGGCGAAATCTACCACATTATGCGCAGAAGAATCCTCTGGCGCATGAGCTTCCCCCCGAATGATACGCATGCCGTCGGATGGACGGACGGGCAGTGCGTACAGCTTGTCTTTTATCTGATTATCATTGCGCTGGTCGCGCTGATGGAATATTCCGATGTCCTGCTGACGCATCCGCAGTCGAGCAGGAGCGGCTTCTGGATCCTCTTCCTCGTGACATTCCCGTTTCTGGAATGTGGACTCTATTTCGGCATTGAGACTTACAGCATCTGCGTCTTTCTGCTTGCGATTTTCTGGCTCGGCACGATTGCCGTCTCCAGACACAAGACCGCGCCGGCGCTGACTGTCAGGCAGGGCAGCTCCGCAGCGCTCCAGCAATCCTTCAATGCCACAACAGAACAGCGATATTCCACGCATGAACCCGGCGCTGCCGCCATGCTGCTCGCAGTTCTGGCGCTCTCCTTCGTTTCCATGCATGCCTCGAACCGCTACGCGCGGACAGAGGATCTCGACCGCAAGCGCGATAATATCCGCGACTTCTATCAGAATCTCTCGATCGACGATGTGACCGGTCTGCTCTCGCGGATCCCCGGTTCCATGGGAATCAACGTCGTCACGGATGAGGTCGATCTGCTGGACAAAAACGACCTGCACTTCGACGGAAGACCTGTGCTGAATCTGAAAATCGGCGCGGCTGCCGTTCCCGATGATTACTATCTGCGCGGCATTGTCCGTGCGGAATATACCGGAAGAGGCTGGGCGATCCCGACGGGTGCCTACCGCGCACAGTTCCGGCTGTTCCGCCGTCTGACCGCTGAAAACCGCATGCCGCAGACGATCTTCCACTCCGACCACGTTGACGAGCTGCGCTCCTCCGCCGGAAAATTTCCGGTGGTGCGCTGCGATGTCGAGTCGCTGCAAAAGGAACAGGTCAACTTCCTGCCCTATCAGAGTATTTTTGATATCGGCACACGGTATCGCTATGACATCGAAACCGAGCTGGACAGCACCGATCAGTACAGCTTCTATATCATGAACAATGCCCGGATCGACTGGAACCGCTTTACTGCATACGAGGCACCCTCACAGAATGAGCTGGTCTCGGAATATGAGGCATTTGTCACGGAGCAGTATCTCAAGATCCCCGAAAACGAGCAGATGGAGGCGCTGCGTGCTGCTGTCATGCCGGATATGCCGGCGGAGAATCTGCCGCTGATCGACCGTCTGGATGCGATCCGCGATTATATCTGGGAGCGTGCGGATTACACGATGCAGCCCGGTCTCCAGCCTGCCGACCGCGATTTTGTCGAATACTTCCTGTCAGAGGGACACAAGGGCTACTGCGCACACTATGCGTCCGCGGCGGTTCTGCTCTGCCGGATGTGCGGCATTCCTGCGCGGTACTGTCAGGGCTATGTTCTGACGCAAAATGACTTCTTCCGCAATAAAAATGAGGGCGATTACGATATCAATATCCCCGATCATCAGGCGCATGCATGGGCGGAAATCTACGTCAAGGGCTACGGCTGGATTCCCTATGAATTCACCGAGACCGTCATGGATACATGGCACCGCTCCGACGAAAGCACCACCACGGAGACTACGATCATTGCCGTCACAACGACACCCGAGACAACAACTGACACCGTTCCGCTGACGACAGCGATCTCCTCCGATCCCATGCAGACAACACAGAATCTCCCGCAGCCGGATTCCGGCAGAGCAGGTCTGACACCGGAGCAGCGCGCAAAGCTCATCCGCTGCATCCTGATCATTCTTGCAATCGCGGCCGTGCTTGCTCTCTATTACGCGATTCACCGCCATATCACCGGAAAGCGGCAGCGTGAAATGCAGAGCAGCGATCCGAATGCGGCGGCACATGCAGCATATTCATTCATTATCCGGCTGCTGCGCATGCAGGGCATCGAGCAGAATAAGCTCTCGCACGATCAGTTTGCCGATGAAGCCGAAGCACACTGCAAGCTGCTTCCTGCCGGAAAAATCCGCAATGCAATCGCAATTCAGCAGGCTGCGGTATTCAGCCGGAACGGCATTTCAAAGCCGGATGCAAAGGTCATCTGCAAGACAGCGAATCAGCTTGCCTCTGCAATGTACCGCAATGC
The DNA here is from genome assembly GCA_021152595.1 of Clostridia bacterium. Classification (GTDB taxonomy): domain Bacteria; phylum Bacillota; class Clostridia; order Oscillospirales; family Ruminococcaceae; genus Firm-04. The sequence continues at coordinate 3,869 of JAGKVC010000086.1, forward strand.
AAAGCCGATGAAAAAGCTGTGGCTTCGCTGGATTCGCCATATCATCCGGTAAGGCTCCGCACACGGGAAACAGATTCCAAAACGCATACAAAAAAGCCGCTCAGGTTCGCATCATGCAGACCTGAGCGGTTTTTCAGTTTCAGACATTTCTGCCGCAGTCATAAGCCTACTGTAATTTCGGGTTTCCGTCGATATCCCCGATATCCGTCACGCCGCCGCAGAAAACAGATCCGGCGAGACGCGCCTTTTCAAAGCAGTCGATCCAGCCCGTAATGCCGCTGACAGCACGCTCCGGCACATAGGCTTCATCCTCTGCCGCAGTCGTCAGCACATAGACATCGCGGAAGCTGTAATCAGAGGAAAAGAGCGGATTGCCGCGGTCGAGCATCGTCTTGAGCTGACCGCTCATTTCATAATAATAGATCGGCGTTGCAAAGACCAGAACATCGGCGTGCAGCATCTTCTCGCGGATGCTGTCTGCATCGTCGGAAATGATACATCGCTGCGTCTTCTGACATGCAAAACATCCGCGGCAGAAGCCGATCTTTTTATCGTGCAGCGAGATCAGCTCCGTCTGATTGCCTGCGTCGGCAGCGCCCTTTGCAAATGCCTCCGCCAGCTTTGCGGAATTGCCGTTTTTCCGCGGACTTGACGAGATTACCAATACTTTTTTACTCATTGCTGTTCCCCTTTCATCGTGTAGACAAGATAATCCAGACAGCGAATCTGCTGCTCTTCGCGGTGGATCCGGTCGAGCAGCGCCCTCCGGTGTGCGGCAAGCATCTGCGCACACCGTTCGCTGTCACCGAGGCTGGCTGCATATTCTGCGATAAACCGCTTGCTGCATCCTGCCGCCTCGAGATTCTTCCGCAGTTCTTCTCCCATCGCTGCTGCCGGATCAGGCAAGATACTGCCGGAAGAAGGCTTCGAGCTTCTCAAACGGGATCACATCCAGATTATCATAGAGATCGGTATGCACAGCATCCGGAATCAGCAGAAGCTCCTTATTTGCGGTATATTTGCTGCCGGATGTCATGGCAGCGTAGGCATCCTTGCTGAAATAGCAGGAATGCGCCTTGTCGCCGTGAACAATCAGGACTGCGCTGCGGATTTCATTCAACCAGCAGTTGATTGGCTGATTGAGGAAGGACATGCAGCCGGTGACATTCCAGCCGTTATTGGAATTGAGCGAGCGCGGATGATAGCCGCGTTCGGTTTTATAGTAGGCGTGATAATCCCTGACGAAGAACGGTGCATCCTCCGGCAGCGGATCAATGACACCGCCGCCCGGCTGATACTCCCCTGCCTTCAGATCGGCAAGACGCTGTGCGCAGAGTGCCTGACGCTTTGCATGGCGCTGTTCCTCGCTGTCCTCGGAATCAAAATAGCCCTTTGCATTGACGCGGCTCATATCATACATGGTCATGGCAGCGGTCGCCTTGATGCGCGTATCGAGCGATGCGGTGTTCAGTGCCATGCCGCCCCAGCCGCAGATGCCGATGATGCCGATTTTCTCCGGATCGGCGTTCTCATGCAGTGAGAGGAAATCAACCGCCGCCTGAAAATCCTCGGTATTGATATCCGGCGATGCCATACAGCGCGGTGTGCCGCCGCTCTCACCTGTAAATGAGGGATCAAAGGCGAGCGTCAGAAAGCCGCGCTCTGCCATATTCTGCGCGTAGAGACCGGAACACTGCTCCTTGACTGCGCCGAACGGTCCGCAGACCGCGATCGCAGGCAGCTTGCCGGATGCGTTCTTCGGGGTATAGAGATCACCGGCAAGCGTAATACCGTAGCGGTTGACAAAGGTTACCTTGCTGTGCAGAACCCTGTCGCTCTGCGGAAATGTTTTATCCCATTCTGCTGTGAGATTCAGTTTTTCAGGTTTCATTCTGATACCGCCTTTCTGCGTTTGATTCAGGAGACCGGAGCATTTCTCCGGTGCATGTTTTTATTGTAGCATATCATCCTGAAAATAGCAAATACTTATTTTGCATAGTTCAATATGCCCTGAAAGCATAATCAGAATTATGCCTCAAAAGCATATTTCCGCATAGAAACAAAGTATTTTACATAGCAAAAAAGATGTGCTATAATGGAATCACAAAGGAAATCCGCAAAAGGGGGCATTTATCATGAAGAAAAAGATCCTGACTGTTCTTGCAGCATGTGCAATGGCGATTGTGCTGCCCGTACAGACATCCTGCGCAGTGAACACCGCAGAAGAATCCGCAGATCTTGCGGCAGGCGTCCGCAGCCTGTGCGATTATCTGCTGACAAAACCGGCTGAGCAGAAGCCTGATCCGACCGCTGCGGACAAGAATCAGGACGGTATCCTGAATGCCGCAGATCTCAGCCTGATCAAGCAGAGCATGCTGCCGCTGACAGAACCGAATGAAAGCAAAACGCTCGTCGCATATTTCTCACGGACGAACAATACCGAGAAAATCGCGGATTATATCGTCGAGCTGACCGGTGCTGCGCGCTATGAGATGAGCGCAAAGATCCCGTATACCGATGCGGATATCCGCTATCAGGATTCCGGATGCCGCGCCAATCAGGAGCAGAACGACAAGGATTTCCGCACCGAAATCGCGGAGATGCCGGAAAGCCTCGATGCCTATGATACGATCTTTCTGGGCTATCCGATCTGGTGGGGCGAGGAGCCGCGCATCATCGACACGTTTCTCGAAGCCTATGATTTCTCCGGCAAGACTGTGATTCCGTTCTGCACATCCGGCAGCAGCGGCATCGGGCAGAGTGAAAAGCGGATCGCATCCCTTGTCCCGATCGGCAGACAGCTCACCGGCAGAAGATTTGCCGCATCCGCCTCGAAAGAATCCGTCTCCGAATGGATCGGATCGCTCGATCTGACACCGCAGGAACAGGAGGTCACCCGCATGCAGATCACCGTCAACGGCAAAACCATGACCGCATCCATCGCGGATAATGAAGCAGGCAAGGCACTTGCTGCACTGCTCAGCGAAGGAGAGCTGACGCTCTCGCTCAAGGAATACGGCGGATTTGAAAAGGTCGGCGCACTGCCGCAGACGCTCCCCAAATCCGATACGCAGATCACAACCGAACCCGGCGACATCATGCTCTATCAGGGCAGCCAGATGACGATTTTCTATGATTCCAATGCGTGGAGCTATACGCGCCTCGGCAAAATTGAGAACGTCACCGCCGCAGAGCTGAAAGAGATCTTCGGCACCGGTGATGTCACAGTCGTCCTCACAGCGATCAGATAACAACAGACAGCAGAAAGCCGCTCCGGTCAGGCGAAATGCCTGATCGAAGCGGCTCTTTTATTGACTCAGCACAGCGCAGCGCGGCGCTTATCCCTCGATTGCAATGAGCTTCTTTTCGGGGATCTTCGGGACAGGCTCCTTCTTCGGAATCTCCAGATTCAGAACACCGTCCGTGAACTTTGCCTTGATATCGGTCTCGGTAACATCCTCGCCGACATAGAAGCTGCGGCTGAACGAGCCGGTATAGCGCTCTCTGCGGATATATTTGCCGTCCGCATCCTGCTCGTCATTGCTCTGGGCAGTGGTCGCGCTGACGGTCAGATAGCCGTCCTTCAGCTCTGCATGAATATCCTCTTTCTTTACACCAGGCAGGTCGATCATGAGCTGATAGCCCTGCTCGGTCTCTTTGACATCGGTCTTCATCGCGTTTGCGGACGCATGGTCAAATGCAAACGGATTGCCGAAGAAATCATCAACAAGATTTTCTCTGAAAATGCTAGGGAATAACATAGGTCAGTCCTCCTTTTACTCATCGGGCAATACACCGGATCAACATTTGAGCAACGGGACCTTGTGCAGGTTCCCGGGTTCCTGCGCTTGTTCCTTTGTTCTGACTGTATTATAGCACATAAAATTAGCACTGTCAAGGGGAGAGTGCTAATTTTCGGCGGGGTTTCACATTCTGTCACAAAACCGACATATTTGCTGCGATATCGGGTACAAAAGAACAGGCAGCCCCACATATGATATGCGGAAACTGCCTGTTTGATTCAATAGCTGCTGTCCATTTCGATAATCAGATCGGGCGGCTGCGTCTCTGTCACCCGTTTCAGCTCGGTGCGGTCGCCGGTGAAGGTATAACCGAGGAACGCATTGGTCTGAGAAGCGCGGAACGGCTTTTTCCAGACGATCTTTTCGCCGGCATAATCAAATTCCTCACGTGCAAACCAGATCCGCTCGCGGAGATCGCCGGACTGATAATCATAGATCGAGGATGCAAACAGCGCGTCATCCTGTTCCGGCTGATACAATCCGGATGCAATCAGAAACGTCTTGGGCAGATCGTTGAGCGAGACCGGTGCATCGGAAACTGCCATTTCACCGGCGGTTCGGTGCGGCTCCTTGACAAGCAGAATCGGGAATGCGCCTTTTTTGTTGTGGACGCCGTGGTCGCTGGCAATGAGAATCAGTGCATCATCATAGACACCCAGCTCCTTCAGCTTATCCAGATAGCTGCTGACCAGATCAAGGCAGAGGGCATATTCCTGCTCCATCGATTTGGTCTCAAGGGGATAATGCGGTCCTTTGAGATGCTGCATGATAAAGGCATTTTTCCCGTCCTGCCGCATCTGCAAATTCGCAATTCCCTGAACGAAAGCACCGTTTCCGGTCTTGCCGCTGACCGGCGTGGAAACCATATTCGGCAGGCTTTCCTCCGTCACCTCACAATACCGTTTCAGGCAATAGGGCAGATAGCGATAGCGCGAAAGCTGCATGAAGAACGCCGGAATCGCCTCCGCATCAATAATCAGATCGGCTTCCACCTCCATAAGATTATCCGCACATTCCGTCATGTAATTGTAATTACACGCAAAATCACCGTAGAGATTGACAGCATACAAATTCTCATGCAGTGTGCCGAACAGCCGGACCGCCTGCGGAGATTTGAAAATGCTGCTGTACCATTCCTCCAATGTCCCCTCCGGCAGGAGCTCCGTTCCGGTCAGCAGCTGCGGAATGGATAGCGTTGTGGAATCATAGACTGTGCAGCAATTATTATAATAGGTGAAATCATGCAGCGCAGCCGCCTTTTCCGGCTCTGCTTCCAGAATCGCCTCGAAACGATCCGCATCGGCTTCGTCCAGAATCATGAGGATGATATTTTTCTCCGGCGAGACCGTGAACTGCCCCTCCCCCGACGGCACAAGCCATGTGCGCGGATAGGGCGTTGTCAGCAGCAGAATCCCGAGCGTCACCGCCTCGATGCCGCCAAGCACAGCCGGAAGCACGACCTCTGCCTTCCGGATCTTTTCGCTGTATTTGCGCAGGATCACCGGCAGAATAAACGGCAGAATCAGCAGGACAATCCAGATCACTGCCGTCAGAACCGTCTCCTTGCCGAACTGCGACCAGTCCACATGCTCGCCCATTGCAGACGGAAGCGAGCGGTTCATGCAGAGATACTGGAGATAGGTGCAGAGGAACAGACCGCACATCAGCGCACGGAAGATCTGCGGAACAGGCTTTTTCGCCGAGCAGATCAGCACCGGCAGAACAATGGCAAGCACCAGTGCGCGTTCTGCGAGAATCGGCAGGAAATCCGAGAGAATGAACTTGAATTCCAGCACATTGTTCAGATAGGATTCGCCGGGCAGATAGATCAGTACAGTGAAGACCAGCGGCAGGGTGCTCAGCAGCGCCGAGACATAGCCGCGTGCCGTCGGGTGCGGATCCCCGATCAGATGCATCAGTACGCTGTATGCAAGCCAGATGCCGAAAAAGAGCGCGATCATACAGAACAGGTACATCGCCGGATTCGCCTCTGTCAGCCCTGTCGAGACGCTGCGCCGGAAAAAGGCCGTAATGCCGGCTGCCGTAGCTGCCGCCGCGATGATCACCGCAAACGATGCATCCGAAAACAGCTTATAGAGCCGGAACACAATCATCGCTGCACAGAGCAGCACACTGACTGCCGCAGCAGCCGGCAGCGGCATGATCTCCGGTATGACCAGAAAGAGCAGCAGTGCCCCTGCCATCAGGATGCAGCAGAGGATTCCGTATGCCTTTTGCAGCTTTGTCTCCGTCTGATGCGGCGCAAGAAGTTTGTCAATCATACGCTCACAGCTCCTTCCGCAGGGATTTGATGATATATCTGCCGCCGACAGCACCGCTCTTTCCGACATTATACATATGCGCTTTGCATGCTGCTTCAATCGCTTCGGCATAGGCATCCTGATGTTCGAGCATCTCTCTGACGATCTCCGCCGCCTGCGGAAGCTCGGAGATTTCGATGACTCTGCCGGTTTCACTGCGCATGGTAATCGTGATCGGCTTTGTCTCGATCTTGTCGTAATCGGGATTCATGACCTTCATCGGCGTATTGATGAACAGCACCGGTTTTTTGGTCGTGAAGGCATATTCCCAGCCGATACCCGACCAGTCCGTGATCAGCAGATCTGCTTCGAGGACGGGATTATTCGAGCTGAAATCGGTCTGAATCTCAATATCGGGATTGCCGCTGTATTTTTCCTTGAGCAGTTCAAATTTTTCCGGTTCATGGCGGACATGCTGCGGATGCGGACGAAGCGTGACCGTGCATCCGCTGCCGGAGAGCGCATCAAGAAGCTGCTCCGCACAGGAATCCGCGATATTATCGGGCTGCCATGAGGGGGCAATGAGGATGCGCGGCTTTTCATGTGCCGGATGCTCCTCCGCCTGATACTGTGCGATCATATCGTCGAGCAGCGGATAGCCGACTTCGACCAGACGCTTTTCCGGTGAACCGTAAAGCGCTTCCATTTCGCGGATCTCATTCTTGAAATCGACGCCCGTGCAGAAGACCGTATCGAACCAGTCCAGCGCATTTTTCCGGTAGGTCAGCGCCGCACTGCCGATGCCGTGATCGGTATAGACATACTCCACATCCTTGCGGACACGGGAGCGCTTGATATGATACTTTTCGAGATCGGGCAGCGTCATGACACACATATCGCATTCGAGCTTCATGAACAGCGGAATCAGACAGCTGTCCGAGGCGATGTAATAGGGCGTGATATGCGGATGATGCTCCTTGAAGATTTTGTCCTCCGGATCGCTCGTGACATAATGGATCTGAATATCCGAATGCGTGCAGATATAGTCAATGAAGCCCTTGAAGTATTTATAGAAGCCGTTTGATTCGGAATAGAACATGAGCTGCATATCCTGCACGGCACAGAAGCGCTTGTAATCGGCGCGTTCGCGCTTGCGGTTGACGCGGTGAACCGCCTCCGCCTTTTTGCGCTCGGCTTCCATCTTCTCGAGATATGCAAAGTCGATATGCTTCTTCGGCGGCATCACGAGATTCACGCCGACCATCGAGAGGATCGAAAAGAGATTGCCGCAGATCCAGTAAAGTCCGACACCTGCCGGCACAAGGAACGAGAAATACACCGAGAACGCAATCGTAAAGAGCATGACGCCGACCTTGTTCCATGTCGCCTGCGTGACCTGCAAAACATTGATGCGGTTCTGGATATGGCACATGAGCCATGCGCTGAGGCCGGAGAACAGCGGAATCGTCAGCAGGCGGTTCAGGCTGAGCGTCGGGCACTCGCTGAGATCCAGCCCGAGGAAATGCACATTCAGTCCGCGGATTGTCTCTACCGCACCGGAAAGCGCACCGTCTGCCGGAGAGAGTCCCTGCTGAATCTGATGCATCACGGCGATCTGCCATGCATTGCCGCTGTCGGTAATGCCGAGCGTACCCGTCAGCCATTGCGAGAGCGCATCCGTCACGCTGCGGTCCAGATTCAGCGCATAAGAAAGCGGCCGGTAGATGACACCGACCAGTCCAAGCACCAGAATGATCTGAACAAACAGCGGGACAAGATCCAGCAGCGGATGATAGCCGTATTTTTTATAGAGCGCGAGCTGCTCATCCGTGAAGGTATCCTTATCGTCGATATACTTGGTCTTGAGTACATTCAGCTCCGGCTGAAGCTGCACCATGCGGATCGAATTCTTTTGCAGCATCAGATTCACCGGAAAAAGCAGAACCTTTGTCAGCAGCGTGAACAGCACAATGCTGAGTCCGTAGTTCCGGACAAGCTGAAAGCAGAAGATCATCACCTTGCCCAGAACCGCATAGAGCACCCCCATAACGTGACTCATTCTGCTGCCCCGTCGTTGTCGTCCTCATCGCCGAGCAGATCGGCGGTGCTGATATCCTTCTTGCGGTCATCGGCGAGCGTGCGCGCAGCAGGCTGTGCCTCGCCCTCCTTCTTCTTGCGGAACAGGCGCTTGAGCTTGTTGCCGAAGATGCCGAGCACCGCGCCGATTGCCACAACGGCACCGACTGCAATCTGGATAATATAGCTGGTTGTTGCCGGATCAATGTAGAACGCGGCAGAGGTTAATTGAAACATAATCGTCACACTCCGTTTTTCCTATATTATAAGGTATAATATAACATGTTACAGTATATCACAAATCCCGCCAAAAGTCAACCGCGCAGACCACTGCATGCATGGCATCCGGAAAACGGCTGAAATTTCTGAGAAAGAAAGATGCCGCCCGGACGTCAAACGCGAGCAGCATCTTTCTTCTGATATTCAGCAGGAAAACGGAGAATGCTTATTTCTTGATGTGGAACGCATCCATGCCCGGATAGCATGCGCTGCCGCCGAGCTGCTCCTCAATGCGAAGAAGCTGATTGTACTTTGCAACGCGTTCCGATCTGGACGGTGCGCCTGTCTTGATCTGGCAGGTATTCAGTGCAACAGCGAGATCCGCGATCGTGGTATCTGCGGTTTCGCCGGAGCGGTGCGAGGAGATTGCCGTATAGCCTGCGTTATGTGCCATTTTGATTGCTTCGAGTGTCTCGGAGACAGAGCCGATCTGGTTCAGCTTGATCAGGATCGAGTTGCCTGCGCCGAGCTTGATGCCCTTGGAGAGACGCTCGGTATTCGTAACGAAAAGATCATCGCCGACGAGCTGGACCTTGCTGCCGATCTTGGCAGTCATTTTCTGCCAGCCTTCCCAGTCCTCTTCATCGAGACCGTCCTCAATGGAGATGATCGGATACTTGTCCACGAGGGATTCCCAGTGTGCGATCAGCTCATCAGAGGTGAATTCCTTGCCGCTCTTAGGCTGCTTGTAGAAGCCCTTGCCCTTTTCGCTCTTCCATTCAGAGGATGCAGCGTCCATTGCGATCATGAAGTCCTTGCCCGGCTCGAAGCCTGCTGCCTTGATTGCCTCGAGGATCTTCTCGATTGCTTCCTCATCGCTCTTGAGCTGATTCGGAGCGAAGCCGCCCTCATCGCCGACAGCGGTGACATCGCCCATATCCTTGATCAGGGCGCGGAGCTTGTGGAAGACCTCTGCACACCAGCGGAGTGCCTCCTTGAAGGACGGTGCGCCGACCGGCATAATCATGAATTCCTGTGTATCAACCGCGCTGTCTGCATGTGCACCGCCGTTGAGAATGTTCATCATCGGGACAGGGAGCTTTGTGCCCTGAATGCCGCCGAGGAATCTGTAAAGCGGAATGCCGAGTGCTGTTGCAGCAGCTCTTGCGGAAGCGATCGAAACAGCGAGAATAGCATTTGCGCCGAGCTTGGACTTATCCTTTGTGCCGTCCGCCTCGATCATCGCCTTGTCAACTGCATAGATATCGGATGCATCCATGCCGGTGAGGACATCGTTGATCACGGTATTGATGTTTTCGACAGCCTTTTCAACGCCC